>JADLEQ010000036.1 GCA_020846005.1 Polyangiaceae bacterium
AGCAACCGCCCGAGCACGAGGTAGCGGCCGCGGAACGCGCCGGCGCGCTCGAGCGCGAGGAGGTCCTGCACCCGCCCGACGACGCAGAGCGACGACGGATCGCGCCGAGGATCCTGGCAGATCGCGCAGCGCCGCTCGGCGCCGGGCTCGCCCTCCGCCAGGTGGCCGCAGCGCGCGCAGGGGCCGACCCGGGACGCGAGCGTCGCCAGCTCGGCGCCGAGCTCCTCGGCGACTTGCGGCTGCCGGACGAGCTCGAGCGCGTAGCGCTGCGCCGTCTTCTCGCCGACCCCCGGCAGCTTCGCCAGCAGGCGCACGAGCCGCCGCATCGCCTCGGGGAGCACGCTCAGCTCTCCGGGATCCGGACCTCGCGCACGCGCGCGCCGAGGATGCGGATGGCGTCGAGCACCCGCGGGTGGTGGAGCGCCCGCTCGCGAGCGACCCGATCGCGCTCGACCCGCTCGGCCTCGGCCTGCGCGGAGAGCGTGGCGCCGCCGCGCGCCCGCGGCGAGTCGAGCTCGTGCTCGATGGCCGGCCCGTCCCCACCGAGCACCCTGCCTGCCGCGCCCGCGAGGCTCGCGCGCGCCTCCGGCGTGGTCGCGTGCGAAGCGAACGGCGCCGCCGCCGGCCACGCGAGGCGCACGCGCCGTGGACCGAGCTCGAGCGGAGTCGCGTGGGTGAGGTACGCCGCCAGGTCGGGGCGCTCCGCGGACACCTGCGCCACGATCGATCGCCAGCTCGCGCCGAGCGCCTCGGGCGTCGGCTCGGGCGGCGCGGCGTGTGCGCGCGCGGCCTCGGGCGGCGCGGCGTGTGCGCGCGCGGCCTCGGGCGGCGCGGCGTGTGCGCGCGCGGCCTCGGGTGGCGCGGCGTGTGCGCGCGCGGCCTCGGGTGGCGCGGCCGGCGCGCGCGCGGCCTCGAGCGCGGGCGCGGCTCGTTCGGCGACCGGCGGCGCCGCGCTGGCTCGCGGAGGCGCGCGCCCCGGACCTCGCGCCCCGCCGCCCGCCGCCGGCGGCGCCCCGCCCTCGCGCGGCCCGCCGCCCGCGCCCGCCAGGCGGCGCTCCAGCGCGGCGAGCCTCGTCACCAGCTCGTCGAGCGGCAAGAGCGCCGGGCGCCGCGCGAGCCGGACGAGGAGCATCTCGAGCGCTGCGCGCGGCTGCGCTCCACGCGCGACCTCATCGAAGCCCTGGGAGAAGCCCTGGTGCAGGCGGACGAGATCGTCGGCGTCCGTGGCGGCGGCGAGGGCGGCGACCTCGGCGCGCTCGTCCGGCGACAGGTCGAGCAGCTCCGACGGCGAGGGACAGACACGCGAGACGACGAGATCGCGGAGGAGCTCGAGCAGGTGCCGCGCGACGGGGACCACGTCATACCCCTGCACCACCAGCCCCTGCACGATCTCGAGACACCGCGGCGCGTCGCCCGCGACGAGCGCCCGCGCGAGCTCGTGCAGCGCCTGGCGGCTCGCCACCCCGAGCACGCGCGCGACGTCGAGCGCCTCGAGTCGCTGGCCGCCCCAGGCGATCACCTGATCGAGCAGGCTCATCGCATCGCGCATGCTTCCGGCGGCTTCGCGCGCGAGGATCCCGAGCGCAGCGTCCGTCGCCTCGATACCCTCCGCGTCCACGACCTGGCGCAGGCGCCCGCGGATCGCCTGGGCGCCGATCATGCGGAAGTCGAAGCGCTGCACGCGCGAGAGGATGGTGATCGGGATCTTGTGCGCCTCGGTCGTCGCGAACACGAACTTCACGTGGGCGGGCGGCTCCTCCAACGTCTTCAAGAAGGCGTTCCACGCCGAGGACGAGAGCATGTGCACCTCGTCGACGATCACGATCTTGAAGCGGTCGCGCTGCGGGCGATACGGGAGCTGGTCCTGGAGCTTGCGGATCTCGTCGACGCCGTTGTAGCTGGCGCCATCGATCTCGTGCACGTCGACATCGGACCCGGCGGCGATCTCGAGGCACGCCGGACACTCGAGGCAGGGCGTCGTCGGTGGGGCCGCGAGCGGCGGGCCCCCGGGCTTGCCCATGCAGTTCAAGGTCTTCGCGAGGATGCGGGCGCTGGTCGTCTTCCCCACGCCGCGGACGCCCGTGAAGAGAAACGCGTGCGCGACGCGGCCGGCGACGATGGCGTTCTCCAGGGTGCGCGCCACGTGCTCCTGCCCGACGAGGTCCTCGAACCTCTGCGGGCGCCACTTACGCGCCAAGACGACGTAGCTCATGTGCCTGTCTGTGGCGGGTAGCAGATCGGCGCGCGCGCCTCCACCCGGGGCCCCCCGCGTCGCGCGCCGAGGAGCGCGCGGCGCGTGCTAGCGTGTACGGCATGGCGCGGCACGCCGCCGTCTTCCTCGGGCTGTGCGCGGGCATCGGCTGCGGCGGCGCCCCGCCCGCGCCCCGCCCGGCGCCGGTCGCGTCCGTGGCGCCGCGGCCGGCGACGAGCGCGCAGCCCGCGCCGGCCGCGAGCAGCGCCGCGCCGCCGCCGCCAGCTCCCTGCCTCGCCGGAGTCGTCGAGCTCCCGCTCCCGGCGAGCGAGGCGCCGCGGCTCGAGATCCTGTCGCCCTTCGCGGACCAGCTCCTTCCGCGCGCGAAGGCAGGCGCGCACGCCGTGCGGGTGCGCCGCGAGCCGCCCGGGCCCGTCGCCGTCGCGCTCGACGACCACTCGCCTCGCCGCTTCCCGGCGCTCGATCGCGTGCGCCTGGGCGAGCTCGCGCCGGAGGGCGCCCCGCTGGCGGACGGCGCGCACACGCTCGTGGTCGCGGCGCTCGACGAGCGCGGCGTCGCCCACCGGCGCACGTCGGCGGCCTCGCGCGGGCCGTACGCCGCGGTCGTCTTCCATGTCGGCGCGCGCGATCGCACGGCCGCGCCCGCGCCGTTCGTCGTCCTGCTGTCGCCGCGTGGCACCTACAACGGAGAGCGGGCCGCCGACTCGATGCTCGTCGACGCCCTCGTGCTGGGAGCCCAGGGCTCGCCGTCGCTCGCGGTGCGGATCACGGGACCGGGCGTCGACGCGCGAGCGCCGCTCTCCGCGCACGGGCTCGGCGTGGCGTACGGCCTCCCGAGCGGCGATCTCGAGGTGGAGGTCGCCGCCGCCCCGCCCGGCGCCGGGGAGCGGGCGCCGGCCGCCGCGCGACGCACCGTCACCGTCAACCTGGACGCGCCGGTCCCGCCCCCGCAGCCGATCGAGGGGTGCCGGCGACCCCGGCTCGAAGCGCCGCCATGACGAACGAGCTCGTCGCGGGGGTGATGGTCGCGTGGACGTTCGTCCTCGTGCTGCTCGGCCTCTACTTCGTGCTCGCGTCCCGGTTCGGCCTCCGCGAGCCGGAGCACCGCGTCTTCGGGCTGCTGTGCCTGGCGCTCGCGCTCGCGTCGGCCGGCGGCGCGTTGATGCACCTCCACAGCGGGGAGTCCACGGCGGTGCGCGGCCTGCAGCTCTCGCACGCGGGCGCCATCGTCGGGGCGACGCTCAACCTCCACTTCGTGGTGCTGTTCGCGCGGGCGTCAGCGCCCAGGCGCCTGCTCGCGACGCTGTACGTCGTGGCGGCGGTCTACGAGCTGCTCACGGTGTCGGGGCTCTGGGGCAGCCCCACCGTGCGCCCGCCGCCTGCGGCGATGTCGAGCTGGATCCCACTGCCGATCGCTCAGGCCCCGGTCGAGGTGAGCCCGATCACCTGGCCCCTCTACGCGCTCGGCCTGGTCCAGCTCCTCGGCGCGACCGGCCTCCTCGGCCGCGCGGCGCTCGCGGGGCAACGACACGTGCTGCCGGCGTTCGCGGGCGGCGTCGTGGTGAGCGCCGCCGCGCTGATCGACGTGGTGTCGCTCCTCCGCATCGCCGAGGCGCCGTTCCTCCTCCCTCATGGCTTCGCGCTGTACGCCTTCGCGGTGACGGGCTCGCTCCTCGTCCGGTACACGGAGACCCGCGGCGCGCTGGCGCAGACGACCGAGCGCCTCCGCGCGAAGACGGAGGAGCTGCGCCACTCCTACGCCGAGCTCCGCGCGGTGCAAGACGAGCTGGTCCGCAAGCGACAGCTCGCCGCCGTCGGTGAGCTGGCCGCCGCGATCGCGCACGAGGTGCGCAACCCCCTCGCCGTCATCATGAACGCCGTGAGCACGCTCCGGCGGCCGGGCCTCGCCAGCGACGATCGCGGCATGCTGCTCGGCATCGTGGACGAAGAGGCGGCGCGGCTCAATCGCCTGGTCACCGACCTGCTGCGCTTCGCGCGCCCGGTGACGGTGACCGCGTCCGTCATCTCGCTCCCCGAGCTGGTCTCGCGCGCGGGCACGCTCGTGAAGGGCGACTACGGCGTCGCCTTCGAGACCGACGAGCGGGAGCCGCTCGAGCTCGTCCGCGCGGACGCCAACCTCCTGCGCCTGATGCTGGACGCCCTCATCGAGAACGCCTGCCAGGCGATGCCCGAGGGCGGCGTGGTCCGCGTGCGCTCCAGCCGCGCGGAGCGAGACGGCGCGCGCCGCCTGCGCATCGAGGTCATCGACGACGGCCACGGCATGGACGCGGCGGTGCTCCAGCGAGCGCGGGATCCGTTCTTCACGACCCGCCCGAGCGGCACGGGCCTCGGCCTGCCGATCGTCGACCGGATGATGGAGGCGCACGGCGGGAGCCTCTCGCTCGTGAGCGATCCGGGGGCGGGCACGCGCGCCATCCTCGAGTTCCCGTGGCCCAACGTGCAGGCGAGCGAGGAGCCGGCGCCCAGCGAGACCCGCCTCCGGAGCGCGTCGTGACGCCCCGCGCGCGGATCGTCGCGGCCGATCGGCGACACCTCTGGCATCCCTATACCCCCATCGACGACGCGGAGCGCCGGGAGCCGCTGGTGATCGCCCGCGCCGAGGGGATCCGCCTGTGGGACGCCGACGGCCGCTCCTACCTGGACGCCAACGCCTCGTGGTGGGCGGCGCTCCTCGGCCACGGGCACCCGCGGCTCGTCGCCGCGCTGGAGCGCCAGGCCCGCGCGCTCTGCCACGTCGCGCTCGCCGGGATCACCCACGAACCCGCGGCCCTGCTGGCGGAGGAGCTCGCGGCGGTGGCGCCGCCCGGCCTCGGGCGCGTGTTCTTCAGCGACGACGGCTCGACGGCCGTCGAGGTCGCGATGAAGCTCGCGCTCCAGTACCACGCGCAGACGGGCGCGCCCGAGCGCGTGCGCTTCCTCGCGCTCGACGGCGCGTTCCACGGCGACACGCTCGGGGCGACGGCGCTCGGCGGGGTCGAGCTCTTCCGGCGGCCGTTCGCTGGGGTGCTCCTCGACTGCCTCCGCGTCCCGTACGGCGACGGCGCCCACGAGCGCGCGTTCTCCGCGCTCGCCGCTCTCCTCGAGCGGGACGGCTCGGAGGTCGCGGCGGTCGTGCTGGAGCCGGTGGTGCAAGGCGCGGCCGGGATGCGCGTCTACGACGCCGCGCTCCTGGCCGAGGCGCGCCGCCTGTGTGATCACTACGGCGCTCTGCTCGTGGCCGACGAGGTGTTCACGGGCTACGGCCGTACGGGGCCCTTCTGGGCGTGCGAGCACTCGCGGACGACCCCCGATCTGCTGTGCACCGCCAAGGGGTTCACGGGGGGGATGCTGCCGATGAGCGCCACGCTCGTCGCCGAGCGCGTGTACGAGGCCTTTCGCGGGGGGCCAGAGCGCGCGTTCTGGTACGGCCACACCTACTGCGGCAACCCGCTCGGCGCGGCGATCGCGCGGGAGGTGCTCGCGATCTACCGCGACGAGCGAGTCCTCGACCGCGCGCGGCCGAAGGCGGCCCGGATCGCCCGCGCGTTCGAGCGCCTGGCCGGGCTCCCGGGCGTCCGCGCGACGCGCTCGCTCGGCATGGTCGGCGCCGCGGAGCTCGAGGGAGCGGGGTACCTCGAGCGGAGCGGCTGGCGAGTGCACGACGAGGCGCGCGCGCGCGGAGCCTACCTCCGACCGCTCGGCAACGTCGTCTACGTGACCCCGGCGCTGAACGCGCCGGACGCGGACCTCGACGAGCTCCTCGCCATCGTCGAGGAGTCCATCCGGGCGGCGCTGCGCTGACGCGCCGCGCGCGTGATCAGGGCACGAGCGAGCGGAGCCGCGGGGTGTTCCGCCCCGAGATCAGATCCTTGGCCCAGAGGTGCCGGTCGCCCAGATCGGGGAAGGGCGTACCGTAGCGGGAGTGCCGCCGCAGCTCGCGCAGGTAGTCGAGGTTCGCGACCACCTCGTGCGCCCAGCTCATCTGCTTGAGGAACGGCCAGAGCGCGCCGACGACGAGCATCCCCGGATCGATGCTGCGCCGCCGGAGCACGCCGAGGTTCCGCGCCGAGGGGGCGCCAGCGTAAAACCTCGGGTAGCACGCCATGGTGCGCCAGTAGAGCTGCCACGGGGTGAGCTTGCGTGGACGGTAGACGACATGCTGCACGTCGTAGAGCTCCCAGTCCTTCGTGAAGATGCGCCCCTCGGCGTCGAGCGACTCGAAGGTGGGCGTGCCGGGAAACGGCGTGAGCGGCATGAAGCCGGCGATCACGCAGCCGGACTCGAGCGCGAACCGCACGGTGTCGTCGAACACCTGCTCGTCGTCGTGGTCCGTACCGAACATGAAGAAGCCGTTGACGAGGATGTCGCGCGCACGGAGCCGCTCGATGGCGCGGCGGATGTCCTTCGGCCCCTGGCCCTTCTGCAGCGCCTTGAGGCTCGCGGGCTGGATCGACTCGAAGCCGCAGGTGACGAAGGTGCAGTTGGTGCGCTGCATGAGGTCGAGCAGCTCCGCGTCGCGCGCCACCTCCGCGCGCATCTGCGAGTGCCAGCCGAGCTTCGGCACCAGCTTGTGGTCGATGAGCGCCTGCAGGAGCGACTTCAGGTAGACGGTGTCGACCGCGAGGCTGTCATCCATGAAGAACAGGAACTGCCGCTCCGGGTCCCAGCGCGCCGAGAGCTCGTCGATGACGCTGCCGACGCTCCGGTGGCGGAGCGCGCCGCCGAAGACCTTGATGATCGAGCAGAAGTTGCAGATCTGGTCGCACCCGCGGGTCGCCATCGTGAAGTAGATTCGGCGGTTCACCGGGTAGCGCCGCTCGTCGGTGATCCCCTCGATGCGATCGAGGGTCGGCCACGGCAGCGCGTCGAGCTCGGCCGTGCCGAGGGGCGCGCGGTTCACGTTGTGGACGGCCTTGCCGTCGACCCAGTGCGAGAGCCCCGCCACGCCGCCGAGCGACGCTCCGGCCCGGAGCTTCTCCACGAGCTCGCGCAGCGTCGGCTCGCCCTCGCCGCGGACCACCCAGTCGGCGTGCTGGATCGCCTCCGTCGGGTTCAAGGTGGCGTGGACGCCGCCGAGCACCACGGGGATGCCGAGCTTCTTCACCTGGCTCGCGATCCGGTACGCCTGCGGCGCCCAGGAGGTCTGTACGGAGATGCCGACGAGGTCGGCGCCGTCGACCAGAGAGTCGTCGTACGGCGTGATCTTCTCGTCGTACACGCGGGCTCGGACCCCGATCCGCTCCAGGACCTCGGCGAGGATGCCGAGCCCCGCGTGGGACGTGACGAGGCCGGGGAAGCGGTGCGTCGAGAGGTATCCCGAGTACCGGCGTGACGCCGGGTGGATGAGCACGGCTCGTCGAACGTCCTTCATCTTGGCTCCCTTCGCTCGTCGGCACATCGTACCGCCCGACACCTCGCCCCACAACGCGCGAGGCGCTCCACCCGCGAGACGGCGACGAGAGTTGGACGAACCCTGGAGGCGCGCCGCCGGCCGGCGCGGCTCGGCTCACCGCGAGCGCTTGGGCCTGCTCTCCGGCGCGCGGGCAAGCGATCGCCTCGCGCCGGTCGGCAGCCACCTGAAACCGCAGAAATCCGCGCGGGCCGTGCTGACGGCGTCGTTGGCGCCCGTCGCGCGCTGATCGGACGATGCGCGCGACCGCTCCGAAAGGCAGGGCTCGGAGTCACTTCTCTCCGAGCCCCGGGTCGCCGCGAGTGGACGCGTTCGACGTGATCCGGCCGGCGGTGCTCGCGAAGCGCACCGTCGAGCTGGACTTCCAGGGGATGGACCTGTGCACTCAGAGCTGGCTGCACGCGCTGCTCTTCGAGCCCGTGCGCCTGGCGTGGGCGCTGCGGGTGCCGATCCACGTCGTGAACGCGGACGCAGCAGTGGTCGAGGGACTGCGCTTCCTCGAGGCGTACGCGTTGGGCGGCTGAGCCCGCCCGGGCCTCGTGCCGTGGTGCGGGTCCCGGCCGGGTGCAGGCGATGCCCCCACCGGCAGCCTCGCCCATGCGCGCCTGCCCCGCCCCGGCCCTCGACCGCCCGCCGAGGCCCCCAGCCCCACGGGTGATGCAGGTCGTCCCGCGAGCCCGCTCAGCTCGCGCGCGGCCGCGGCGGGACGAGCGCGGGCGGCGGGAAGGGCGAGCGCTCGCCGCTGCGGCCGGGGAGGCGGCGGGCGCCGGCCACCTGGGCGACTACCGGGGACGCTGCGCGCGCTGCCGCCGGCGACGCCGCCGCCTCTGCGGGCGAGGCGCAGCTCGGTGCGCCGGGGACGGGCAGCGACGACGACCGCGCGATCCCATGGCGCTCGCGGCGACGTCACCGCCGCCCGGTGGTCGCCGCGCGGGGGAGCAGGCCGTTCACGGTGTCTTGCACCACGCGATCGGCGGCCTCTTCGCCGCTCGCGGCCGCCAGCTCGGTGCCGACGCCCCGACCGCCCGCGCCGCAGCCGGCGATATAGAGGCCACGGACGGGGGTATGCACCGGAGGCCGCCGATTGCCGACCTGCCCCGGTGTCTGGCCGGTGCTGACGGCGGGTGCGTTCATCTTGCCGGTCCAGTTCTCGACCGACTGCGTGGTGAAGGTGTCGACCCAGAGCAGCTCATCGTCCAAGCCGGGGATCAGCGCGCGTAGCGTCTGCAGGAGGTTCTCCGTCCAGCGACGCGGAGTGTCCTCGAGCTCGATGTCGGTGGTCGGCGCCACGGCGCACGCGGTGACGAGCTGCGCCGCGCCGGGCGCCAGGGACGGGTCGAAGTTCGTGGGCACCGGCGCGTACACCGGGGTGATCGGGGCGAGACGGCCCGCGACCACGTGCTGGTACATCTCGTCGAGATCTCGGAGCCCGATGTCGCGCAGGTCGAGCCCGCTCGCGTGCGCGCCGACCAGCGCGCCGGCGCGCACGAGCGGCCGGCGCAGGGCGACCTTGGCCTGGACTGCGATCATGGAGCCGTCGAGGCCTCGCACACGGCGGACGTAGTCGTCGGGGAACGGGGCAGGCCCCACCAGCCGGTCCACCACGTCCTTCGGGCTCGCCGTGACGATGACCGCCGGCGCCTCGTAGCTGGAGCCGTCGCTGCACACGACCGCGCGCACCGCACCGTCCGCGACCTCGACGCGCGTCACCCGCTTGCGCGAGAGCACCTCGGCGCCGTGGGCGCGCGCGGCGTCGAGGAAGCAGCCGGGGACGGAGTAGGCGCCACCCCGCGGATACGAGAGGCCGTGCTCGCGCGCCATGCGCTTGAAGCACCAGATCCCCTCGCCCGCGCTCACGCGGTCGAGCGGCAGGATGAAATAGAGGCCGAGGAGGAAGCCGAACAGGCCGACCAGGCGAGGGTTCTCGGTGTAGCCGGTGACGAAGTCCCACATCGTCATGCGGTCGACCTCGGGCAGCCGCGCCTCGTCGAAGCGAATCACGTCCCGCAGGAACCGGGCGCCGTCGCGCACGTCGCGCGGCGTGAGCTCGAGCTGGCGGATCGCGGACGCCGCGAACGCCGGCAGGCGCCACGGGTCGCGGGGCACGTCGATGCAGCCGCCGAAGCCGACGACTCGCGCGAGATCCCGAGTCTGCAAGAACTCGATCGGCCGCCCGCCGACCCGGCGCGCGATCCGCGAGAGCGGCCCGCGTGCCCCCCGCGAGAACATGTGCGTGCCGATGTCGACCCGGAAGCCGCGCTTCTCGTAGTAGGAGCACACGCCGCCGAAGCGGTTGTTCTTCTCGAGGAGGACGGTGCGCCACCCCTCGCGCGCGAGGACGGCAGCCGCGACGCTGCCCCCGATACCGGAGCCGATGACGATCGCGTCGTGGGTCATGAGGTGCTGTCCGCCGGCGAAGGGACGCCGGGTTCATCGTCGGCGATTCGGCCGGCGCCCGCAACCCGACCCGGCGGAGGCGCGGTTCGAGCCGAGGGCGCGCGCGCCCCCCGGGGTCAGGGGCAGCGCGAGCCACCCGCGCTGAGCGTGACGTTCGAGAGGCCGAGCTGGGTGTCGAGCGTCTGGTAGTGCTCCTCGAGCGCGGCGAAGAAGTCGATGTGCGCGCCGACGATCGCGCCGCCCGTGTCGTCCGCCTGCAAGCAGCCGTCGTGCACGAACGCGCCCCACGGCGCCTCGCCGGGCATGGTGACGCCGTCGAGCTCCTGGGCGTAGACGCGCGTCCCGTACGGGATGACGTCTTTGTCGACCGCGATCGAGCGGAACGGGACGAGCGCTCGGTTTTGCACACCATACCCCCACGGGTGTGCAGTGTCCGCGACCAGGAAGCAGGGCGAGTAGGGGCAAGCGCAGCTCCCGCTCACGTTGAGCAGGCGGCCGTCGAGCAGGCGCCCGGTGCCCTCGAGCGAGATCGCGCTGCGGAAGCTGCTCGGCACGCTGGCCAGGACGCCGCAGCTCTCGTCGTAGAGCGGCGCGGTCGCTGCGCCGGAGTACTCGCCCTCGTACGCGACCCAGTAGTACGTGAGCTGGAACGTGCCCATCAGCGCGCCCGGCGTCCCCGCGCCTCCACCCGCCCCCGCGCTCCCACTCGCCCCCGCGCTCCCACTCGCCCCCGCGCTCCCGCTCGCCCCCGCGTTGCCGCTCGCCCCCGCGCTCCCGCTCGCCCCCGCGTTGCCGCTCGCCCCCGCGCTCCCGCTCGCCCCCGCGTTGCCGCTCGCCCCCGCGCTCCCGCTCGCCCCCGCGCTCCCGCTCGCCCCCGCGCTCCCGCACGCCCCCGCCCCCCCGTCCTCGGGGGGCAACACACCGACGGCCGCCGGATCCCCGCCACAGCCCGCCGCACCCAACACTACGCCGGCCACCAGCAGACGGATCGAGCTCATGGCGACGAGCCTAGCACCCCGCGCCGAGCGCTCACACGTCGAGCACCACGGCAAGCGCCCCGCCGGCCGCCGCGTCCGCCGGGCGCGCGGCTGGCTCCTCCGCGCACGAGCACACCGCCGCGCCCAGCAGGGCGGCGAGCGCGCGCGCCCCCACACTCACCGCCAGCCGCGCCGCGCTGCGCCTCGAGCCCATGGGCCCCGAGTCTACCCCCACGCGCGCGCCTCGTCAGCTCACTGCGCCGCGCTCCACGCGAGCTCCAGCTCCGCCTCCAGCTTCGTCAGCGTGTCCGGGTCCAGCTCGA
>JADLEQ010000037.1 GCA_020846005.1 Polyangiaceae bacterium
CGAACACCAACTGGGTCACGCACCTCGTCCGCGTGCGCCTGACGCCCGAGGCGCTGGACGCCTTCGCGGAGCGAGTGAAGTGAGCGCCTGAGCCCGGGGCGGCGGCCGGGGGGGCGGTGATGGTGGCTCGAGGGGCGGCGCGCGCGTCGCCCTCGTCGCGCGCGCGCTGGCGCGCTCAGCCGGCGAGCGCCCGCGCCAGGTGGGCGAGCTTGCGTGGGTTGCGCACCCAGCGCACGGCGCGGACGGTGTCGCCGTCCACGCCGAGGACGAGGACGCCGGTGAGGCCGCTCGGCTCGTGGAGCAGCACCGCGATCTCGTGGTTCACCCACGCGAGGGAGGGCGAGACGGGGACCCGGACCTTGCGGGCGACGCCACAGAGGAACGCCGCGACGCGCCGGCCGCCGTGGATGGGGCGGAGCGCGCTCTTCGCCACGCCGCCGCCGTCGCTCACCACGACGGCGTCCGCCGCGAGCAGCCTGGCGACCTCCTCGCGGTCGCCGCCCCCCGCTGCCAGCACGAACGCATGTGCGAGCCGCGTCGCCTGCGCCTCGGTCGTGCAGAACCGCTGGTGACGGCCCTCGACGTGCCCGCGCGCGCGGTGGTGGAGCTGCCGGCACGCCGCCTCGGAGCGCCCGAGCGCCGCCGCGATCTCCGCGTGCTCCCACTCGAACACCTCGCGCAGGAGGACCGCGGCGCGCTCGAGCGGCGACAGCGACTCGAGGATCACGAGGAGCCCGAGCTTCGCGGACTCGCGCAGGCCGTAGCGGCGCTCCGGATCCTCCTCCCCGGCGCCGGGCGCGGGCGCCGCGCTGGCGAGCGGCTCGGGGAGCCACGGGCCGACGTACCGCTCGCGGCGCGCGCGCGCCGAGCCGAGCGCGTCGAGGCACAACCGGACCACGACGGTCGTGAGCCACGCGCGCTCCGATCGCGGCGCCTCCTCGCTGCCGTGGACCTTGAGCCACGCGTCCTGGAGCACGTCGTCCGCCTCCGTCGCGCTGCCGAGCATCCGGTACGCGACTCCGAACAGGTGCTCGCGCTCGCGGGCGAACGCGCCGGCCCAGTCGTGCGCCATGGCTAGGTGAGCATGGCCTCGATCGCGGGCTCGGTCGATCGGCGGCCGGGCCAGGTGTAGCTGCCCGGGAGCAGCCGCTCGATGGCGAGGACCGCCGTGGTGTACCGGCACACCGAGCCCTTGATCCGGGCGCCGGCCGCGCCCGCGACCACACCGTGAGACGGCGTGTCGTCCCTCGCCACCCGCTGGATGAGCCCCCGCTCGCGCCCGAGGCTCAGGCAGCGGAGCGCGTACGCGAACCGAAACGGCGTGAGCTCGCCCCCCGCGAGCGCCCGGAGCGCGTTGTCGGCCGCGTGGGCGCCGAGCGGCAGCGCCGTCGCGCAGGCCATGCGCAGCGGCAGTGGTCGGGGCGCGACGATCGCCGCGCCGTCGCCCGCGCCGAGGATGTCCGGCGCGCCGAGCGCGCGCAGCTCCGCGTCGACCGCGAGCGCGCCGCTCGGCGTGGTGGCGAGCCCGGCCTCGCGCGCGAGCGGCGCGGCTGCCAGGCCCCCGCACCAGACGGACACGTCGGCGTCGAGCCGGCCCCCGTCGGACGTCTCGACCGCGCCGGACCCCACCGCGCGGACGGCCGCGTGCTCCACGACCCGCACGCCGAGCTCGCGGAGCGCGGCGCCGAGCGCCTCGCTCCCCGCCTCGGAGAGCCCCGCCCCGACCGGACCGCGGGCGACCAGCGTGACGCGCAGCGAGGGGCGGGCCTCGGCGAGCTCCGTGGCGAGCTCGACGCCCGTGAGCCCCGCCCCGATCACGCAGACGCTCGCGCCGCGGCGGGCGGCGTCGAGCCGGGAGGCGAGGGCCACCGCGCCCGGCTCCGTCGCCACGTCGTACGCGTGCTCTGCCAGACCCGGGATCGGCCCGTCACGGCGGGCGCTGCCGAGGGCGTAGATGAGCAGGTCGTAGCGGAGCTCGCCTCCGCCGCCGAGCGTGACCGTCCGGCGCGCGGGGTCGAGCCGCACCGCCCGATCGACGACCAGGCGCGTGCGCGTGCCGCGGAGCATCCGGGCGAGCGAGCGCGCGGGGACGCGCCGGCCAGCCGCGCGCTCGTGCAGCCGGATCCGCTCGACGAAGGCTGCGCGCTCGTTCACCAGCGTCACGGCCGCGCCCCGCCCGGATCGCCCCGACAGCCGCAGCGCAGCCATCACCCCGGCGTAGCCGCCGCCCAGAATCACGACTCTCGTCATCGCATCGGTCTCCACCCTGGAGACGACGGAGCTCGCGCGTCCGTGACATCGGGTGGCCCGCCCGCCGTCCGTTACCCTCCGCGCCCGGGCGTGACCCCGGCGGCCGCCAGCGCCTCCGGGGTGTCGAGATCCTCCGCGACCCCCGGATCGTCGACCGGCACGTCGAGCGTGGGGCCGCCCGCGCGGAGCGCCTCCCGGAGCGTGCCGTGCTCGTCCGCCTGGAGGAGCGCGGCCACCGCGGGCGCCGAGAGCGCGATCGGGTGCCCGCCCCGGCCCGCGTAGGTCGGGCGGGCCGCCGCCGCGCCGCCGCGCAGCGCGCCGAGCAGCGCAGCGATCGTGGAGGCCGCGACGTGCGGGTGGTCCACCAGCGAGAGCACCACCGGGCGCCGACGCGCCGTGCCCCCCAACGCGGCGACGCCGAGCCGCGCGGACGACAGCATCCCCCGATCCGGGTCCGGGTTCCTCACGTACCCGAGCGGGGTTCCGCAGAGCGCCCGCTCGATCGCGGCAGCGTGCGGCGCGGCGGTCACCACGACGATCGGGGCGCACCCCGCCGCGGCGAGCGTGCGCGCAGCGCGCACCACGAGGGGCTCGCCGGCGAGCGTCGCGAGGGCCTTCGCCGTCCCCGCGCGCGAGGACCGCCCGGCCGCGAGCAGGACCGCTCCCGCTGCGCCGTCGCGTGCGCTCATCCCGCCGCGGCGCGGAGCGCGCGCCGCACGAACACCGGCACCATCTCGCGCCGGTAGTCCGGATCGCCCGGGACGTTCGGCAGGGGCCGGCACTGCTGGTGCGCGCGCGCCCCCACAGCCACGATCGCCGCCTCGAGCTCCTGCGTGCCAAGCGCCTTCCCCGCCAGCTCGTCGCTCGCGCCCGTCACGCGGCGGGGCACCGCCTGGAGCGCGACCACCACCACGTCCGCCGACTGGACCACGCCGCCGGCCGCGTCCACGCGGACGGCGACCCCGAGCAGCGGGAAATCGAAGGACTCCCGCGGGCGGAGCTTCAGGTAAGCGCCGCGGTGGCCGGCCGCCTGCGCGGGGACGCGGATCGCCGTCACGAGCTCGTTCGGCGCGAGGCGGCGGTTGTAGACGCCGTCCGGCTTCCACAGCGACTCGAGCGGCACCTCGCGCGTCCCCGCTGCGGTCGCGACCGTCAGGGACGCGCCCAGCGTGAGCAGCGCGGGCGCGGTGTCGTTGCTCGCGGCGGCGACGCACTTCTGCCCGCCGGGCACCACGTGGCAGACGGCGCCGTCCTTCTTCAGGCAGTGGCCGAGCGACTTGCGCCAGAAGGCCGACTGGTTCACGTAGCGGCAGCGAGTGTCGAGGAGGACGTTGCCGCCGAGCGTCCCCATGCGCCGGATCTGCGGGCTCGCGACGAGGCCGGCGGCCATCGCCAGCGCGGGCGCCCGCGCGCGCACCTCGGGGTGCTCGGCGACCTCGTGCAGGCGCGTCGTGGCGCCGATCACCAGCGCGCCGCCTGGGTCGACGGACACACCCGACAGCCCCTCCACGCCCGCCAGCGACACCAGCGTCTGCGGCGCGAGGAGCCGGTGCTTGAGGTTCGGGAGCAGATCCGTGCCGCCGGCGAAGGGCAGCGCCCCCTCGCCGCCGAGGAGCGCGAGCGCCTCCTCGACGGTGCGGGGGCGCGCGACCTGGAGCTGGGGGAGACGCAACATCAGCCGCGCCCTCCCGCTGCCTGGGCGCGGAGCGCGGCGAGGACACGCGCGGGGGTGAACGGTAGGTCCCGCAGCCGCACGCCGACGGCGTCGAAGATGGCGTTGCCGATCGCCGGGATCGCCGGGTGCAGCGGCCCCTCGCCGGCCTCCTTCGCGCCGTAAGGGCCCTCGGGGTCGAGGCTCTCGACGACGATCGCGTGGAGCTCCGGGACGTCGAGCGACGTGGGGATGGGGTAGTCCAGCAGGGAAGGACCCGTGTGCAGGCCGCGCCCGTCGATCTGGTGATGCTCGAGCGTCGCCTCGGCGGCGCCCATGTAGGCGGAGCCCTCGATCTGCCCGGCGACGAGCGTCGGGTTCAGGGCGCGGCCGCAGTCGTGCGCGACCCAGAGCTGGGTGCAGGTGACCCGCCCCGTCTCCTCGTCCACCTCGACCTCGGCGACGTGCGCCGTGAACGAGTACGCGGGTGACGCGCCGATCGTCCCGCCGCGGTACTTGCCGCCGAGCTCGGGGGTGTCGTACGAGCCGGTGGCGCCGAGCGTCTCGAAGCGCGCCTCCGCGAGCTGGAACACCTCGCGGGTCGTGAGGGAGCGGGAGGGGTCCTCGGCGTCGTGCGCGTGGCCCGCGCCGAGCGCGACGCGCGCCGCATCGACCTCCCACTTCGCCGCCACCGCCTCGACGAGCTGGCGCCGGAGCTTCCGGCAGGCGTCGATCGTCGCGTTGCCGACCATGAAGGTGACGCGGCTGGAGTAGGCGCCGAGATCGACCGGGCAGAGATCGGTGTCCGCGGCGACCACGCGGACATCGGCGGGATCCATGCCGAGCTCCTCCGCCACGATGTTGCGGACCAGCGTGCTCGAGCCCTGCCCGATGTCGTTGCTCCCGGTGAACGCCAGCACGAGCCCGGATCGGTCCACCTTGAGCTGGATGCCCGCCTGCGGCAGCTCGTTCGGGTAGACGGGGTAGTTCGTGCCGGAGATGTACATGGACCCGGCGACGCCGAGGCCGCGCCCGCGCGGGAGCTTGCCGTGGCGCTCCGCCCAGCCGCTGGCGCGCTCGACCGCCTCGAGGCACTGGAGGAACCCGCTCGAGGTGACGCGCTGACCGTTCACCGTCTCGACGAAGGCGCCCTGGAAGTTACGGCGGCGGACCTCGATCGGATCGAGGCCGAGGGCGTGGGCGACCTCGTCGAGCTGCGTCTCGAACGCGAACCGCGGCTGGACCGAGCCGTGCCCACGCTTGGGCCCGCAGGGCGGCTTGTTGGTGAAGACGCGCGTCGAGTCGAAACGGTAGGAGGGGAAGGCGTACGGACCCGTCAGGAGCTGGCCCGCGTAGTAGGTCGTCACCAGCCCGAAGGAGCTGTACGCGCCGCCGTCAATCAGGAGCTTCGCGTCCACGGCGCGGATGCGGCCGTCCTTCGTCGCGCCGGTGCGGTAGTGCATCTGCATCGCGTGGCGGCCGCGGTGTGCGTAGAAGACCTCCTCGCGCGTCCACAGCATCTTCACCGGGCGCCCCGTCATCATCGCGAGCTTGGCGACGCACAGCTCGAGGCTGAAGGGATCCGACTTGCCGCCGAACGCCCCGCCGAGGCACGGCTGGATGACGCGCACCCGCGACTCCGGCAGCCCGAGGACGCGCGCCACGGTGCGGTGCACGTAGTGCGTGATCTGCGTCGAGCTCCACAGCGTGAGCGTCCCCGACGGATCGTGGGCGGCGACCGCGCAGTGCGGCTCGATCGCGGCGTGCGTCGTGCTCTGGAACGAGTAGTCGCCCTCGACGATCAGCTCGGCGCCGGCGAGCTCGGCGTCCACCGGGCCGAACTCGAGCCGGACGTGCTTGGAGACGTTGTCCCTCTTGTCCTCGTGGATGCGGGGCTCCGCGCGCGTCCGCGCCTCCTCCGGATCGAGGAACGCGTGGAGCGGCTCGTACTCGACCTCGATCAGGTCGAGCGCCTGCAGCGCGGTGTCCTCGTCCACGGCGGCGACGGCCGCGACCTCGTCCCCGATGAAGCGCACCTTGTCGACCGCGAGGGCCGTCTCGTCCTGCGTCCACGGGATGACGCCGTACCGCTCCGGCAGATCCGCGCCGGTGAGCACCGCGTGCACGCCGGGCAGCGCCCGCGCCCGCGAGGTGTCGACGCGGACGATCCGCGCGTGCGGCACGGTGCTCCTCAGCGTGCGCGCGTGCAGCATGCCGGGGAGCTGCAGGTCGTCCGTGTAGAGCGCGGCGCCGGTCGCCTTCGCGAGGCCGTCCACCTTGCGACCGGGCCGGCCGATGACGCGGAACGTGTCGCCCCACGGCGGGTTCGTCCCGTGCTGGTCGCGAGCGGCCATCGTACCGAGGCGCGTCTAGCGCGGCCCCCGCGAGCCGCCAACCTACGGCGCCGCGCAGCGGGGCGACCGTGAACCGCCGCGATCCCGCGCGCGCCGCGCCGCCCGGCGCGCCGGCGGCGACCAGCGCGAGCGACGAGCCGAGCGGGCGTCGAGCCGCCGAGCGCCGCGACCAACACTCGCGCCGTTTGGAGCCGGCCGCCGCCCGCCCCGCGCGCCGCCAACCGGGAGGCCGGAGCTCCGGCGACGCGTCGGCCATCGATCCGGTTGCCCCCACGCCAGCGGTCGCGGACGCGAACGTCCACACCGCGAGGGGTGTCCTCGGACGCCTGGCCCCCGCGATCCGGGGGGCAGCAGGGCTACCAGGGTGTCCGGCCCGGCGAGAGGCTCGACCGGTACCCGGGCGGGAGCGCCGTCCAAGGCTCACCGCACGAGCTCCAACGGCCCAAGGCGGCCGAGAGAACGACCGCGCTCGACGCGAAGCAGGCGAGCACGAAGATCGGCTCCACTTCCGATGCCGTGGTGGGCTTCGAAGAGAAGCTCTGGCAGATGGCGGACAAGCTCCGCAACGACATGGACGCGGCCGAGTACGAGCACGTCTCTCCGACCCTGCCTGCGGCTCGGGCGGCAGGTTCATCTCGAGCGAGAGGTTCGCCGAGGCGCACGGCGGGCGCGCCGGCGACATCAGCATCTACGGCCAGGAGTCGAACCACACGACGCGGCGCCTCGCGAAGCGGCACCTCGCGATCCGCTGCATCGACGCCAACATCGTGCACGGCGACACCTTCCACGCCGACGGCCCAAAGGACCTCCAAGCCGCCTACGTCCTCGCGAACCCGCCGTTCAACGACAGCGACTGGGGCCAGCCGCGCGTCGAGGAAGACGTGCGCTGCAGGTACGGCGTGCTGCCCGCAGGCAACGCGAACTTCGCCCGGGTGCAGCACCTCCTCCACCACCTCTCGCCCACGGGCATCGCGGGCTTCGTGCTGGCGAACGGCAGCATGTCGTCGCCGCAGGCCGGCGAGGGCGACACTCGCAAGGCCATCGTGGAAGCAGACCTCGTCGACTGCATGGTCGCGCTGACACCGAGCCCTCACCGCTCCCTCGGGTCGCGCACGACCCGCTCGGACAGAGGCAGGTTCGCAGCCGGAGACTCGAGATGACCAAGACCAGGCCGAAGTTCAAGTCCGTCGATCCCTCCTCGGGTCCCGCCCGCATCGAGTACCTGCGGGTCGAGAACTACGGGGCGCTCCGGACGCTCGTGCTCGACGGCCTGCACGACTCCAGGGATATCGCAGGTGGCTCCCGGCGAGTTGGCGCATCGTCGTGCTCGTGGATCGCGACGACGACGACTGCCGTCCGCCGCAGCTCGAGCTGGAGGCCTGGTCCTTCGGCGACTGGGGCGCCGTTCGCGCCGCCTATCCTCGTGTCTCGGCAACCATCCCGGATGAGCGGCGGTATCGTAGGCCACACGCGGTGGTCGGCGGGACCTGGGAGGCCCTCGAACGAGCGCTCCAGGCGGCGGGATACTTCCAGACTGGCGGGCCCAGGAAGGTCGAGGCCGCTCGGGCGATCGCGGAGCACATGCAACCGGCCCGCAACACCTCGCCGAGCTTCCGGGCGATGCGTGCGGCGCTGGAGGAGCTGACGGCGCCATCAGCGCCTTCACCGAGTCCGTCGTCGAGCAAGCCGCGCTCGCGTGGTTCGAGGCGCTCGCGCGGCTGAACCCCACGGTCTTGCGCGAACGCCCCGATGAGTCGTTCCGGAAGCTCACGCGGTTCTCATCGCCCCAGCCAGTCGAGGCGAACCACGAGCTGCACGACGACCTCGTGAACGGCGTCAGCGCGGAGTACCTGCGCGCCGACGACACCATCGGCTACGACCCGGTGCGCGCCGTCGACTTCGACGCGCTCGAGAGCAACGACGGGCTGATCGTCAACCAGCTCACCGTCAGCCAGGGCGGCCACAACCGGCGCCCCGACGTGGTCGTGTTCCTGAACGGCTCGCCGATCGCCGTCCCCGAGCTGAAGAACGCGGCGAGCGTGACGCCACCGAGGTCGTAGGGGCCCGCTGGCCGCGGGGTCACCGGGCACCACCGGCCCAGGGGGGGCGGGCTACCTGGAGCGTGACGGGGGCGCGCTCCCCCGGCGACGGTCGGCGCTAGTCGAACTCCCACGCCCAGAAGGGGCGTGGGGTATCTCCGGCGGGCGCGCCGGGCGGGACGATGACGAAGCCGTCCGAGTCGCCGGCGGCGACCACGTCCCCGCTGCTCTTCGGCTCGAGCAGCTCGACGCCACCCCCGGCGCGGCGGGCCAGGCGGAAGGCCCACACGCCGGGGAGCCCCTCGCCGCAGTGGGCGACCGGGAGGAGCGGCTCCTTGCGGACGGGCTCGGCGAACCCCGCGAGCTTGCGGAGCGCGGGCACGGCGAACCGCCGCGCGGTGACCAGCACGCTCACGGGGTTCCCCGGCAGCCCGAGCACCGCCTGCCCCGCGGGCCCGATCGCGGCGAAGAGCGGCTTGCCGGGGCGCTGCGGCAGCCGATGGAAGATGGTCGTGCAGCCGCACGCCGCGGCGGCGCCTGGCACCTCGTCGTGCGCGCCGCGCGAGACGCCGCCCGTGAGCAGCACGGCGTCCGCCGAGGCGAGCGCGCGGCGGAGCGCCTCGCGGACGGCGTCGGGTTCGTCCTCGGCGTGGTCGTGCCGGACGAGCTCGAGCCACGGGGCGCGGCCGAGGAGCGCGCGGAGCGTGGGGCCGTTCGAGTCGCGGAGCTGCCAGGGCTCGGGTCGATCCGCCGTCTGCCGCACCTCGTCGCCGGTCGTGAGCACGACGACGCGCACGCGCCGGTGCACGGCGAGCGTGGCGCCTCCGAAGGTGCTCAGCATCCCGGCGACCGGCGGCGTCACTGGGTGGCCGGGGCGCCCGAGGAGCGCGCCGGCGCGCACGTTCTCGCCGCGGCGGCGGACGTAGCCGTGCGCGGGCGGCAACGCGCGCAGCGTGACCTCGCCGTTCGCCTCCGTGGCGTCCTCGACGGGGACGACCGCGGCGGCGCCCGCCGGGAACGGGGCGCCGGTGGCGATGCGGATCGCCTCGCCCGCGACGGTGGGCGGCGGCGCGGGGCCGGCCCGCGACTCGCCGCCCACGCGCAGGCGCGCCCCGACGCTGAGATCTCCGCGCTGGATCGCCCACCCGTCCATCGCTGACACGTCGACGGCCGGGTTGTCGCGATCGGCGGCGACCGGCGCCGCGAGCACACGCCCGGCCGCCGCGTCGAGCGGCAGCGCCTCCGTCTCGACGGGCGCAAGCTGTGCCAGGAGGCGATCGAGCTGGGCTTCCGGGGTGAGGTCCATGGGGGGCGTACTAGCAGCGGGTGGCCGCGCAGATCAGCCTGCGCTGGAGGGGACGGCGCGCTTCCAGATGGGGACGTCGCGCTTCATCCGATCGATGAACTCCCCCGTCGCCGTGAGCGCGGGCTGGCGATGGGCCGAGGTCACGACCAGCCGGAACGACCGCTCGCCGGTGGCGACGCGGCCGCGGCTGTGCTCGACGAGCACCGAGGTGAGCCCGTGTGCGCGCGCGACCTCCTCGGCGAGCCGGCGGAGCTCCGTGCTCGCCATCGGGTCGTACACCTCGTAGTCGAGCGCGCTGACGGTGCCCGCGCCCTCCGCCGAGCGGACGACGCCCTCGAACGAGACGGTGGCGCCCGACTCGGCGACGGTGTCCGGTGCCAGCGGCCCGAGCGGGCCATCGACGATCCGGAGCTCGATGCGCGCCGGGGCGCTCGCCGCAGGTGCGCCGGCCGCGCCGCGCTCCGCGCGCCAGCGCTCGAGATCCGCGAGGGAGTTCACCTGGGGCACCGCCGGCCACTCCGGCGGGACCGGGACCGTCGCGACGCGCAGCCGGGCGAGGAGCCCGACGACCGCGCGGTCCTCGGTCGCCAACGCCTCCCGCACCGCGCCGAGCGCCGACCGCCGGTAGAGCCCCGGGAACGGGCTGGGCCGCGTCGCTGCGAAGACGACGGCGTCGTGCTCACCGCGGCGCGAGGCGAGCCGCTCGATCCACTCGGGGCGCAGCTCGGTGAGGTCGCACGAGAGGACGAGCGCCCACTCGGCGGCCGCCTCGGTCAGCGCGATCTCGAGGCCGGCGAGCGGGCCGTGCTCCGCCACGCGATCCGCGAGCGTCTCGATCCCGAGGTCCGCGTACTTCCCCTCCCGGTCCGCGATGGCGCGCACACGAACGACGAGCGGCGAGGCGGCGGCCTGCCGGGCCAGGCGCGCGAGGTTCGGCTCGCCGGCGAGCGGGGCGCGCGCCTTGTCCGAGCCGAAGCGCCGGCTCTTGCCGCCGGCCAGCACGAAGACCTCGATCGGCTCCATGTCAGCCGCCGCTCATCGCCACGAGCAAGGCGAGCTCATCCCCCGGCTCGACCGTCTCCCCCGGGGCCGCGAAGGCGTGGTTCCGCGCGACCCGCGCCAGCGGCGCCCACGACGCGAGCGCCGGCACCTGCTCCCCGAGCGCGCGGAGCACGTCCCGCACCGTGGCCCCCTCGTGCACCGTCACCTCGCAGGCCGACGCCCCGAGCGCCACCGCAGCCGGTCCGAACACGAGCACCTGGAGCTTCACGCGCGGGGAGCATTGGTGCCCCCCCGAATCACTGTCAACGCCCCGCCCCCCGCGCTCTCCCCTCCCGCTCTCCCTCCCGCGCCCGCCCCCGCGCCCGCCCCCGCACTCGCCCCCGCGCCCGCGCCCGCTCTCCCTCCCGCGCCCGCCCCCGCGCTCGCCCCCCGCGCCCGCGCCCGCGCCCGCTCTCCCTCCCGCGCCCGCGCTCTCCCTCCCGCGCTCGCTCCCGCTCCCGCGGCCGCGCTCGCCCCCGCGCTCGCCCCCCGCGCCCGCTCTCCCTCCCGCGCTCGCCCCCCGCGCCCGCGCCCGCGCCCGCGCCCGCGCTCCCTCCCGCGCCCGCGCTCCCTCCCGCCCCCGCACTCGCTCCCGCCCCCGCGCTCCCTCCCGCGCCCGCGCTCCCTCCCGTGCCCGCGCTCCCTCCCGCCCCCGCACTCGCTCCCGCCCCCGCGCCCGATACACCCCCCCCGGATCCATTCCCCGCGCCCCCGGACCCCGCCCCCCCGGTCCCCGCCCCGCCGTCCCTCCCCCCGCTCGCGAACTCCCCGCCGCCGCAGGCGACGACCGCGCCCAGCGTGACCACACCGACGAACGAGCCTCGAGACGTCATGGGGGGCCTCCAGCCGCGCAGCGGCGCGATCGACGCCCGCCGATCGTGACGCAGATCTCCGGGCTGGCCAACCGCTCGCCGCCCCGGGCGCCCGCGCCTGCTTGACGCTGGGCCGGCCTGCCGGAAGGATCACCCCCGTGCGCGCCCGTTCGCTCGCCGGCGCCGCGCTCCTCGCCGCGGTGTGCGCCTCCTGCGCGGCGCCGCGCACGCTCGAGGACGTGCCGTACGATCGGCGCCACGGTGACGCCACGACGCTCGACCTCTACCTCCCCGACGACGGCCGCCTCCACCCGGCCGTGATGATGATCCACGGTGGCGCGTGGACCTTCGGGGACAAGCGTCACTTCGCGCGCATGGGCGAGCGCCTCGCGCGCTCCGGTTGGGTCGCGGCCAGCGTGAACTACCGCCTGCTCCCCGAGGGCGCCTACCCTCGGATGTTCCAGGACGTGGGCTGCGCGCTCGCCTTCCTCCAGGATCACGCTACGGACTACGGTATCGACCCCGATCGGATCGCCGTCCTCGGCTACTCCGCCGGCGGCCACCTCGCGTCCCTCCTGGGCGTCGCCTGGGACGAGGACGCGTTCGCGCCCGACTGCGACGCCGGTCGCCCGTCCGCCCCCGCCGCGGTGATCCCGGGCGCGGGGATCCACGACTTCTTGCTCCGCGAGCCGCACGAGCTCTTCGTCGAGCTGCTCGGCGGCACGCGCGACGAGGTGCCGGAGCGGTACGAGCTGGCGTCCCCGGCTCGCCACGTGAGAGAAGGGGAGGCACCCTATCTCCTGATCGTGGGAGGGAGCGACTGGATCGCCGATCCGGCGCAGTCGGAGCGCATGCGGGCGGCGCTCGTCGCGCGGGGCAACGAGGCGTCGCTCCTCGAGCTCGCGGGCGGCGGACACCTGCTGAACTCCACCGCCGATCCCGGAGAGCTCCAGCTCCTGGTGCCGCTCGAGACGCCGGAGGGGTGGCTCGCGATCACCGACTTCCTGCTGCGGGAGCTGGGGGAGCCTTGATCCGGCGGGGGGCGTGGGCGCTGGCCGCCGTGGTCGCGGCGAGCGCCGGGGGGGCGCGTGGGGCCGTCGCCGCGCCGCAGCCCAAGCGCAACGCGGTCACGTACGAGCCGTTCGCGATCGGTTCTCGTGGGGTGGCGGTGGGCTACGAGCGGCTCGTAGCTCCTCGCTGGAGCGTCGGCGGCGGGCTCGGCGTGTGGTCGAGCGCGCGGGGCGACTACTCTTCGCTCGGGCTCGCGGTGCGCGGCGAGGTGCGCCTCTGGCTCGCAGGCCGCGAGGTGTTCGCCAACACGCACGGTCTGGCGGGGCCGTTTCTGGGCTTCTCGCTCGACGCAGCGCGCACCGCGCTCCGGGACGAGCGGCGGGATCGGGACCTGGGCGCGGCGTACACCTCGAGCGAGCTCGTGAGGCTCGGGCACCGGTTCGTCGTCCTCGGTGTCCAGGAGCTCACGCCGGCGCTGGGCGTCGGGCTCGCGCACGACGTCGACGCGCAGGGGCGCCTGGCCGCGACGAGCCGCGTCGTCCCGTTCAGCCTGGCGCTCAGCGTGGGCTGGGTGTTCTGAGCTCGCGCTCGTCTCCCGCGCGTGTCGCGCCGGCTCCGGCTACCCAGGCCGCGGAGGCGAAGCCTCGGGCGGCCCCGGGAGCGCGCCCCAAGCGGGGTCAAGGCACCGCGAACGGCTCGTTGCCCGGGTACTTCGACTCGTACATCTCCACGCCGAGGGCGCTCGGCTGAGGTGAGCAGAGCGGGCCGTAGTACACGTAGGTGCACAGGGGATTGGACGCGTGGATGCAGTCGTAGTCGTGATCGATCTCGAGCGCGTACGGGTCGACGAGCGACTCGAGGTCCAGCCGGCCGAGGGGGGCCAGGGCGACCGCCGACGCCGGATCGCGGAAGTACTGGGTCTGGCCCCGCGGCGCGCCCTCCGCCGTCTCGTCGGTCGCGTCGAACGGCGCGTGCGGCCCGCCGAGGTCGTGGGAGTCGCGCCACGCCGTGCCGGGCAACACGTCGGCGAGGTCGAACGCGCCGCCGGGCTGCGCGGCCCCCTGGTGCGCGGCGGCCGCGAGCAGCGCGGCGTGGAGCGCCGGCTCCATCGAGACGATCATGCGGTTGAACTCGCCGCCGCCGCAGCTTCCGGGCTCGCTGGCGGTCGCCCCCTCGCCGCCCACCACGCGATAGAGCCGCACCACGTGGGAGAGCATCGACCGGCCCGTCGAGCCGACGACGCTCCCCTGCATCCTCGCGGTGAGCGTGAGGAACGTCGCGCGGGTGGACGCATCCAGCCGCTCCCAGACCTCGTAGGCGCTGGCGACGTTCGAGCCGGACACGCCGTTCGACTGGGGAGGCGCGCCCGTGCTCGTCAGGTAGCGGAGGTAGGTCCAGAGGAGGCGCTGCCGGTTGCTCGAGAGCGTGTCGTCCTCCGTGCCCGCCTCGGCGTCGCTCGCGGCCCCGCCGCCGCCGCCGTCGCTCGCGCCCTCCGCGCCGTCCGCGTCGCTCGCGTCGTGCGGCGCCCCTGCGCCCGCCGCGCCGGCGCTCCCCGCGGCCCCGCCGCTCCCGCCCGCACCGGTCGCGTCGGTCGCCCCCGCGTCGTCGCCCGCGCCCGCGCCGGTGGGCGGGGTCGTGCCGCAGGCCGTCATCCCCACGACCCCCGCCCACGCCGCCGCGACGAGGAGCCGCGGCAGGATCATGAGCCGAGGCAGCCGAGGAGGATGTCGACCTTCGCCGTCCCGTCGTTCTGGATCACGCCGCAGGTCGACGGGCAGAGCTGAAGCGTCGAGGGCGCGACCGGGTTGTCGTAGTACCAGCCGCCGCTCGTGCCGCACTGGCTCTGGTCCGCCACGCGCGGCACCGACTGCGGCGCGCCCGTGCCGCCCGCGCGGTACTCGAGCGACACCTGATCTGGATCGACGACGCCCGCGTCCGTCTGTGGCATCTGGTAGGTGCAGCCGATCGCGGAGCCCTGGATCGCAGCCAGCGCGTCGATCAGCGGCTGTGAGCTGCCCGTCCCGGCGTCGTAGTGGTGGCACGTCGCGTAGCCCGGGCCGCAGCCGGTCGTGTGGGAGGGCCCGCCGCCGCCCAGCGCGATCTGCTCGAGGACGCCGTAGTCCGCGCCCTCGATGCCGATCGCGAACGTCCGGATACCGGTCGCCGCCAGGTGCCCGCTCGCGATCCCGGCGAGCGTCGCGGTGTTCGTGCTGCAGCCGTTGGGCAGGCCGTCGGTGATCAGGATGCCGATCATCGTGCGGCCTGCCACGCGGTTCGCTGCCGTCCACGTGGCGAGGCCCCGCAGCGCCGCCTCCGTCGGGGTCGTCCCGCCCATCGGGTCGGCCGCGTTCAACCCGGCGATGAGCGCGGCCGCGTTGCCGGGGAGGAGCCCGTAACCCACCGCCGGCGTGGCCACCGACGTCCCCTGGCAACAGGCGCCGTTCGCGCAGCAGTCGCTGGTGCAATTGACCCAACCGCACGTGATCGTGCAGTTGGCTGGGTAGAATTGGAGCGCGACGCCCATGCCGGCCGAACTCGGCGCATTGAAGAACCCCGCGAGCGCGTTGACCGCGAAGCACCAGCGTGAGTTGACGTTCTGGCCGACGTTGCAGTCGCCATCCGGCGGCGGAGGCAGCGGCTGCGGATCATTCATGCTGCCGGAGCGGTCGACGACGACGTACATGTCGAGAGGGACGAGCTCGGCCTGCGCCGATCCGGTGGCGCAGGCGGAGTCCTGTGTGAGGGCGTCCGTGCCCGTCCCGGCGTCGTAGGGGAACTGCACGTCGGGCGCTGCGTCGGTGGTGCCGCCGCCGCCCGAGCCACCGGTGGCCGCGCCGCTCGCGCCGGCCCCGCCCGAGGTCGCGCCGGAGCCGCCGCTGCCCCCGCTCGTGATCACGCCGCCCGCGCCCCCGCCCGCGCCCGCCGCCCCGCCGCCCCCCGATCCGCCGCCGCTCCCGGCTCCGCCCCCGGCGCCGGCGCCACCGGGCCCGGCGTCGCTGGCGGCCGCGTCGCCTGCGCCGCCCCCCCACCCGCGTGGCGCGCCGCCCGGGTCGCCGCCGGAAGAGCACGCCCCAGCCACGCCGAGCGTGGCTCCGAGAGCCATCCAGCGTCGCGCGGCTCGCATACGACGCGAAGAATGCCTCACCCGTGACGTTCTGGCAACGAATGGCGCCGGCCCGCCGCTCGCCGCCGCGGCAGGCGGCCGCAGGCGCCCGGACGCTCCGGGTGCGGTCGCGCCCGCCGCTCGGCGCCGCGAGGCCGGCTCCCGGGACCTGCTGCTGGATCGCCGGGCACGGGATCGCCGGGCACGGGATCGCAGGTCCCCAGCCGCCCCGCTCACTTGACCGTGCCTGGGTCGCCCGGTAAGCCGGCCGCATGCGTCACTCCTTCCTTCGCCGAGCGCTCGCTGGCCTCACCCTCGGCGCGGCCCTCGTGCTCGGGGCCCCGCACGCCGACGCGAGCACCAAGATCGCGGTGGTCGACACGCAGCGCGCCATCATGGAGACGGAGGACGGCCTCCGGGCAGCCGCCACGCTGAAGAAGCTGTTCGACAGTCGGCAGCGCGATCTCGACAAGAAGCAGAACGAGCTCCAGAAGGAGCGCGAGGACATCGAGAAGCAGCAGAACGTCCTCAGCAAGCAGGCGATCGCCGCGCGGGTCGAGAAGTGGCAGCGCGAGATGGCGCAGCTCCAAGCGTTGTTCGTCGAGTACAACAAGGAGCTCCAGAAGAAGCAGGACCAGCTCACGCGCCCGGTCTTCCAGAAGTGCATGGGCATCATCCAGCGGATGGCGAAGCGTGACGGCTACGATGTCGTCATCGACAAGCAGGCGGTCCCGTACGTGCGCAGCGATCTCGATCTGACCGATCGGGTGATCACCGCGTACAACCAGGGCGACGAGGGCGGCGAATCCGGCAAGTCGGACAAGGGCGACAAGGCCGGCAAGGGCGAGAAGGCCGACAAGGACAAGTCCAACTAGGGCTCGCGATGATCGCGGAGGCGCGCGGCGGTCTGGGGGTCGCGCTGCCCCGCCCCGAGCGCGTGGGGGCGCTCGCGTCGGCCCTCGGTGGGAGCGTCGACCCGGGCGGCTGCACCGACCTCGTGGTGCGTCGCGTCGTGCCGCCGGGTGCCTCGACGGAGCCGACCGACCTGGTGCTCGTAGCTTCGACGCGCGTGCTGGCCGAGGCCGAGCGCGCGCCGGGCGTGCTCCTCTGCGCGGAGGCGCTCGCCTCCCGCGTGGCATCGGGGCGCCGCTGGACGCACTCGCACCCGCAGTGGGTCGTGGCGCGGCTGCTCGCGCCCGTGGCGCCGCGCTCCGTCGGCGGCATCCACCCGACCGCCGTGGTCGAGGCCGGCGCGACGGTCGGGCTCGGCGCCGTGGTCTCCGAGGGGGCCGTCGTGCGGGCTGGGGCGGTGGTGGGGCCGGGCGCCCAGATCGGGGTCGGCGCCGTGATCCACGGCGGGGTGAGGCTGGGCGCGAGGGTCATCGTCGGAGACGGCGCGGTGGTCGGACGACCGGGGTTCGGCTGGGTCGAGGGCCCCGACGGTGCCCGGCTGCGGATGCCCCAGCTCGGCGGCGTCGACGTGGGGGACGACGCCGAGATCGGGCCGCTCTGCACCGTGGACGCCGGCACGCTCGGCCCGACGACGCTCGGTCCCGGGGTGAAGCTCGACGCCCACGTGCACGTCGGCCACAACGTCGCGCTCGGCGCCGGGTGTGTCGTGGCGGCGCAGGTGGGCTTCGCCGGGTCGGCGTCGATCGGCGCGGGCACGCTCATCGGCGGGCAGGCGGGGTTCGCGGACCACGTGCGCGTCGGGGCGCGGGCGCGGGTCGCGGGCAAGTCCGGGGTCATCGGCGAGGTGCCCGCGGGCACGACGGTCGCCGGCTTCCCTGCCGTG
The DNA here is from genome assembly GCA_020846005.1 of Polyangiaceae bacterium. Lineage (GTDB taxonomy): Bacteria > Myxococcota_A > Polyangia > Polyangiales > Polyangiaceae > JADLEQ01. Next base: position 17,363 of record JADLEQ010000037.1, read on the forward strand.
CCGCGCGCGCGCTGGCTCCGCGCGATGGCCGCGCTGCTCGAGCGCGCCGGGCCGCGTGGGCGCCGACCGCGCTGAGCCCGGCTCAGCGTGACGGGAACTGGCTGCGGGAGGCCTTCGCGTTCGCCGCCTCCGGAGCGGGGCGGACCTCGATCCGCTCCGCCTGGCGCGCGGTGGCGCGCGTCACCGTGAAGCGATGACCGAGCCAGTCGACGTGCTCCCCGGTGACGGGGACGCGGCCGATCAAGCCCGACACGAAGCCGCCGAGGCTCACGAGCTCCGGCTCCTCGTCGATCTCCAACAGCTCGAAGACCTTGCGTGTCTCGGCCGTCCCGCGGCAGACGAGCGCGCCGTCCGGCCGCCGGACGATGTAAGGGTCCACGCGATCGCTCTCGTCGTAGATCTCGCCGACCAGCTCCTCGAGCACGTCCTCGAGCGTCACGATACCTTGCGTGCCACCGTACTCGTCGACCACCACCGCGAGGTGCTTGCGCTGCTCCTGGAAGGTGCGGAGCAGCCGCTCGAGCGGGAGCGAGTCCGGCACGGCGATCACGGGGCCGAGGAGCTTCGCCCAGGGGGCGCCGGCGTCCGTGCCGGCCATCTCCCACATGAGGTCGCGCACGTGCACGATGCCGCTCACGTGGTCGAGATCTCCGTCGGGGGTGAACGGGAAGCGGCTGTGGCCCGAGGCGCGGACGACCTCGAGGTTCTCGGCGAACGTGCGCGCGCCGGACAGGTACACGACGCGTGGGCGCGGCACCATGGCCTCATAGGCGGTGAGGTCCTCGAGCGCTGCCGCCCCCTCGATGATGCTCGCCGTGTCGTGCGTCACGACGCCCTCGCTCCGGCCGAGCTCCGCCAGCGTGCGGATCTCCTCCACCGACGTGATCGGCTTCTCCACGCCCCGCGTGAGCAGGCGCGAGAGCGCTCCGGTGACCAAGAGGAGCGGCTTCAGCATCCCGATCAGCGACCACACGAACCACGCCATCGGCACGGCGAGCTGTCGCGCGTACACCACGCCGAGCGTCTTCGGGATGATCTCGGAGCCGACCAGGATCGCCGTCAGCAGGACGATCGAGAAGATCCACAGCGTCTCGACCGGGAACACCTCGCCATACGTGGCGCCCGCGATGGACGCGCCCGCCGTGTGCGCGATGGTGTTCAGGGTGAGGAGCGCCGCGATCGGTTCGTCGATGTGGCGCTTGAACCGGCGCAAGATCTCGGTCGCGCGGGACTCGCCCAGGCGCTCGATGTCGGCGTGCCCCAACGTGAGCAGCGAGGCCTCGCCGAGCGAGCACAGGAACGAGAACACGAGCGCCGACGCGACGGCGAGGACGAACGTCGTCATGGGCGCACCGCTACGCGTCGGGGCTCGAACCCTCGATCGAGCGCCTCGAGCAGCTCGGCGACCCACGGATCGTCGCCGAGCTCGGCTCGCGCGGCGCGCGCGCCCGCCGCGATCGTCGGCCCGCGCGTCCAGATCCGGCGGAACGCCCGCTCCACGGCTCGGATCGACGCTGCCGGCGCCCCGGCCCGCCGCAGACCGATGGAGTTCGGAGCCCGCACCCGCGCCCGGTGGCCCCCCGCGATGACGAACGGAGGGAGGTTCCGCTCCACGCACGACCCTCCCGCCAGGTAGACGGCCCGGCCGATCTCGACGAAGGGCGCCACCGCGGCGAGCCCCGCGAACGAGCAGCGGTCACCGACCCGCACGTGCCCGGCGAGGGTGACCAGGTTCGCGAACGTCACGTCGTCGCCCACGCAGCAGTCGTGCGCGACGTGCACGCCGACCATCAGGAGGCAGCGCGACCCGACGCGCGTGACGCCGCCGCTCGCCGCCGTTCCCCGGTGCGCCGTCACCTGCTCACGGATCACGGTGTCGTCCCCGATCTCGAGCCACGTCGGCTCGCCCCGGTGGGAGCGCGCCTGCGGCTCGGCGCCGAGCACCGCGCCGCACCCGACGACGCAGCGGCGCCCCAGGCGCAGCGGCCCGAGGAGCGTCGCGCGCGCGTCGATGCGACAGCCGTCTCCGATCTCCACCCCGGGCCCCACCACGGCGAGCGGGCCGACGCTCACCCCGGCGCCGAGCGCTGCCCTGGGGTCGACGACCGCCGTCGGGTGGACGAGCGTCGGTTCGTCACCCATCGCGGTCGACGATCGAGGCGAGCAGCTCGCCCTGCGCGCACAGAGTGCCCTCCACGGTCGCCTCGCCGTGCAGCTTCCACACGTTGGAGCGGTGGCTCATCACCTCGACGTGCAGGTCGAGCCGATCGCCCGGCGTGACCACGTGACGGAACTTCGCCTTGTCGATGCCGAGGAAGTACATCAGGCTGCGGGACGCGTCGAACGGCTCCGACGCGTAGGCGAGCAGCCCGCCGATCTGCGCGAGCGACTCCAGGATGAGCACCCCCGGGAACACCGGGCGACCGGGGAAGTGCCCCTGGGCCCAAGGCTCGTCGTAACTCACCATCTTCACGCCGCGGATGCGCTCGTGGGGCACGAGCTCGACCACGCGGTCCACCATCACGAACGGGTATCGCTGGGGCAGGATCTCGAGGATCTTCGGGATCTCGATCTTCACGCGGCGCGGGGTCACGGCGCGCCCCCGTCCGGCGCCGGGCGGGCGCCGCTGGCGCGGCCCGCGGGGGCCCCGCCGATGCGCGCGCTCGCCCCGGGCCCGCCGGGCCGCGCCTCGCGGGACGAGGCGACGCCAACGTCCAGGCCCGAAGCTGCTTCCACCGCGGGCAGCGTGCCACGCGCGCCGAGGCGCGTACAGCCGAGGCCGCCCCGTTGTCATGGTCGGGGCTCCTGCCCTACGCTCCCCCCTCGTCGGCCGGGCAGCACCGGCGTGCCGAATGAGCTCCCGCCTCACCCGAACCCCGGGCTTGCGCCCGCTGCGCTGGGCCGCCGTGATCGCGCTCGCTGCGGCGTCGTGCGCCGACCATGAGCCGGAGCTCGGCCGCGCGGGCGGCGGCCCCCTCCCTGACTCCGGCGGCGCGCACGACGCCGCCGCCGACGCGAGTGGCGCCGGGCTTCCCTGCGAGGTCGAGCCCGTGGTGACCGGCGTCTGCCAGCGGTGCCATTCCTCGCCGCCGGCGCACGGCGCGCCGTTCCCGCTGCGGTCCTCGGCCGATTTCGGCGCCACGTACCCACCTCCACCGAGCGCCTTCGGCCGACCGATCCACGAGCGCGCCCACGAGGCCGTCGAGACGGGCTTCATGCCGCTCATCAACGTGGCCGCGCCGCTCGATCCGCCCGTCGAGCCGCTCGAGCCGGCGGAGAAGCAGGCGCTGCTCGAGTGGCTGGCCGCCGGCGCCCCTGCCGGCGCCTGCCCCTGACGCCCCATCCGGCAGCACGGACGCCCGCATGAGCGACCCGCGCGGCCGCACGACGAGCCCTCCCCCAAAAGGTCCGCTCCTGGATTGACATCTGAACGGCCGCGCAGTATCCAGGGGTTCCTGAGCGTGACCGGCGGCCCGTGGGGCCGAGCCGGGCGCGGGTTCATCCCCGGCGAGGCGAGCCGGGGCCGTGCGAGGAGGCCCACCGATGGACGAGAAGCAGAAGGCGAAGGCGCTCGAGATCGCGCTGGCGACGGTCGCGAAGGAGTTCGGCGAGGGCGCCATCATGCGCCTGAAGGACGGCGAGACGATCGGCGGCGACGTGAAGGCCGTGCCGACCGGCTCGCTCGGGCTCGATCTCGCCCTCGGCATCGGCGGGTACCCGCGCGGCCGGATCGTAGAGGTCTACGGCCCGGAGTCGAGCGGCAAGACCACGCTGACGCTCCACGCCATCGCGAGCGTCCAGCGGCAGGGTGGCGTGGCGGCCTTCATCGACGCCGAGCACGCGCTCGACGTGACGTACGCCCGCAAGCTCGGCGTGAAGACGGACGAGCTCCTCATCAGCCAGCCCGATCACGGTGAGCAGGCGCTCGAGATCGCCGACACCCTCGTGCGATCCGGCGCCGTCGACCTCGTGGTCATCGACTCCGTCGCCGCGCTCGTACCGAAGGCGGAGATCGAGGGGGACATGGGCGACTCCCACGTCGGGCTGCAGGCACGGCTCATGAGCCAGGCGCTCCGCAAGCTCACCGGCACCGTCAGCCGCTCCCAGTGCCTGATGATGTTCACCAACCAGATCCGCATGAAGATCGGGGTGATGTTCGGCAGCCCGGAGACGACCTCGGGGGGCAACGCCCTCAAGTTCTACTCCTCGGTGCGACTCGACGTCCGGCGCATCGGCGCCCTCAAGGAGGCGCAGATCTCGGGCAAGGATCCCGCGGTCGTGGGCAACCGGACTCGCGTGAAGGTAGTGAAGAACAAGGTGGCGCCGCCCTTCCGCGAGGTGGAGTTCGACATCCTCTACGGCACGGGCGTCAGCCGCTCCGGCGAGGTGCTCGACCTGGCAGCGGATCTGAACCTCGTGCAGAAGAGCGGCGCCTGGTACTCGTTCGAGGGCGAGCGGATCGGCCAGGGGAGGGACAACGCCCGCTCGTATCTCGAGCAGCACCCGGAGCTCCTCGCGAAGCTCGAGGATCGCGTGCTCGTCGCCAACGGTCTTCGCCCGCGCAACGAGGAGGTCGCGCCGGTGCAGAACGGCACGACCAAGCGAGCGACCGCAGCGCAGCCGCGATCGAGCTGAGCGGCGGGTGCAGACCGGCGTCGGCTGCCGGGCCGGTAGGCGGCGCGCGCGCGTCGGGCAGCCTGTGATCAACCAGTGGGTTTCCCGGGGAATTCCCGTGCGCGATCGTGCCGCGGCGGTCCTGGAGTAGTCCGCGGCGCCAGCGCGTCGATTTTGCCCGCGTCCGGGGGGGGACTCGGCCGCCAGCGGCCCGGAATTGGGCGCCAGATCCGCGCTGCGCGGCGCGTCCCGGTTTCGTCCGTCAACTACCTGCAATTACAAGACAAAAGCGCTGTTCTTGACGCCCGCCGCCCCGCTCCGTACCTGGTCCACCATGGCCGCCGCGCTGGGTCTCCCGTGGCACGCTCCCCGCCCGGGGAGGGTCGGCCGCACTCGCGCGAAGCACCTCGCTCCACGTGTCGCGCCGGCCGCCGTGCGCATCCCCGATCCGCGGCTGGCGCCCCTCGATCTGTCGTTCGCCGCCGTCGGTCCGCAGATCTTCATCCACGAGGGCGCGCGGCAGGCGCTCGAGCGCCGCTTCGAGGCGGCGGCCGGGGGTCCGGTGCAGCTCGCCGTCACGGACAACCTCCACCGGATGATCAGCTACACCCGGTCCCGCGGGACGCTGAAGGTGCGCCTCCACATGATGTTCTTGGGCGCGTCGGAGCGCGTCCTCGACGCCATGGTCCGCTACGTCGTCCGTGACGACCGGGCCGCGTCCGCGGTCGTCGGCGAGTTCATCCAGGCCAACACCCACCGGATCCGCGCCTGGCGGCCCGTGCGCGGGGTCCGCACGGCGGGCCAGCACCACGACTTGCTCACCGTCCTCGCGGACGTGAACGATCGCTACTTCGGCTCGGCGCTAGGTGACGTGCTCGTCACGTGGGGCCGCCGGGCCCGCCCTCGCACGGGGACGGCGCGGCGCACGATCAAGCTCGGGAGCTACAGCGTCTCCGAGCGCCTGGTCCGGGTCCACCCCGTGCTCGACCAGCCCTGGGTCCCTCGCTACTTCCTGAGCTACATCGTGTACCACGAGCTGCTCCACCACGTCGTCCCGGGGGCGACCGTCAGGAGCCGCTTCTCGCTGCACACCGCGGAGTTCGCCAGGCGCGAGCGCGAGTTCCGGCACTACGAGCGCGCCATCGAGTGGGAGCGCAGGCACATCGACCGGCTCCTCCGCGCGAGGTGACGAGCACCCCGGGGGCCGGGGCCGCTAGATCTCGAGGGCCAGCCCGAGCAGCCAGGAGCGCGAGCCGACCCGCATCTGACCCCCGGAGCCGAAGCCGTCGAGCGTCGACTCGTACCACTCGAAGAAGAGGTACGAGTTGTTCACGCCCGTGTCCGTGTCGATGAAGACCGCGGCGCCGGGATCGAGCGCGTCGAGCAGGAGCAGGCCGCCGACGGCCCAGTGCAGGCCGTACGACGCGCCCTCGCCCTCGACGTCGGCGTCGTCCCCGGCCCACCAGAGGGCGTACCCGACCCCGAGCTTGGCGTGGGCGGCGAGCGGGATCGGCGTCCGCTGCGCGAGCGCGTCCACGCGCAGGACGCCGACGAGGTGCGCCGGAAGGATCGAGAGCGAGGTCCCCTGGGCGGACCGGCCCGTGCCGTCCGCGAGCAGCGCGTCCTCGCTGAACGACGTGTAGCCGACCCCGACGCCCGGGCCGAAGCTCAGCGTCTTCGGTAGTCGCAGCGCCTGCCAGTCGACCTCCATGCCCAGCATCCACCGGGTGGCGTCGCCGAACGTCTGCGCGAACGGCTCACCGGCGAGACCTTCGTCGATGCTCGGCACATACGGCCCGAAGCGGAGCTCGAACGAGAGATCTTGCGGCGACTCGGTCGGCTCGCCCCGGCCGCCGTACGCGCCGAACTCGTCGACGCCCTGCGCGAGCGCCGGCGTGGCCGCCAGCGTCACCGCGGCGGCCAGGAGCGCGGCCGCCCTCACTGCCGGCGCCTCCGCGCCGCGCCGAGGGCGCATCCAACGAGGAGCGCGCCCCACAGCGCCGCCGTACGCCCGCGCGGGCGGCCCGGCGCGAGCGCGCAGAACCCGCCTCCTCCCTCGCCGCCCGCGGCCCGATAGAGCTCGAAGAACCCCGCGACCTCCTGCGGCGTGCCGCACACGACCTGCGAGAGCGGACCGCGATTGCCGAGCGCGTCGACCCCCGCGACGGCGACCGCGTACGTGACGCCGTTCGCCAGGCCGGTGGCCTCGCCGGACGTGGCCGTCTTCCCGGCGACGCTGCCGCAGAAGTAGCGCTCGTCCGGCTGCGCCCCGCCGACGAGCAGCCCCGAACCGCACGCGGCGGGCACGCCCGCCTCGGCGCCGCCGTCCGACGGCTCGGCGCCGCCGTCCCCCGCGGCGCCACCGTCCGCCGCGGCTCCGGGCGGCGGATCGCAGTAGAAGCGGTAGCTCGCGCGGTCCGGCGCGCTCGACCCGGAGAAGTCGACGATGAGGCGCCGCTCGCCCGCGCCGGCCTTCACCGAACCGGGCGCCGAGGGGCCTCCCACGTCGTAGTAGACCTGCGTGTAGTTCAGGTAGTCGAGGACGGTGCTGCCGTTCATCTGCAGGAACCAGAGGTTCACCGGCGCCGGCGCCTGGCTCCCCGCCGTGCAGCCGTCCGAGCCGCCGGCGACGTACTCCGCGCTCGGCGTCGAGAGCACGAGGTCCTGCGCGCGGAGCCGAAACGGCTGGGCCGTGGTCGACGGCGTGATCGGCTCCCCGCTGATCTTGCGGCACGCGCTGGCGCGCGACGTGGCGTCCACGCAGTTCTCGCCCGTGAACGCCTCGATCACGCCCGTCGCCCCGAGCGGCGCGATGACCTGGAAGGTGAATTCGTCGTCCGCCAGGCACTGCGCGCTGGCGATGTAGAGCTGGTAGCCGGAGCCGGTGGGCGCCGTCTGCTCCCGCGATGGCGTCCCGGAGATCTGGATCGTCTGACCGCTCGCCACGCTCGCCCACGCGAACGCCGCGCCGGCTGCGCAGACGAACAGGGAGCGTGGACCGAATCGCATGGGCCGCGCCGGTTGGAGCACGGCCCGTGCCACGCTGCAAATCACGCGCGGGGGCCCGCGCGAGCCCGCGCCGTCGCGCCACGCTGCCACCCTGTCCAGCCGAGCCCCGGCACCCGTGTCAGCCTGGCAGCCCGCGCGACGCGGGGTGCGTCCGCGCCGCGCGCGAGTAGGCTCTCCTCGTGGTCGCCCCCGATCCGGCGCCGACGCCCGCGACGCCGCGCTGGGCCGCGGTCGTCGTGGCCGTGCTGGCGCTCGCGCTCGCCAGCGTCGTTGCGGTCGTGGGGACCGTTGCGATCCGGCGCCCGCCCCCGCCGCGCCCGAGCGCCGTCGCGACCGCGGCCCCGCTGCCGCCGCCCGCGCCGCCCGCCTCGGCCGTCGAGCCCGCCCCCCGCGAGGCCTCGTCCGGCGCTGCGCCGCCGATCGCCGTCCGTTCGCTCGCCGACGACGCCCGCGCCGCCGAGCCGGGCCCGGACGCCGACGCGATCCTGCCCATCGACGCGGGCCGCCCGGTGGTCGGGTCGCCGTCGGCGTCGGTCACGCTGGCGGTGTTCGCCGACCTCGAGTGCCCGCACACCCGCGCCACCCTGCGCGAGCTGCCGGAGCTGCGCGCGCGGCACGGCGCGCGGCTCCGGATCGCGTGGTTCGATCGCCCGCTGGCCGGCCACCCCAACGCCCACGCGGCCGCCCGGGTCGGCCGTGGGATCGCCCGCGACCGCGGCGCCCCGGCGTTCTTCCGCTACGTGGAGCGGCTCCTCGACGCTGGAGAGGCCGCCGATCGCGGCGCCCTCGAGCGCGCTGCGGCGGGTGCGGGGGCCGTCGCGGGCGACACGACGCGGTACCTCGCGGATCCGTCGCTCGCGGAGCGGGTCGACCGCGACGACGCCCTCGGCAAACGGCTCGGCGTCCGCGAGACGCCGGCGCTGCTCGCCAACGGCCTCCGCGTCGACGGCCACCGCGACGCGGAGTCGCTCACCTGGCTGCTCCGCGCCGAGGCCGACACCACGCGCTTCGCGCGTGCGGCAGGCGGCGCGGTGGCCGCGAGCTACGCACGCCGCGTCGAGGCGAACCTCATCGGCGTCGGTGAGGCGGGGCCGCTCCGCGTCTGCGTCGCCCCGTCCGAGCTGCCGCGTCGGGGCGCTCCCCGGGGCCTGACGATCACGCTCCTCACGACCTACGGCTGCGAGAGCTGTCGCCAAGCCGACGCGATCGCCAGCGCGCTCGAGCGGCGGCGGCCCGACGAGGTCGGCACGACGCTCGCGTTCCTCCCGGCGCCTCCGGGCGCGGGGCTCGCCGCCTCCGTGGTCCGGGCGGTGGCGCGGCGGGACGCGGGGCGCGCGTGGAGCGTGCATGCGCGCCTGGTCCAGGCCGCCGACCTCGGCGAGCCCGCCCTGGAGCGAGCGCTCCGGGACGCGGGCATCGAGCCGGCCCCCGTGCTCACGGAGGCCCGCGCGGCGGCGGCGGCGGACCGCGACGCGGAGGCTGAGCTCGCGCGCGAGCTCGGCGTGCGCGGCGCCCCCGTCCTGCTCGTGGAGGGCCGGCTGGTCTCGCCCACCGCCGAGGTCGCCGGCGCGGTGCTCGACGAGGAGCGCGCCCGCGCGGTCGGCCCCCGCGAGCGCTATGCGGCGGCGTGCGCCGCGCGCTGAGCCGGACTCAGTACCGGATCTCGACGTGGGTGCGGCGGCGCAGGCCGTCGAGCCAGGTCTTGCGCGCTCGGGTCATCTTCTCCAGATACACGCGCTCGGAGAGCTCCGCCTGCGCCTCCTCCAGCGGCGGCAGGTTGCTCTCGTCGCGCGCGTCGACGCGGACCACGACGAGCCGGTCGCCGAGGCGGATCGGCTCCGTCACCTCGCCCACGTCCAGCGCTCGGACGGCCCGCTCCACCGGTGCCGGGAGCGCGCTCGGCGCGACCCGCCCGAGCGCGCCGCCCCGTGAGCGGGTCGCCGCATCAGCCGAGTGGCGGCGCGCGAGCGCGGCGAAGTCGGCGCCGCGCCGCGCCTGCTCGGCGATGGACGCGGCGGTTCGTGTGCCCGCGCGCGCCTCGGCGGCTGTCGCGCGCTTCGGCGCGTCCACGACGATCCACGAGAGCTCGACGCCGAGCTTGCGACGCTCCTGAGCGACGAGGCTCCGGTAGGCGGCGCGCACCTCCTGCTCCGTCACCCGGATCCGCCCCTGCAAGCGCTGGTTCAGCAGCTTGGCCTCGAGGACCTGGCGCCGGACCTCGTCGCGGTACGCGCGCTCGTTCATCCCGCTCGCGCGGGCCTCCTCGACCAGGCGCTCCACCGTGACGCGGTTCTGCGCCGCGATGCGCGCGATCGCCTCGTCGATCTCCCGGCTGGTCACCGCGATGCGCGCGCGGCTGGCGGCGCGCTGCTGCAGCTCCTCCTCGACGATCCGATCGAGCAGGGCCCGGTAGAGCTGCGAGACGGCCGCGGCACGCCGCGCGCCCGGGGGGAGCTCCTCATGGATCCGTACGAGGAACGGCCGCGCGCGGCGCCTGAGGTCGGAGAGCAGGATCGCCTTCTCGCCGATCACGGCGACCACCCGCTCGACGACGGCCGCTCGCGCAGGCGCGGCCTGGAGCGTGGTCACGAAGACCAGCCCGGCGAGCAGGCGGCGGAGCGGGTGGCGCACGGCGCGCTTCCTATCACGGGCCGGCGCGGGCGCCGGCCCCGCCTCGACGCCCGCCGGGAAGCGCGTGCTACGATCGCCGCCATGGCGGTCGACCGCGGTAGGCTGTGGCGGGCCCGACGCGGCCTGGGTCTCCCCTTGTCGCTCGCCCTGGCCGCGGGCGCGGCGGCCGCCCAGCCCGCCCCGCCCGGGCCCGCCGCTCCGGCGCCCCAGGCGAGCGCCGCTGCCCCGGCCCCGCCCGGCAAGGCGCCGCCGGCCGCCCCGCCGCCAGCGACGGCGCCGCCGGCCGCGCCGCCCGCCGGGCCCCCCGCGTCTGCGCCGGCGGCGCCCCCGTCCGCTCCGGGGCCCCCGCCCGCTCCACCGCCGGCGCCTGGCTGGGGCGCGGCCGGCCCGGCCCCGACCTGGGGAGGCGTACCGCCCGGATACGCATACTGGTATCCGCCGCCGTGGGCCTATCCGCCGCCGCAGGCGCTCCGCCCGCCGGAGCCGCGCTACGCGGACGACGCGGCCGTCGAGGCGTCGCCGTGGGTCGACCTGCTCGTGAGCGCGATGTTCTTCGAGGATCGCGTCGGCGAGCCGTTCAACCTCGGGGCGCAGCTCGGCCTCGTCGTCGAGCGTCGGGTGCGCGTGGCGGCGCGGGCCATCCTGTTCCTCGACAACGACGAGGACGTCGCCGTCGCCACCACCGCCGGCGCCGGCTACGACGCGCTGCCGAGCGCGCCGCCCAGCGTCGCCTTCGGCGGGACGGTCGGCCTGGTGGCCTCGGCGAGTCCGAGCTTCCTCATGGCGCCCGGCATCGTCGGCATGACGACCGACGCCGAACGCTACGGCGGCTTCCTCGGGCTCGCGCTCCCCTTCGAGTGGGTCACGCCGAGCGGGTACCGGGTGGGGTTCGAGGTCGACCTGGGCAGAGTATTCGGCGGCTCGGTCGCCGGGATCTGCTACGACCCGACCCGCTGCCCGAGCGGCAGCCGCACCGAGGTCGAGCGCAGCGCCGGGACGGGCTTCTACCTCCACTTCCAGACGGGCTGGGGCTTCTCTGCGCCGAAGCAGCTCGGCCCGGAGGCCCCCGCCGCACCGGCCCCGGTCGCCCCGGCCCAGGCGGCGCCGCCCCCGCCCCCCCTCGCGCCTGCGCCCCCGGCGCCCGTCGCGACACCGCCCGCGCCGCCCCAGCCGCCCGCCGCTGCGCCGCCCCAGCCGCCCGCCGCTGCGCCGCCCGCCGCCGCGCCGCCCGCCGCCGCGCCGCCGCCCGCCCCCGCGCCGCCCCCCGCGCCGCCGCGCTAGCGCGCCGCCTCGCGCTCCGGATCCGCGGCGCGGCGCCCGCCGTCGCGGCGTCGCAGGCGCAGCGCGCGCAGGACGATCTCGGCGCCCACGAGCGCGAGCAGCGCGAGGACGACCTCACGCGACACGTCGAGCGGGCGCGCCTCGGCGGCGGCCGAAACGGCTCGCGCGGCCTCCTCGACGTGCCCCGGCTCGCTCGCGATCTCGCCCGGGTCGAGCGTCACCTGCCGCGCCTCGACGACGTCCCCGCGCGTGAGCTCGTAGCGGCCGCGCACGGCCGCGACGGCGAGCCGCACCGGCCGGCCGTCCTCGTCGGTCGCCGCCGTCGCGACGACGGGCCCGAGCGGCCCGCGGACCTCCGCGCCGTCCGGCGCGATGAGCGATCCGCCGGCGGTCAGGCGCCCCGCGCCGCGGATCCGCTCCACCCGATCGAGCAGATCCGAGAAGAGCGCCACGAACGCCGGACGGAGCGCGAGATCGGACTCGTCGACCGACGCCGGGAGTCCCACCGCCAGCACCGCTCCTCTGCCGAGCACGCGCCGAAGCGCGAACGGCGCGCCGTCGGTCCACCGCGCGAGGGCGACCGCGCCGGGTGGCTCCGCGCCGCGCAGCTCGACGCGCCCGCGCGGGTTCAGCCGCGAGAGCGTCGCGCCGTCCACCCCGAGCCACGCGTCCGGCACCGCGCCGGCCGCCGTCGTCGGTTCGTACCGCGCCGTGCCGACCAGGAACGGCTCGAACGAGCTGCCGAGCTGCGCCGTACCGACGCCGGGCCCGAGGAGCGCGAGCGCCACGCCGCCGCGCTCGACGAAGCGCACCAGCGCGCCGCGCGGCGCCGGCGCGAGCGCGGGCGGGTCGTCGAGGACGAGCGCGGAGAGGCGGGCGAGCTCGGCGTCGTCCTCGGGCACGACGGGCAGTGGGCGCACCGAGACGGGGCGCTCGAGCGCCTGGAGCGCGCGCTCCACCACCGTCGCGCCGCCGGTCGAGACCGCGGCGCGTGACGGATCGGCGACCACCCCGATCACGGGCAGCGTCCCCTCGGGCGCGACCTCTGCCCGGTCGTCGTACGCGAGCGAGTCCGCGCCGTCGAGGCGCACCGCCGCCGCCTCGCGGACGGCGAGCTCGAGCTGCTGGACGCCCGCGCGCTCGGCGAGCGACGCGGCGGGCGGGGCGGCTCCCGCCGGCGCGTCCGCGACCAGCGCGCGCCCGCGGGCCGCGCCGGCGGTCGTGCAGGCGACCTCCGCGACGATCCGGGCGCCGCGCTGCTCGGCGAACGCGACGCCGCAGTTCGGCGCTGGGGTCGCGAGATCGGGCAGGACCACCCACGGCTGCGGCTCGCCCGGAGGCGGCGGAGTGTCCCCGAGATCGCTCAGCAGCACGACGCGCCGGTCGGCGTGGGGCAGCTCGGCGAGCGCGCTCCGCGCGAGGCCGAGCGCGCCGGCGAGGTCCGTCGCGCGGTCGCTCGGGGCGAGATCGCCGAGCGCGGCTCGCGCCGCCGCCAGATCGGTCGTCGGGGCGAGCGCGAGTCGCGCGGGGCTCCCCGCGAGCACCAGCGCGAACGCGTCGCCCGGGCGGCCGTCGCGCACGAGATCGCTCGCTGCCTCGCGGGCGGCCTCGAAGCGCGAGCGGCCGTCCGGGAGCCGCGCGCGCATCGAGAGGGAGTCGTCCACGACCAGTACGACGGCGAGCGACGCGCCGGCGCTGCGGGCCAGCGTGATCCGCGAGCACCGGACGAGCGGTGTCGCGCCCAGCACCGCGAGCGTGATCACCGCGAGGGCCCGCACCGCGAGGAGCGCGCGGTCCTCGAGGCGCCGCCGCTGGTGCGCGACTGGCGGGTGCGGCGCGACCAGGCTCGCGGCCGGGAACTCGCGCTCCTCGGCCCGCCAGCGCCGGAGCAGGTGCGCGGCGACCGGCACGGCGAGGAGCGCCGCGACGGTGAGCGCGAGCGCCGTGACGAAGCTCACCCCCGCGCCTCCACCGCGCGCAGCACCTCGCGCACGGGCACCAGCGGGTCCTCGGTCGTCCCCGTCCTCACCAGGCGACCCCCGCGCGCCAACAGCGCGTCCGACCATCGCCGCTGGAGCGCGAGGAGCGCCGCCTGGTAGCGGCCCCTCACCGCGTCCCCGTCCGTCTCGACGAGCAGGTCGCCCTCGGACGAGCGGAGCCGCTGCGGACCGCTCCACGGGAACTGCGCCTCCGCGGGGTCGAGCACCTGCACGGCGACGAGGCGGCGCCGCCCCGCGCCGAGCCCCACGAACGCCTCGAGCGCGCCGGAAGGCCAGTCGAGCAGATCGCTCGCCAGGACGACCACCGCGCCGCGCCGCGCCCCACGCGCGATCCGCGAGAGCGCTTCGGCGAGCGCACCCTCCGTGACGCTCCCATCCGGGACTACGCGCTCGAGCGCCGCCACGAGCCGCTCGAACTGCCCCTGACCGACGGACGGCGGGACCGGCGCAGCGTCGCGGCCCGCGACCACCTCGAGCGCGACCGGATCGCCCGTCGCCAGCGCCACGCGGCCGACGGCCGCGAGGACCAGCGCCGCGTAGTCGAGCTTGCGCCCGGGCGCGCCCTCGCTCGCCCATCGCATCGACGCGCTCGCGTCGAGGACCAGCCGCACGGAGGTCTCCGTGTCCGTCTCGAACTCCCGGACCAGCAGGCGCTCGTGCCGCATGAGCGCGCGGCGATCCAGCCAGCGGAGGTCGTCGCCGGGGACGTACTGCCGGTGCCCACCGAACTCGACCCCCGCGCCGCGGCGGACGGAGCGGTGCGCGCCGACGAGCAGCCCCTCGGTCACCGCGGCGACGCGCAGCGACAACGATCCGAGCCGGCCCCAGTCGAGGCGCCCGCGCAGCGCCGCGGACTCACCGCTCGCCACCTCAGCGCCCCCCCGCGAGGCTCATCGCCACGCCCACGCCGACGCCCACCGCGACCGCGATCGCGGCTGCGATCCAGAACCCGAACCCAGGCCGGGTCGGGACGACCGGCTCCCCGGCGAGCGGGCTCGCGACGCCGGCGGGCGGGGCCTCGAGCGCCAGATCCGTGTCCCCGAGCGCCAGATCGGGCGGGGGCGCCACCGAGCCCGTGTCCGCAGGCGCCTCGCTCGCGCGCACGAGCGCGCTGGAGAGCGCCGCGGCCGTCGGGTAGCGATCCTCTGGGCGCTTCGCCAGCGCGTGCAGCACTACGGCGTCGAGGGCCGGAGGCAGCCGCGCCCCGGGGGCCCGCTTCGAGGCCGGCTCGGGGGGATCGACCAGGTGCGCGGTCATCGTGGCGATGGGAGTCGGCCGGCGAAACGGGACGTCGCCGGTCAGCATCTCGTAGAGCAGCACGCCGACCGCGTACACGTCCCCGCGCTCGTCGACGTCGTCGCCTCGGGCCTGCTCCGGCGCCATGTACTCCGGGGTGCCGAACACCATGTCCTGCTCGGTGAGCGCGTTGACCGAGACGCTCGCGTCGCCGCGCAGCAGCTTGCCCATGCCGAAGTCGAGCACCCGCGCCCGCTCGTCCGACTCGCCGGCCCGCTCGACGACGACGTTCCCCGGCTTGAGATCACGGTGCACGATGCCGGCCGCGTGCGCGTGCCCGAGCGCCTCGCACACCTGGCCCGCGAGCCGCGTGGCGCGCTCGGCGGGCAGGGGGCCCCGCGCGAGCAGCTCCGCCAGCGAGACGCCTTGCACGAGCTCGAGGGCCATCGTCGGGAGGCCGTCGGGGGTCTCGAAGTGATCGAGCAGCCGGACGAGCCCGGGCCCGCGCAGCCGCTCGAGGATCCTCGCCTCCCGGGCGAAGCGGCGCCCGAACTGCGGGTCGCGCAGGTGCTCGCGGTGCAACACCTTGAGCGCGACTCGCGCGCCCGCCTCCGCCTCCGGGCCGGCGCGCTCTACGCGCTCGGCGAGGAACACCGATCCGCTGGCGCCCTCGCCGATCAAGCGCTCCACCCGGTAGCGCCCCGCGACCACGGTGCCTGGCGCGAGCACGGGCGCGGCGCGCCCCCCCGATCGCCCCGCGTGCGTCATCCCGACGACCCGCAGGCGCGCACGAGCTTCGGGCTCATCCACACCGGATCGACGACCGCCTCCGGATCGAGCTCGCGCCACGCCGCGCAGGCAGCGGCCGCGAGCCCATGCGCGTCATGGGCCGCCCACGCCTCGAGCAGGAGCCGCTCGATCCGCGCGCGCGTCGCGCGCGGGAGATCGGGCGTCGACGACAGGCGGACGCCGCGCGAGATCGCGTCCGCGTAGCGGCCCGCGCGGACCTCCGCGAGCAGCGCGGGGATCTCGGCGTCGACGCGGCGCTGCAGCTCGCGCACGCCGCCGCCGCCCTGCGCCCGCGTCTCCGCGGCCGCCTGCAGCGCGCGTGCGCGCCCCTCATCCGTGAGCTGCAGCTCGACCAGCGGGACCAGCACCAGCTCGCCGGCCGACGGCCGGCGACCCCGGAGGCCGTTGTAGTGATCGAGCTCCCACGCGAGGTCCGGATCGCCGAGCCACCGCCGCGCCACGCTCGCGGTCGAGTCGGCGAGCGAGAGCACTACGGGCAGGTTGTACGGGATGACGATCTCGGTGCCCTCCGCGGGCGCGAGCCACGGGCTCGTGCCGTTCGCGCGGGCGAGCAGCGCCGCGCGGTGTCCTCCCCCGAGGAGGCGCGCCGCGAGCGCGTCCCAGGTGTCCGTCGCGCTCGTGCGGTGGTGCCCCACCGCCGGGATCTCGAGGCGCATCCCGGCCACGATGCCGACGCCGCCGCCCACCACGCCCGGCAGGTCGAGCGCGTTCGCCGCGACGAGCAGGCGCTCGCGCTCGACGTTGCCGTAGTACCGCTCGGCGAGGCTCGCGAGCGTGTCGCCCGGCTGGACCACGTGGGGGAACGCCTCCGCCCGCCCTGCGAAGAGCGCCGCCGCCAGGGCCAGGGCGAGGTTCGGTCGGCGTCGCGCCACGGGCGGAGCCTAGTACGTGCGCGCCGTCGCCGTCGCTCGCCGGCGCGGGGTGCGTCAGCCCGCGGCGCGGCGCGCGGGGAAGGCGAGTCGGAGCAGGGCCGCGAGCTCACGCGCGGAGCTGGGGCGATCCGCCGGCCGCTTCGCGAGGCAGGCCAGGACGGCGTCGTCGACGGCGGGCGGGATCCCGCGATCCGGGCGCGCCTCGCGCAGCGGGACGACGCGGGCGCGCTGGTGCAGCTCGAGGAGCTCCTGGCGGGTGCGCCCCGTGATCGGCAGCCGCCCGCTCAGCGCCTCGTACATCAGCACCCCGAACGCGTAGAGATCCGTCCGCGGATCTACGGTACCCCCCACGCACTGCTCGGGCGCCATGTACTCCGGGGTGCCCAGGGTGTAGCCCGTCTGGGTGAGGGTGTCCGCCTCGGAGAACTTGCTCATGCCGAAGTCGAGGACCTTCACCCCGCCGTCTTCGCAGAGGAACACGTTCGCCGGCTTCAGGTCCCGGTGCACGATCCCGAGGTCGTGCGCGGCGGCGAGCGCCTCGCAGACCGGGAGGAAGATCTCGATCGCCGCCGCGGCGTCCAGCGGGCCGCGGCGCTTCAGGCGCTCAGCGAGGCTGTGCCCGCGCATCAGCTCCATGACGACGAAGATCGAGCCGTCCGGCATCTGATCGAGGTCGAGCGTCTTGACGACGTTCGGGTGCTCCAGCACCCCCTGGACCTGCGCCTCGCGGCGCAGCCGCGCCACCTCCGCAGCGTCGACCGCCGCCGCCCCGCGCAGCACCTTGATGGCCACCTGCGTGCCGAGCGCGACGTGCTCCGCGGCGTAGACCGTCCCGATGCCCCCGGATCCGATGCGCTGCAGGATCCGGTACCTGCCGGCCAGCGTCGAGCCGGTGAGATCACCGGGCGCCACCCGCGCCTGCCCCCGCTGCTCCAGGCCGCGCTCCAGCCCGACGATGCGGTGACGCTGGAAGGTCTTCGCGGCCTGCTCCGCTCGCGCGCGATCTCGCGAGGCGCCCGCGACGTAGCCGAGCCCGGCGCCGACGGCGCACGAGATCGCCGCGGCCAACCAGTTGCCGGCGACGGCCACGGTGGCCCCGCTGGCGATTGCGCCGCCGATGGCGCCGGCCAAGGTGAGCCGGCGCTCGAGCGGTGGTCGCCACGCGACCTCGTAGACGCACCGGCCGGCGCTCTCGCTCAGGCACTCGGGGTGCGTCAGCGTCGCCTCCTCGAGCCCCCAGAGCCTGGGGAGCCCGCGGAG
Organism: Polyangiaceae bacterium; assembly: GCA_020846005.1. Classification (GTDB taxonomy): domain Bacteria; phylum Myxococcota_A; class Polyangia; order Polyangiales; family Polyangiaceae; genus JADLEQ01. The sequence goes on from JADLEQ010000037.1 coordinate 35,076, forward strand.
CTCTGCTTGCCGAGCGAGGCACAGCAGCCGGTCGGCCTGCTCCGCCTCGGTGTCGCCCCGCGGCGTGTAGACCAGCCGCGCGTGCGCGGGCCCGAGCGCCTCGACGTCCCACGCGCCGACGCGTGTCGACTCCGACGCGCTCGCGGCCAGGTGGCGGTAGGCGTCCTCCGGCGTCGACGACGCGCGCATGAGCCGGACGTAGGCGCCGAGGCTCTCGGGGTGGGTCATCCACGCGCCGTGGCTCGCGAGCTCGGCCTCGCCGAGCGCAGCGGCGAAAGCGGCGAGCGCACGCCGCGCGGCCGACACGCTGATCCACGCGGTGTCGTCGGCGACGGCGGCAGGCGGCAGCCCGCTGGTGGCGAGGAGCGCTCGCGCCGCCGGATCGCCGCGCTCGTCCCGCACCCGCAGCCAGTAGGGCTTCAGGCAGGTCGATCGCAGCTCCTCCCTGCCGAGGCCCACCGGGGGCAAGCTCCGCCGCTCGTCGCTCACGCCGCGGAGCGTAGACCCGCGCTCGCGCGAGCGACAGGGGACCCCCGCCGCCCGGCGGCTCGGCGCGGGTCAGCGGGCGGGCGCGGCGACCCGCGCGAGGTCGAGCGCCGTGTCGGGGATCCCCGACAGATCCTCGAAGCTGGTGTCGGCCCCCACCACGGCCCCGAGCGCTTCGAGCGCCGCGCGCGCCTCGGCCCGCGCGTCCGGTCGTGCGCCGATCAGTCGCTCGACCGACGTGACGCCGTGGTCGCGGATCCCGCAGGGCACGATCCACGAGTAGAGCGACAGGTCGGTCGTCAGGTTGAGCGCGAAGCCGTGTAGCGTGACCCACCGCGAGATGCGGACGCCGATCGCGCCGAGCTTCGCCAGCCGTCCGCTCGCGTCCGCGCCGCCGAACCGCTCGGGGCGCTCCGCGTCGACCCAGAGCCCGATCAGGCCGTCGACCGGGCCGCCGTCGACGCCGTGGCGCGCCGCCGTGCGCCGCATCGTCTCCGTCAGGTCCCGGACCCAGCGCCGCACGTCCTGCCGATCGGGCGACAGATCGACGATCGGATAGACGACGAGCTGGCCGGGCGCGTGCAGCGTCACGTCGCCGCCCCGCCCCGTCTCGACGAGATCGATGCCCACGCGCGCGAGCGCCTCCGCCGTCGCCAGGACGTGCGACGCGTCGGCGCCTCGCCCGAGCGTCACGACGGGCTCGTGCTCCAGCAGGAGCACGGTGTCGCCGGCCCGCCCCTCCTGGCGGGCCGCCTGGAGCGCGAGCTGCAGCTCGTGGACGGGAGCGTAGCGCCGCCGCCCGAGCCACCGCCCGGCGAAGTGTCGTCGTTCGCTCACCGCGCCGCGCCGTCGCTCACTCGGGGACGTACCGCCCGGTCGCGCGGAGCTCGTCGCGCAGGCGATCGATGCGGTCGATGAACGTGCCGGCGAGGTCAGGGTCGAATTGTGAGCCGCTGCACCGCGTGATCTCCTCCACCGTCACCTCGTGCGGGAGCGCCTGCCGGTAGGCGCGATCCGTGGTCATGGCGTCGTACGTGTCGGCGACGGCGATGATGCGCGCGATGAGCGGGATGCCGTCGCGCTCCAGGCCGAGCGGATACCCCCGACCATCCCACCGCTCGTGGTGGAGGTAGACGCCAGGGATGACCGGCGCCAGGAACTTCACCGGATCGAGGATCTCCTTGCCGTACCCGGGATGGCGCTTGAAGGCGTCGTACTCGTCGGAGGTGAGCTTCCCCGGCTTGTTGAGGTTGAGCACGCAGCCGATCTTGCCGAGATCGTGCATGAGCGCCGACTGGTGCACGATCTCGATCTCGGCGGGCGACAGCCCGATCCACCGCGCGAGCGCCGTGGCGTACAGGGCGACTCGCTCCGAGTGCCCCGAGGTGTAGCGATCGAGCTTGTCGATCGCGTTCGCGAGGCCCTGGATCGTCTGCTGGAAGGTCGACTGCAGATCCTCGTAGAGGCGCGCGTTCTCGATCGCGGCGGCGGCTCGCGACGCGATCATGACCAACAGCTTGCGCTGCCCTTCGTCGAACCGGCGCGCCGGCGTGAGCGACGTGACCGCGATCCAACCGAGCAGTCGCTCGCGGACGCGCAGGGGCACCGTCATCAGGCTCGCCAGCCGTGGGGGGGGCTCGGCGAAGAGCGTCGCGCCTCGCGCTCCGTGCTCGAGGATCGGGTCGCCGCTCGCGAGCCGCTCCAGCACCGCGGGGGGCGCGAGCCGCCCGACCTCGCTCACATCGATGGTCGCCTGCCGGGCCACGCTGCGCTCCATCCAACCGCCCGAGCCGTCCGCCAACCAGGTCGCGACCACGTCGGCGCCGAGCTCGGTGAGCCCGCTGTCGTCGATCGTCGCCACGACCTCGTCCATCGACAGGCTCGCCGCGATCGCCTCGCTCACCTTGTAGAGAGAGAGCGCCTCGCGCAGGCGGAGGTTCTCGGCGGCGAGGCGCCGCTTCTCCAGCCCACGCTGCACGACGTGGACGATCTCCTCGACCTTGAACGGCTTGAGGATGTAGTCGTACGCGCCGCGCTTCATCGCGTCGATCGCGGTCTCGACGGTGCCGAAGCCTGTCATGATCACCGTCACCGTGGCGGGGTGCCGGCGCTCGACCTCGCGCAGCAGCTCGAGCCCGCCGACCCTCGGCATCTTGAGATCGCTGATGACCAGGTCGTAGCGCGCGCGATCCAGCTCGCCGAGGGCGGCGGCGCCGTCCTCCGCCGTCCGGACGGTGTAGCCCTCCATGCCGAGGAAATCCGCGAGCACGTCGCGGATGAACTTCTCGTCGTCCACGACCAGGATCCGCGGGCGCTCCTCGAGGATGCCCGGGGCCGCGGGCGCTGGGTCCGGGGAGGTCATCGGCGAACCCCACTCATAGCGCGGGCGAGCCGCGCCGTCTCAGGGCATCGACCCAACGCTCGAGCCGCTGGAGGGCGCCCGCGCGGCGAGGCTCCGCCGCCGCCTCGCTGGCCGGAGCCTCCAGACTCTCCACCACCGCCGCGAGGTCCGCCGCGAGCGGGCTCGTGATCCAGGCCGCGGCGTCGCCGCCCGCGGGGCGCAGCCCGGCGCGGTGCGCGAACGCGCGGTCGAGCGCGTGGCGCTCGAAGCAGTGACGATCGGTCGCTGCGGCGTCACGGGTTCCCGCGCCGACCACCGGCCAGCCCGCCGCGGCGAAGCGACCGAGCAGCGCGCGCGCGCCCGGGTCCGGGGTCGAGACGACGCCGAGCAGGCTCACTCCGGGTAGCGCCGCGAGCCGGCGGAACCGCAGGACCGCCGCCCCGGCGCGGAGCGCGCCCCCGCGCGGAGCGCGACCCCGGACGCCGAGGAGCCACGCCGCCTCGACGTGCTCGGCGGGTGCGCGCCACGCCTCCGCCACGAGCCCGCTCACCTGGGGCGGGAGCGACGAGGAGCGGGCGCCCGCGGCCCCGGGCACGGGCCGGTCGTGCGGCGGCTGGTCGCGCGCGCTCCCCGCCGCCGAGCCGTACACACGCGGGGCGGCGCGGGCGCCCGGCAGCACCAGGGCGAGCGCCTCGGTCTCCGAGGTGTGCGGCATCATGTCCAGCGGCGTGACCCGTGTGACCCGCAGGCCGAGCCGCGCGAGGTGCGCGAGGTCTCGCGCGAGCGTCACTGGGCTGCAGGACACGTACGCGACGGCGGAGGGACCGAGCTGCGCCAGGGCGTCGCGAGTCGCCGGCTCGAGGCCGCGCCGCGGCGGGTCCACGATCACCGCGTCGACGCGCCGGTGCTCGCGAGCCAGCGCCGCGAGCGCGACGGCCGCCGGCAGCTCCATCACCTGGAGGCGCGCTCCGGGCGCGGCGCGCGCGGCAGCGGCGCTCATCGGGTGCGACTCCACGGCGGTCACCCGCGCGCCGGCCGCCGCCAAGTGCACGCCGAGCGCCCCCGCGCCTGCGAAGGCGTCCACGACGTGTCGGTCGACCACTCCACCGAGCGCCTCGGTGAGCTGCGCGCGGACCGCCTCCGCGAGCTGCCGTGCCTGCGCCGCGTTCGACTGCACGAACCCGCCGGGGACCGCGAGGTGCACGATCCCCGCGGCGTCGTCCGGCACCTGGGCGGGGCCCGCGATCACGCGCGGCGCCGCGCCGAGCACCCGGGCGGAGCCGGCCGCCCGCGTCGCGACGGCGACGGTCGCGATGGTCGCGTCGGCCTCGCGGAGCGCGCGGGCGGCCTCGGCGAGGGCGCCCGCGCCCGGCACCCGCGCCTCGTCGAGGATCAGCGTGACGAGCACCCGATCGGCGCCTTCGCGGCTCGCGCGGCGCAGGTCGACCGCGAGCAGCGCCCCGCCCTCCGCCGAGCTCGCCACGAGCGCCTCCGGGGCGTGCGCGCTGGCGCCCAGCCGGCGCACCGCGGTCGCGGCGGCGCGCAGCGCGGGGTGCAGCACCCGGCACTCCGGGACGTCGACGACGACGTGCCCCTCGCGGGCGTAGAGCCCCAGCCGCGCGCCGGGCGCCGCCACGAGCTTCGCCCGCACGCGGAAGTCGGCGACGCTCGGCGACGGGACGACCTCGGCCACCTCCACCCCGCCCAGCTCCGGGTACCGAGCGAGCTCCGCGGCGACGCGGGCGCGCTTGCGCGCGAGCTGCTCCGCCGCGTCGACGCCGATCCACGGGCAGCCGCCGCAGGCGGGCGCGTGCGGGCACTCGACGAGGGGTGGAGCCGCTCCGGCGCTCAACGGGCCCCGTGGCGCGGCAGACGGAGCAGGCCGGGGCCGGTGCGCTCGAGCGCGTGCGGGTCGTGATCGCGGAGGAACGCCAGGTTGACCGCGTTGACCAGCGCGTGCGCGACGACCGGGCCCCAGAGCGAGCCGGTGAGCGCGTAGAGCGCGCCGAGCGCGATCCCCATCGCGCCCGCCCACACCGTCCACAGCCAGCCTCCGGCCCCCGGGACGCGGTGCAGCAGGCCGAACACGAGCGCCTGCGGCACGAGCCCGATCCACGGCAGCAGGACGCCGCGGAACACCAGCTCCTCGCCGACCGCGCTCGTCACCGCCAGGAGGAGGATCGCCGGCCCGCCCATGGCGCGGGCGAACGGCCGCAGGGCGTCGTGCAGCGCCCGCGCGCCGGCCAGCCGCCGCACCGACCAGCGCGTCCCGACGATCACCGCCGCGGCGAGCGCCACGCCGAGCGCGATCCCGTACACGTGAGGCGTCGCGCCGTCGAGCGGCAGCCACGGATCCGGGTGCCGGAACGCCGAGGGGCGACCGAGCGCCTCCGCGAGCGCGACGGCGGCCGCGCCGAGCCCCGCGTAGACGAGAGCGAGGACCGTCCAGGCGCGCACGGGCGCACTATGCCACCGATCGGGGGCCCCGCCGGCGGTTCTCGCTCGACTCCGCGCCCGGAGTCGGGTGAGATCCGCCCGTGCCCGTGCCCGAGCTCGACGCCGCCGCCCGAGACGCGCTCGTCCACGAGAACCTCGACCTCGTGGACATCCTCGCCCGGCAGGTAGGCCGCCGCGTGGGATCGCACGTGCGCCTCGACGATCTCACGAGCTACGGGCACGAGGGGTTGCTCGACGCCTCGCGGCGCTTCGAGCCCGATCGGGGCGTCCCGTTCCGGGCGTTCGCGACGCTGCGCGTGCGCGGCGCGATGCTGGACGGCCTCCGCAAGGATCAGGCGCTCCCCCGGCGCGCGCACGAGCGCGTGCGCGCGATGCGCGCCGCGACGTTCGCGTCGGAGGGCGCGGTCGAGGATGTCTTCGTCTCGCGGGGCGTGGTGGTCGACCGCGCGGCGGCGGACCGCGCGCTGGCGGACCACCTGGCCGGCATGGCGACGGCGATGGCCCTCGGCATCGTGTCCTCGGAGGGCGAGGGGGCCGACGCCGGCCGCGAAGGGCCGTCCTCGCCGGAGGAGCTGGTGGCCGGCGCCGAGCTCCGCGGCCTGCTGCTCGGGCTGGTCGGCGAGCTGCCCGAGGACGAGGCGACGCTCGTGCGGCGCCACTACTTCGAGGGCGAGCGCTTCGACCTCGTGGCCGCCGAGCTCGGGCTGAGCAAGTCGTGGGCGAGCCGGCTGCACACCCGCGCGCTCGGGCGCCTCGGCAAGCGGCTCAAGGCGCGGTTCGCGCCCGACGATCTCTGAGCCGCGACCCCGAGGAGTCCTCGCGCAGCGCCCGAGCCCGCAGCTCGTCCTCGCGCGGCGCCTGAGCGCGCAACTCGCCGGCGTGCCGCGCCGAAGAGGGTCCATGCGCGTCCACGGCCCCGTCCGCCCGAACCCCGAGCACACCCCGCGAGCCTCCGCCCCGCGTCCCGCGTCGCGCCCCCCGGCGGCGCTCGCGGCCGACCCGCCACGCCCGGACGGCGCGTTCCGCCAGGCGCTGCGCACGCTCGGGCGTGAGCTGGATCGGGGAGAGGCGCTGATGGGCGGGGCGATCCGGGGCGGGCACCGCGACCTCTCGCCCGAGCGTTTGCTGGCGCTGCAGGCCGGGATCTACCGCTACACGGAGGCCGTCGACCTCGCCGCCAAGGTCGTCGACCGCGCAGGGAACGCCGCGAAGACCGTGCTCCAAGGCTCCGGCGGCTGACGCCCGCGCGACGTTGCGCCCGCCCGCCGGGCGCCCGAGGATGACGACATGAGCCGGCCCCGGATCCTCGTCGCGATGAGCGGCGGCGTCGACTCGTCGGTGGCGGCGGCCCGCCTGGTCGATCAGGGCTACGAGGTGATCGGCGCGACGCTGCACCTCTGGGACACGCCGGACGACGGCAGCGTCCGGGGGCGCTGCTGCGCTCCCGAGGACGTTCACGACGCTCGTCGCGTGGCCGACGCGCTCGGGATCCCGCACTTCGCCTTCGATCGCCGCGCCGAGTTCGATCGTGACGTCGTCGGACCGTTCGTGGACGCCTACCTCGCGGCCGTCACCCCGAGCCCGTGCGTGCGCTGCAACCAGCTCGTGAAGCTGCCCGAGCTGCTCGGGCTCGCCGACCGCCTCGGCGCTCCGCTCCTGGCGACCGGCCACTTCGCTCGGGTCGTCCGCGGCCCGGGCGGCGCCCGCCTCCTCCGCGGCCGGGACCGCCGCAAGGACCAGAGCTACTTTCTGCACGCCGTCTCTGCGGCAGATCTCACGCGGCTCGAGCTCCCGCTCGGCGAGAGCACCAAGGAGGAGGTCCGCGCCGAGGCGCTCGCGCGCGGGCTCCCGGCGGCCGCGAAGGGCGAGAGCCAGGAGCTCTGCTTCGTGCCCGACGGCCACCACTCGGACCTCGTCTCGGCGCGGGCCGGCGGGCGGGCTCGGCCGGGGCCGATCGTCGACGCCGCCGGGCGCGAGGTGGGCGCCCACCGAGGTGTCCACGCCTTCACGCTCGGTCAGCGGCGCGGGCTCGGCGTGGCGGTCGGCGCGCGGGCCTACGTGGTCGGGCTCGACGCGGCGACCGGCACGGTCCGGCTCGGGAGCCGAGAGGAGCTCGCGGCGGGGCGCGCGGAGCTCGGCGAGGTGTACGCGCCCCGTCCGCTCCCGGAGCGCTGCGACGTCGTCGTGCGCTACCGGGGCGTGCCGGCGCCCGGCCGGGTGTCGCTCCGGGGCCCCGGCCGCGCGCGGGTCGAATTCGACGAGCCGGTCCACGCCGTCGTGCCCGGGCAGTTCGCGGTACTCTACGCGGGTGACGAAGTCCTCGGCGGTGGTCGGATCGAGTCCATGACGCGCTGGGGTGCGGCGTGATCGGCGGTCGGGTCACGACGTGCGTGCTGGCGGCGTGCGTGCTCGCCGGCTGCTCGACCAGCGAGGGCTCGGGGTTCGTCCGCAGCGAGCGGCTGTTCGTGGACGGCTGCTGGAACGGCCCCTTCGATCTGCACCCGACGTTCTTCGGCGCGAACCCGTCGGCCGACTCGCTGCAAATCCGGGTCCAACGCGGCAGCGACGCGATCGAGATCTCGGACGGCCTGGCGGTGCTGGTGACCGATCTGCACGCGATCCGCGCCGCCGAGCTCGGGGTGCCGCTCGAGGTGGGCCTGCGCCCGGGGGTGACGCCGCCGGGGATCCCCGTCGTGGCCGACCCGGACCCGCCGCGCGTGAGCGTCGCGCTCTACCTGAACGACACCTGCCACGCCCAGACGGCGGCGCTCCACGCGCTCACCGGCACCATGACCTTCACCGCGCTCTTCAGCGGCGATCGGAACGAGACCCGCGCCGACGACCGCCTCACCGAGGCGTCCTTCGATGTAGAGATCGCGGACCCCCGCGACCTCTCGCCGGACGGGACCGTCCCCGCGGAGCGGCGGAGCGTGGTCACCGGGGCCTTCCGCTTCTTCTTCGAGCGGGGCCAGCCGGCCCAGCCCTTCCCCTGAGCGCGGGGGCCGGCCGCCGGCGACGGTCACGGTGCGGGCGGCCGCGATCCGGGGCATACTCCCGCCTGATGCGTCCCCCTCGCAGCGGCCTCGGCCGCCTCTCCTGCGCGCTCGTCGTGGCGGGCCTCGCGCTCTCGCTCGGTGGCGGCTCCGCGTTCGGCGCCCCGAAGACCTTCGGCCAGGCGGACGCTGCGTGGCACAAAGGCGAGCTCGAACAGGCGATGGCGCTCTACGAGAAGGCGCTCGAGCAGGGCGGCCTCGAGCCGGCCGAGGTCGTGCTGGCCTACTCGCGGATCGGCACCGTCCAGGGCGCGCTCGGTGACGAGAACGCCGCGCTGAGCGCGTTCCGCACCGCGGCGATGTTGGATCCAGCCTTCGAGCTGCCGGCCGACGCCGGCCCCGTCGCGAAGAAGCTGCACGCGAGGGCGCGCGCCGAGGCCGAGAAGAACGACGAGTACCTCTCGCTCAGCCTGAGCGTGCCGGAGGAGGTCCCGGCGCGGCAGCCGTTCAGCGTGGTCGTGGTCATGCCGCCGAACCCAGCGGCGCTGGTGAACGAGGTCGTGCTCTCGATCGACGACGGCTCGGGGAAGCCCTGGAAGCAGAAGCTCGAGGCGGCGCCCGAGCTCACGTTCGAGGTCCCCGGCAAGGTCGCGGTGAGCGGCGCCCGGCTCGTCCTCGTCGCTCGCGCGCTCGACGGCCGGAAGAACGCCTGGGCGGTGGCCGAGGCGAAGGTCACGGTCGAGGGCGCGCCCGTCCCCGCCGCCGGCAGCATGGTCGACGAAGAGGAAAAGACGCCGTTCGAGGAGCCCGCGGCCCGCCCGCGCTCGCCCAAGCAGGATCAGGGCGGCTTCTTCAGCGGCTCGACCCCGTGGATCCTCGGCGGCGCTGCGGCGGCGGTCGTGACCGGCGTGGTGCTCTTCTTCGCGCTGCAGCCCACCGACGACGTCCGGGTGGGCGCCCCGTCCTGGCAGCGGTGATGTCGCGGGGCTCGGCGCAGCGAGGAGGCGCTCCGTCGCCGCGCGCGGCCGGCGACGAGCAGCGCGGGACGTATTTCCTCGGGCGGTATCGGGTCGTCGGCGATCTGGGCGTCGGCGGGATGGCGAGCGTGCACCTGGCCCGCGCGGACGGCCCCGGCGGCTTCCAGAAGTGGGTCGCCATCAAGCGCATCCACTCCCACCTCGCCTCCGACGAGGAGTTCATCCACATGTTCCTGGACGAGGCGCGCATCGCCGCGCGCGTCTCGCACCCGAACGTGGCTCAGGTCTTCGACCTCGCGAAGACAGGCGAGACGTACTGGCTCGCGATGGAGTACCTCCACGGCGAGCCGCTCCGCGAGCTGATCCGCGCCGTCGAGGAGGACGGCGCGCCGCCGCTCGGCCCCGATCTGTCGGCGAAGCTGGTGAGTGAGGCGGCCGAGGGCCTGCACGCCGCCCACGAGGCGCGAGACAAGGACGGCAACCCGCTGAACCTCGTGCACCGTGATGTCTCGCCACACAACCTGTTCGTCACGTTCGACGGCGCGGTGAAGGTCGTCGATTTCGGGATCGCGAAGGTGCGCGGCCGGCTGAGCGAGACGCGCGCCGGGACGCTCAAGGGCAAGGTCGCCTACATGAGCCCGGAGCAGGTCCGTGGGGACGCCGTCGACCGCCGGACGGACGTGTTCGCGCTCGGGGTCGTGCTGTGGGAGCTCACCACCCAGCGCAGGCTGTTCCGGGTCGACTCCGATCTCGAGACGGTCGAGCGCGTCCAGGCGTGCAAGGTCCCGCGCCCGACGACCCTGGTCCCCGGGTACCCCCCCGAGCTCGAGCAGGTGGTGATGAAGGCGCTGGCGAAGGACGCCTCCCAGCGCTTCCAGACGGCGCGGGAGCTGTCGCGCGCGCTCCAGCAGTGCTTGCAGCGGCGAGGCGCCTTCGTGGGCGCCGACGAGATCGGCGCCTACCTGAAGCGCACCCTCGACGACCGCTTCGAGAAGCGCGAGGCGCACCTCGCCTGGGCCGCCGAGGCCACGCAGACGACCTCGCTGCCCGAGCTCGACGACGCCGAGCTCGAGGAGGTGTCGCTGCTCTACGACGCGTCGGACATCCAAGCGTCGTACACCGCGACCAGCGCGGCCACCCCGATCGCGGGGCGGGCCGCGAGCGCGACGCCCCCGCCCGCCTCGCACTCGGGCGCGCGCTCCCTGCCGCCCCCGCTCGCGCCGCCGCGCGCGCCCGGCCCCGCAGGGTTCCCCGGCCGGCCGATCCCGACCCAAGTCGGCCTGGGCCCCCCCGCGCCGGTCGCGGCCGCCGCGCGCGCCTACGAGGAGGACGACGACGCGGTGACCCGCGTCGCGAGCGCCACCGAGGCGTCGGCCGCGCCGACGGTGCCGCCGCCGCGGTCCGTGCCTCGCGCACCCGCCCCGCCCCCGGCCGCAAGCGCCGCCCCGCAGCCCCCCGGCGCGCCCGTGGCGCTGGTGCACGCCCTCCAGAAGCCGGTGCAGCTCGCGCCCGTGCCCGATGCCAGCTTCGTCGTCGCCGACCAGGCGCCCGCGCTCCTGCCCCAGCCCACCATCCCTGGTAACCCCATCCCGGCCCGCCTCCGGGAGGTGCCGGCGCCCCCATCCGCGGCGCCGCGCGCCCCGCAGGCCCCGGTCCCGACCTGGATGTTCGTGGCGGTCGGCGTCGTCGGCGCCCTCGTCCTCATCCTCGGCGCGCTCGCGGTGCGCAAGCTGAACACGCCCGCCAGCCCGGTGATCGTGTCTGCCGTGCCCGTCGTCCCCGGTGCCGGCGAGCCGCCGCTGCCCGTAGCCGCGGCTCCGCCCGCTCCGGCCGCGACGGCGCCCGCCGCGCCCGAGCCCGCCGCGCCCGAGCCCGCCGCGCCCGAGCCGCCGCCGCCCGCTGCCCCGCCGGTCGCCGCCCCTCCGGTCGCGCGCGGCGGCACGGGCGCGCCGCCCGCGCTGCCGCCGCCGCCCCCGGCGACCGACCGGGCCCGCGTGGAGACGGCAGAGAAGACGCCGCCCGCGGGTGGGCCCGGTTTCCTCACGGTCGTCTGCGATCCGTTCTGTGACGCCGTCGTCGCCGGGGGGCGCACGCTCGGCCCGTCGCCGGTCGTGAAGGCGCCGCTCCCTCCGGGAAACCACGCGGTCGTGCTACGGAAGGCCGGCGTGAAGCCCCAGTCGTTCTCCGTGACCATCGTCTCCGGTCAGAGCGTCGCTCGCCGCGTGAAGATGAGCCCATGAGCGTGTCCCCGCGCAGGCTCCGCGTCGCGTCGGCCGCCGCTCTGCTCCTGCCCGGGGCGCTGCTCGGCGGTTCGTGCGCAGAGGCGCCGACGGTCGAGATCACGGTGCTCGATCCCTGCTGGAAGGAGACGGGCTTCTCGTTCCGTGACGACTCCGCCTACGCCGAGTACGCGGTCATCCGGGGCGGGTGCCCCTCCGACGAGCGCCTCGCCGAGGGCGACCTCGGCGCCACGGCGTTCCGCGCCGTGGTGCCAGCGAGCGCGGCGCTCCCGTCGATCGACTCGCTGCCCCGCGCCAAGTACGGCTTCGCCGTCGTGATGCGGGACGACCAGTGCAGGGTGCGCGCGTTCGGTTGCACGGCGGCGGACGTCGAGTCGGTGACGCGCGTGAAGATCGCGGTCGCCGCCTGGGGGACGGACTCCCTCTGCACGCCCCTCGAGGGCGCCGGGTGCGTCGCCCCGGCTCGTTGCGACGAGGGCCGCTGCACCGAGAAGCCGCGCGATGGTGGCGCCGAGGGCGGCGGCGGCTGCGATCTGTCCCTCGTCGCTTCGGGTGCGCTCCCGGCGCCGCTCGTCCCGGTGGAGCGCGTCTCAGGGCCGAGCGTCGCGGCGGCGCCGGGCGGCTTCGTCATCGGCTACCGCGAGCAGAACGGCGGCACCGGGCAGGCGCGAGCGCGAGTCGTGCCGCTGTCGGCGGACGGCGCGCTCGGCGACCCGGCGGACGTGGACCTCGCGGGGTGCACCGGCGCGCTCAACGCCGACGCGCCGACGCTCGCGTTCTCCGGCGAGGCCGGCCTCCTCGTGTCGGGCGTGTCTCGCTGCGACGCCTCGGGCGCGGGCGTCGCGTTCGTGGCCGTCGACTCCTCGCTCGCGCCCGGCGCGCGCGGCGGCGCGAACAACCCGTTCTTCCACGAGCTCACGACGACCCGGCTCGCGGCGGCGCCCGCCGGCTCCGGCAAGTGGGAGGTCGTCTTCCGGATCCTGGATGAATCCACCGCGAGCGATCCGGACACCTCGCGCATCGAGGCGGCGACGGTCGCGGGCGCCGGGTTCGAGGGCGGGACGAGCGTGCTCCTCGACGGTGCCCCCGCAGACTGGGCGATGATCGCGCGCACGACCTCGGTCCGCGCGGTGCTCGGCAGCCTCCGTCGCCCGGCCGCCCTGCTCCTCGAGGTCGGGGCGACCGCCGCCGCCGCGCAGGAGGTGTGGTTCGCGTCGGCGCCGTGGGCGAGCCTCGCGGCGTGGTCGAACCGCGCGGCCGTGCTGTCACCCTCCGGCGGCAGCACTGCGCCGCCCGGCGGCACGGGCGGCACCGGCGGCGCTAGCGGCGCGGGCGGCGCTGCGGGCGCGGACGCCGGCGCGAGCGACTCCGGCGCGACCGACGCCGCCGCCGAGACGGGCGCGGGCGGCACCGGGGGCAGCGGGGGCACCGGCGGGAGCGGCGGCTCGTCCTCCGGGCTGACCCTGACGGTCCGCGACGCCAACGCCGCGGCGGTCGGGCAGATCCCGCTCCTCGGGACGGGCGTGGTCGGAGGCGCCGTCACCGCGCTCGGCGACTACGTGCTCGTGGTGGTCGGCTCGAGCGGCAAGCTCACCGTCCACCGCGTCGATGGCGCCACGGGGACGCTCGGCGCCGCCCCGGCGGCGTCCGTCGACTACTCCGGCACCGTGGGCGAGGAGTCGCTGGCGGCGTTCGACGGCTCCCAGGTAGCGGTCGCGGCGGACGGCGATCGCGTCGCGCTCGTGTGGCTCACGCGCCAGACGCTCGCCAGCGGAAACCCCACGGGGGGATGGGCGCTCCTCCAGTGCGCGGAGTGAGCCGGTGGTGACGCTGGTCGACGCGACGCTCCTCGAGGAGGCGCGCCGCCTCGCCCTGCGCTTCGCCTGCGAGGACTGCGCGCACCGCCACCACGACGAGGAGCGCTGCTCGCTCGGGTTCCGCGCGTCTCCGCCGCGCCGGGCGACGCTGGAGCAGGTCGCGACGCTGGAGTTCTGCAAGAGCTTCGAGCTGGCGTGAGCGCCGGCCCCCGCGAGCTGGGGTACGCTCGCGGCCCATGAGGCGCTCGCATCCGCCCGCGCTCGCCACGCTCGCGCGCCGCGCGTTGATGGAGGACTGCGGGGTCCGGCGCGGTGAGCGCGTGCTCCTCGCCGTCTCGGGCGGCCCGGACTCGATGGCGCTCCTGCACGTCCTCGCGCGCGAGGCGCCACGGCTCGGGGTGGAGCTCCGAGCGCACGGTGTCGACCACGGGCTGCGCGTCGGCGCGCGCGCCGAGCTCGACCTCGCCGCCGCGCTCGCCGCGCGCCTGGGCGTGAGGTGGGCGGAGTCGCGGGTCCAGGTCGCGATCGGCGCCAACCTCCAGGCCCGGGCGCGGGACGCGCGGTGGCGCGCGCTCGACGCCGCCGCGCTCGCCGCCGGCTGCGCGCTCGTCGCGACGGGACACCACGCCGACGATCGCGCCGAGACGCTCTTGCTCCGGGTGCTCCGCGGCGCGCCGCTGGAGGCCCTGGCCGTCCTCCCGCCGCGGGACGGAGCCCGCATCCGGCCGCTGTGGCGCGCGCGGCGCGCCGACATCGTGACGCACGTGGCGCGCCACCGGCTCGAGTTCGCCGAGGACCCTTCGAACGATGACGCGCGGTTTCTGCGCGTGCGGGTCCGGCGCGAGGTGCTGCCGCTCCTCGAGCAGCTCGATCCGAGGATCGTCGAGCACCTGAACGCGCTCGCAGACACGCTCGGCGCCCACGCGGCGGCGGCGCCGCATGACCCCCTCGAGCGAGCGCCGCTCAAGCGGTCGCAGCGCGATCTGGTCGCGCGCGCGCTCGCGCGGGCGGCCCGCGAGGGCCCCACGTCGCTCGCCCGGGTGGCCTTTCCGCTGTCCGGCGAGCAGGAGATCGGCTTCGAGCCGGGCTCGGCGCGCCCCGTCGTCCGCCCGGCGCGCGCGCCCGTGAGCCGCTGGTCCCCGGGGGCTCGCGCCCGGCGTCCCGCGTGACTAGATGATGGGAGACTCCGGTTAGACGCCTCCCTCCCCGGATGGCATGCTGAAGGACCCGGCGGTCGCCGGCTCCTCCCCTCCCACCAGCCCACGAGCCGCCAGTGAAGCAGCCGCACAAGACCCTCCTCATCTGGGTCGTCCTCTTCGTAGCGTTCCTCGCCATCTGGCAGCTGTGGAATCCGGCGGGGCCCCAGCGCCAGCCGCTGGCGTTCAGCGATTTCATGGCGCTCGTCCAGGCGCCGAAGGACCAGCGGCACATCGAGTCGGTCGAGATCAAAGACCGAGAAATCACCTTCCAGATCACCAACCCGTCCAACCCGAAGGCGGCGCCGGAGCGCGGGATCGCCGTGGGACCGGTCGCCGACGAGAAGCTCGCCGAGACGCTCCTCTCGAACGGCGTGAAGGTCGTCTTCCAGAAGGACGAGGGCAGCCCCTACCTCTCCATGGCGCTCACCGTCCTGCTGCCGATGGTGTTCCTCCTGGTGATGTTCTACCTCTTCATGCGCCAGCTCCAGGCCGGCGGCGGCAAGGCGATGAGCTTCGGCAAGAGCCGGGCGCGCATGCTGAGCGAGGCGCAGAACAAGATCACCTTCGCCGACGTGGCCGGCATCGACGAGGCCAAGGACGAGGTCGAGGAGATCATCGCCTTCCTCAAGGATCCAAAGAAGTTCCAGCGCCTGGGCGGGCGCATCCCGAAGGGCGTGCTCATGATGGGCCCGCCCGGCACCGGGAAGACGCTCCTCGCCCGCGCCATCGCGGGGGAGGCCGGTGTCCCCTTCTTCAGCATCTCGGGCTCCGATTTCGTCGAGATGTTCGTGGGCGTGGGCGCGAGCCGGGTGAGGGATCTCTTCGAGCAGGGCAAGAAGCACGCTCCGTGCATCATCTTCATCGACGAGATCGACGCCGTGGGGCGCCACCGCGGGGCCGGCCTGGGCGGCGGCCACGACGAGCGCGAGCAGACGCTGAACCAGCTCCTCGTCGAGATGGACGGCTTCGAGTCGAACGAGGGCGTCATCATCATCGCCGCGACGAACCGGCCGGACGTGCTCGATCCCGCGATCCTGCGCCCCGGCCGCTTCGATCGGCGCATCGTGGTCCCGCGCCCGGACATCCGTGGCCGCGAGGGGATCCTCGGGGTCCACACCAAGAAGGTCCCCCTCGCGACAGACGTGGATCTCCGGACGCTCGCGGCGGGCACGCCGGGCTTCGTCGGCGCCGATCTGGAGAACCTCGTGAACGAGGCCGCCCTCCTCGCCGCCCGCCAGGACAAAGACGCCGTCGGGATGGTGGACTTCGAGCTCGCGAAGGACAAAGTGATGATGGGCAGCGAGCGCCGCAGCATGGTCATGAGCGACCAGGAGCGGAAGACGACGGCCTGGCACGAAGCCGGTCACACGCTCGTCGGCAAGCTGGTCGCCGGCAACGACGCCGTCCACAAGGTGAGCATCATCCCGCGCGGCGCGGCGCTCGGCGTGACGATGTTCCTGCCGACCGAGGACCGCCACACGATGAGCAAGCAGCAGGCGCTCGCTCGCATCGCGATGGCGCTCGGCGGTCGCGCCGCCGAGGAGGTCACCTTCGGGGAGATCACGACCGGCGCGCAGGACGACATCAAGCGCGCCACCCGCGTCGCGCGCAGCATGGTGTGCGAGCTCGGCATGAGCGACAAGCTCGGGCCCGTCGCGTGGGGGAGCAACGAGGAGAGCGTCTTCCTCGGGCGCGAGTTCACGTCGAACCGGGACGATTTCTCCGAGGAGACGGCGCGGGAGATCGACCAAGAGGTCCGCCGCATCGTGGAGCAGCAGCACGAGATCGCCCGCACCGTGCTGCTCGAGCACCGTGAGAAGCTCGACCGCCTGGCGGCGGCCCTGATGGAACGCGAGACGCTCGACGCCGAGGAGATCGCGGCGGCCATGGACGGCCGCGAGCTGCCCGCGCGCGAGCGCGTCGTCATCCCCACGTGGAGCGAGAAGCAGAAGCAGAAGCAGGAGAAGCGCCGGCCGGCCAGCATCTTCGGCGCCCCCAAGCCCGTGACGGGCTGAACGTCGCGGCGGCGCGAGCTGCGGCCCGCGTGCGTCCGCCCCGGGGACGGCCGCTGCGGAGGCGGGGCCGCGCTCAGGGCCCGGTGGTGTAGGCGACGCGCAGCCCCACCTGCGCGACGTGCTCCGTCGCCGTGAGGCTCCAGAGGTGCACCCAGTCCACCGAGGGCCCGAGCGCGAACGTCCCTGGGCGCCAGCTCTCGTGGAAGGCGCCCGCCGAGACGTAGGACATCCCGCCGCCCTCGGCCGCGGTGTCGCCGCCCTTCTCGATCGTGAGCGTGCCGATGCCAAAGCTCGACTGGAAGCCGAGCTCGCGCAGCGCGCCGCTCCGGGCGATGAAAGGGAACGCCTCCACGCGGAGCACGAACGCCGCCCCACCCGCCGCGTAGCCGCCGCCCGAGATCCCGCCGGTCGTCGCGCCGAAGGCGAACACGAACCAGTCGGTGAGCGCGCCGCCGAGCCACAGGCTCATCGAGCTGCCGAACCCTGCGCCGGTGCTGGCCTCGAACTCGGGGACGTCGATCTTGCCGATCTCGTTCGGGTAGCCGCTCGCCTGCCCAGCCAGCACGCCGAGCCCGCCGCCGAGGAAGAAATCCGAGCGCACCTTGGCGCGCTTGCCGTAGTCGCCGTCCCAGGCGTCCGTCTGCGCGTCCTCCGCGCGGCTCGCCCCGGCGACGGACGCGACGCCCAGCGCGCACGCGAGCGCGACGGCCCTCGGCCCGAGCGGGGAGCAGCTTGGGGATCGCCGAGGCGGGACGCGAGCGCTCACGGCCTCCGTATGGAGGGGGCGCCGAGCCGAGTCAAGCGCGACGCGTCGCGCGATCCGGCGGCCCTCCGGCGCCGGGGCCGGAGGCGCGCTACGCTCCCTCGGCCATGGCGCGCGTCACGGTCGTGTTCCCGCCGCTCGACGTGTCGCGGGACTTCATCGACTACCCGTACTTCGCCGACCTGGGCGCGGTACAGGCCGCGGCCGTCCTGCGCGAGGCGGGCCACACCATCACGCTCGTCGACGCGTTGGCGCTCCCCGGCGCAGCCCTCGAGCCGCTGCCCGACGGCCGGGCGCGGCTCGGCGCGAGCGCGGAGGCGACCGCGGCGCGCGTGCCGGACGCGGACCTGGTCGTGGTCGCCTACACGCCCTTCCACCGACCCCCCGCGCGCGAGGCGGGGCTCGGCGGGCTCCTCGCCACGCTCCGGGCGCGCCGCCCGGCCGCGCCGCTGGTGCTCGCCGATCTCTACCAGACCGGGCAGCACGTCGTGGACGCGCCCTCCGCCGCGACGCTCGCCGCCTACCCCGAGATCGATACGCTCCTCCGGTACGAGGCCGAGGCGGCCCTCCCCGGCCTCGTCGAGCGCCTCCTCGCGCAGGGGAGGCCCGCGGCGCCGTTCGCGGAGCGGGGCCCGGAGGTCGAACCCCTCGACTCCCTCCCGCTCCCGGCGTGGGACCTCGTGGACACCGAGGCCTATTTCGCGTTCCACCGGAGCGTCGTCGTCGGGCTCGGGCGGCCGAGCTGGGCGTTCCCCATCGATCTGCCGTCCCTCCCGCTCCTCACGAGCCGCGGCTGCCCGTTCCGCTGCGCGCACTGCTCGAGCAACCCGGGCCTCGCGCCCGGCGCGCCGAAGCGCCAGCGTCGCTACTCCGCGGAGTATCTCGATCGCGCGCTCGCCGCGCTGGTCGCCCGGGGCGCTCGGCGCGTGCACCTCCTCGACGAGCTCGCCAACGTGAACGAGCGCCACTTCGATCGGCTCCTCGAGCGACTCGAGGCCCACGATCTGTCGTTCGAGCTCCCCAACGGTGTGCGCGCGGACTACGTGCTCGACGAGCACCTCGCTCGGATGCGTGGCCGGCTGACGACGCTCAGCGTCAGCGCGGAGAGCGGCGTCCAGCGGGTCGTCGACGAGGTCGTCGGCAAGGAGCTCGACCTCGGCGCCATCCGGCGCGTCGCCGCGCGCGCGCAGCAGCACGGCGTGCCGCTGCTCGTCCACTTCATGATCGGCTTGCCCGGGGAGACGAAGGCCGAGATCAACGGGACGCTCGACTTCGCGATCGAGCTGCGCGAGGCGCACGGGGCGTGGCCGAGCGTACAGTTCGCGACCCCGCTCCCGGGGACGCGGCTCGCGGCGCGCGCCGCTGCGCACGGCCCGTCCCTCCCCGTCGCGGGCGATTGGGGGCCCCGGTTCCAGCAGGCCCCGAGCGTGGGCACGAGCGACTTCACGCTGGAGGAGCTCCGCGCATTCAAAGAGACCTTCGACCTCCGGCTCTCGGCCACCGAGGGGCCGAAGAAGGTGATCCTGAACGTCACCTACAAGTGCAACAACCACTGCCCGTTCTGCGCGGTAGGGACCCGCACGCAGGTCGACGGCGACCTCACGCGCCAGCGTGAGCTGCTCGTGAAGTACCGCAGGCAGGGCGTGACCCTCCTCGATCTCGACGGTGGCGAGCCCACGCTCAACCCCAACCTGTTCGCGCTCATCCGCTTCGCGCGGCGCGCCGGCTACGAGCGCATCAACGTGACGACGAACGGGCGCCTGTGCGCCTACGAGGACTTCGCGCGCCGCCTCGTCACGAGCGGGGTGAGCACGCTCCTGTTCAGTCTGCACGGCCACACCCGGGCGCTGCACGCCGCGAACGTCGGGGTCCCCGAGGCCTTCGATCAGACGCTCGCGGGCATCGATCACTGCGTGCGGCACGCCCCGGCGGGCGTCGAGCTCGGCGCGAACCTCACGGTCACGCTCTCCAACCACCGGCACGTCGCGGAGGTGGCGCGCCTCGTGCACGAGCACGGCCTCCGGTGGCTGAACGTCCAGTTCCTCACCCCCTTTGGCCGGGCCACGCACACCGTGAACCCGGACACGCGCGGGGCCGCCGAGTACGTGATGCGGATGATCGACGCGTGGGGAGCGCGAGTGCGGATCCAGGTCATCAACGTGCCGTGGTGTTACCTCCCCGGGTACGAGGCCCACACCCGGGGGGACCTCCTCAAGCTCGAGCGGCACATGCTGTTCGTCAACAACGAGGAGGTGAACCTCTTCGAGTACCTGCGCGAGCAGCGCGAGCACCGCGCCGAGTGCGAGGGGTGTCCGCGGCGCGTGTTTTGCGGCGGGTTCTACCGGATGGAAGACGTGCCGGAGCCGGAGTGGCTGGTCGCGCCGGAGGATCTCGTGCGGCCGATCGCGGAGCGGGGGCTGACGGCGCACCCGCGGGCCCAGGCGCCGCGCGGGGGGACGAGGACGGGGGCGGAGGGGTAGGCGGGGTGGGAGCGTGAGCGAGGGCGTGAGCGTGAGCGTGAGCGAGCGCGACGCTCGAGGTCGGCGCTCGCCGCTACTCGCCGAGGACTTCGCCGGCGGTCGCGCCGGTCGTCGCGGACGCTAGCCAGCGGTCCAGCGTCGCGGCGTCGGCGCAGGCGAGGATGCGCGCGCGCTGGGCCTCGCTC
>JADLEQ010000038.1 GCA_020846005.1 Polyangiaceae bacterium
GCACCAGGAGCAGGCCATCGCCCTCGCGGCCCAGGGCGAGAGCTACGTCGTCACCACGGGCACCGGCTCGGGCAAGTCGCTCTGCTTCTTCATCCCGATCGTGAACGCGGTGCTCGCCGAGAAGCGCGTGCGGACGGCGCCGCGCACGCGCGCGATCATCATCTATCCGATGAACGCGCTGGCCAACAGCCAGCTCGAGGAGCTCGCCAAGTTCATCAAGAACGTGCCCGGCGAGAGGCCCGTCACCTTCGCGCGCTACACGGGGCAGGAGGACACCGACGAGCGGCGGCGCATCTCCGAGAACCCGCCCGACATCCTGCTCACCAACTTCATGATGCTCGAGCTGCTGATGACCCGGCAGGACGAGCTCGATCGCCGCGTGATCGGCAACTGCGCGGGGCTCCGCTTCCTGGTGCTCGACGAGCTGCACACCTATCGCGGTCGCCAGGGAGCCGACGTGGCCCTCCTGGTGCGCCGCGTGCGCGAGCGTCTCTCGCCCGAGGAGCTCCAGTGCATCGGCACCTCGGCCACGATGGCCAGCGAGGGCTCCCTCGAGGACAAGGGGCGCGTCGTCGCGCGCGTGGCCTCCAAGCTCTTCTCGATCGAGATCCCCGAGAGCAACGTCATCCTCGAGACGCTCGAGCGCGTGACCGACTCGGCACAGAGCGCGAAGTCGGTGCAGGCCGCCCTCGGTCCCGCAATCGACGCGGGCCTCGCCTCGAACATCTCCGACGCGGCGCTGCGCACCCATCCCCTCACCATCTGGGTCGAGACCCGACTCGGCGTGTCGTGGTCGGAGAGCGATCAGCGCTGGGTGCGTGCGCGCCCGCTCACCGTCGAGGAGGCCGCGCGCGCCCTGAGCGCGGACGCGGGTCGCGACGTATCAGCCTGCCGGTCGGCGCTGCGCTCGCTGCTCCTCGTGTCGAGCATCCCCGAGCGTGAACGCGCGGGCTCTCCCGAGGCGAGCGCGCGGAGCTTCTTCGCCTTCAAGCTGCACCAGTTCATCTCGGGCGCGGGCCACGCCTACGCCACGCTCGAAGCACCGGGCCAGCGCACCGTGACCGTCGATGGTCAGCAGTTCCTGCCCGGCGAGCCCGACAAGCGCCTCTACCCGGTGCACTTCTGCCGCGACTGCGGGCACGAGTACCACCCCGTCCGCTTCGTCACCGACGGTGGCGACAAGCGCTTCCTCGCGCGAGACATCGACGACGCCGCGCCTGCGCGTCCGGACGACGACGACGAGAGCGCGCCCGAGGACGCCGACGACGCGCCGGATCGGGAGATCTTCGGCTTCCTCACGCCACACGCGCGCGACGCCGACTTCACCTTCGCCGACCGCGACGAGGACTACCCGGAGACCTGGCTCGAGCACGACGCTGCAGGCAATCCCCGTCTCAAGGTGCACTACCGCGGTGCACGGGCGCGGTCGGTGACGGTCGCCCCGAACGGCAAGCTCGGCGCGGGCACCGGGGCATGGTTCCTTCCTGGTAAGTTCCGCTTCTGCCTGCGCTGCGGGGCCACACACGGCGGCGCCGCCCGCGACCGCAACCGGCTGGCGTCCCTCTCGGCCGAGGGGCGAAGCTCGGCGACGACCGTGCTCGTCGGGAGCGCGCTGGGGGGCGAGGGGCGAAGGCGCGCGAGCGCGGGTGGACGGCGTGCGCGAGTAGCGAAGCGCTCGAGCGCGGGGACGCGGACGCCGAACGTCGGGTCGACGCGTACGTGCGCCCCCGGGCCCGGCCTGCGACGGTAGCGCGCCGCCTCTGGCTCAGGGCGGCAGGGCGGAGTCGCGCGCTCGGCGGGGGATCATCCTAGATTTCGCGCCGACGACGGACGGCATGCCGGAATCCGAAGCAGATTTCGAGACCTATCGGTGTTCGGCGCGCGGAGCGATGGCACCGCCATCGCGAGCACGACGGGCACCGAGAGGGCCGAAAGATGCGAGGAGTTCGGCAGGACGGACTGGGAGGCGCGAAATCTAGGATCATTCGTAGCGGGTCCAGGTCGTGTCGAGCTCGCTCAGCGTGAAGCGGCGCAGGCGGCGGACGCGGGTCGAGAAATCGCCGGAGTCTTGCTCGGCCACGTACGCGTGGGTCTCGTCGAGGGTGTACCCGGCCTCGACGTAGGTCAGGCCGGTGTCGCGCCGCCAGAGCGCCCAGTCGCTGAGCCGGGCGAGGACCCAGTAGGAAGCGCCGAGCGCCGTGTTGCCGCTGGGCCCCCCGGTGGACGAGAAGGCGACCACCATCGCCAGCGCGTGGTCGCCCCAGGTGCGAGGACCGGGCATGTTGAGGAGGTGGTGGTATCCCTCGATCGGCGTGGGGGGCCAAGCAGGACCCAGCTCGATGGCCGGCTCTCCCGTGGCCGGCCCGTAGACGCGCGGGGAGTGCCACAGGCGTACCGTGTCGGGTTCGAGAGCACCACCGGGGCCGCTCATGGCAGCTCCCACGAACTTCGTGGCGGAGAGCCCCACCCTCCAGGTGATCTCGGGGAGCTCGGCGAGCAGCGTCCGTACGCCGGCTCCGTCCGGCGCCCAGCCGCGCAGCCGGTCCGTGGGCGCCTCGACGTGATCGATCCAGACGGAGAGATCTCCCTCGCCGACGCCGGGCTCGGTGCCCGTCTGGGTCTCGAGCGTGGTCCACTCGTTGCGCGTCATGTCGAGCAGCGCGAGGACGCCGCCGCGCCCGGTCGCGAACAGGGCAGGGGGGTCGTCCATGCCGTGGGAGACCCAGGGGTCCGTAGCGAGCGTGGAAGCCGGGACGGCGAACCGCCATCCCTCGCCCCTGAAGGGGCTGGCGAAGTACAAGCTGCGGGAGTTGCTCTGGTGGTCGTTGCCGACAATCCCTCCGACCATGTTCGACGCCTCGTACAGGCCTCCTTCGCACGAGCCGCTCGCGCCGGCGGGCTCGACAGCGAGCAGCACGCCCTGCAGTTTCGTTGCGGTGGCGCTGACTTGCCACAGCGTGGTCACCGCATACGCATGCGTCGAGCTGACGACCGTCTGCACGACAGAGGCGAAGACGATCGCCAAACCGCCCTCGCGATGCGTCGTGACGCGGGCAAACTCCGACATCTTGGCATACCCGCGCACCCCGAAGTCCCCGTCGAGGTCGAGCACCTCGCAGCCGGCGCCGCACGGGGCCCAGGTGGCGGGCGTGAAGTTCCCCTTCGCTGGGTCGGCGAGGTAGTAGGCGCGGCACCTCGGGTGCATCGGCTCGGCGCCGGGGACGGGGACCCACAGCGACGAGTCGCCGAGCCACTCGAGCCCCGCCGGCAGGGTCGCGGCGCCCGGGATCCCCGCGTCCGTCGCACCTCCTCCGGTACCCCCGGACCCTCCCGCGGCGAGGCCGCCGCCGCCGCTCGGGGCGCCACCGGTCGAGCCCGAGCCGCCCGTGCCGCCCGTGTGCGCGCCGGCCGAGCCCCCGGCGTCCCCCTGCGCGCCGGGGCCTCGTGGCCCCGGCGCGCAGGCGGTGAGGGTGAGCGCCGAGAGCGCGGCGCTCAGAGCGCGCCGCACTCGCCCCCTCCGCGGAAGCGATCGGCGCCGAGCTCCTCGTAGTGCAGGCGCCCGGCGCGGAGCACGGGCAGGCGCAGCCAGCGCTCGCCCATCGCCGGCTGGTCCAGCACGCGGCCGAGCCCGCTCGTGGCGCCGGTGAAGCGCACGTGCCCGCCGCTCACGTCCAGGCGGTACGCCCACCACGCGTGCTCGCCGCCCGCGACGAGCGCGACGCGGCCGTCCGCCATCGCGGCCACGCTCAGGTGACGGAAGAGCCCGAGGTACGGCCACCTCGCGAGCAGCCGCGTCCTGCCGGTCGTCGTCTCCAGCGTGACCAGCCGCGCCCAGCGCGTCGTGCCGATGGAGTCCGCGTCGTCCACGTCGAGGTACGTCAGCCGCCGCCGCGGAGCGTCGTACGCGAGCCCGAGCACCTGCGCGCCCGGGAGGTGGGCGGCGGTCGGCGCCACCAGCTCCCACCCGCGGCTCGCGACGGAGTAGCGCCACAGCCCCCCGTGGATGAGCCCCGCGTCCGTCCTACCGCCGGCCATGTACACGGCCACCTCGCTGCCGGAGAAGACCCCGAGCGCCCCCGTGCGCGCCGCCGGCTCCGCTCCCGGCGTCGACGTCGAGGGCGCGGCACGCGCCGCCGCAAGGTGCGCGGAGGGGCCGTCCTCCCCGCCGCCCAGCTCCGCCATGGTGAGCATCCCGGCCGGGCTCGCCAGCACGACGTGGACCTCCTTGCCCGGCAGCCAGCGCCGAGGGAGCGCGGCGGCCTGCGTGACGGCGCCGACCGCCGTCGTGCGCAGGTACTCCACGGACTCCACGTGCGGCAGCCACATCGTCTCGGGCGACCCGATGAGATCCCGCACCCCCGCGGAGAAGTGCTGCGTCACGTCGGCGAGGCGATACGGCGCCAGCGTCGCCGTCAGGAGGCCGCCAGGCGAGGTGATGGCGGTCAGCTCCCCACCGAAGACCTGCTGCCAGCCGAACGGATCCGGATCCGCGATGAAGCTCCGCGGATCGGCCCAGCTCAGGCACGCCGGCCCCAGGCACTCCCCGTAGCCCACCCAGGGCGCGCGCGGGTAGATCGTGACCGCGGGGTTCTGGTGCACCACGAAGGAGTCCCGGAGCTCACCCTCGGTGTCGGTGTCGCGATCGCTCACGGGATCGCCCGTCACGGTCGTGAAGACGACGCCGTACGTCGAGCAGCTCTCGAGCGACGCGTCGCACGTCCCCTCCCCCTCGACGCGCCCCGCCGTCAGATCGCCCCGCCAGGTCCAGGAGTAGGTCTGCTCGCCTGTGAACTGCGTGCTGAACGACAGCTGGGGTGTCTCTGCCCAGGGCGCCACCGTCTCCGGGCCCAGCAATGTCTGGCGCTGGAGGGAGATGCCGGAGTAGCTGAGCGGACGGAACTCGGGATCGGTCCAGTTGCATTGCGAGTTCGCCTGCGTGGCACACGCTTCAAGTGTCTCGTGGTCACCGTTTCCCTCGATGCACGAGCAGTGGCGGTACGTCGCGCGGCGGAGGTGCGTCGCTTCGGGGCTGGTCGCGCTCTCGCGGCCCAGCACGCGGGTCGCGGGGAGGGGGACCACGTCGTCGAGCCCCAGCCCGTCCCCTCCGACGAGATCGCCCATCGAGTCGGCGGCCATGGCGGCGAGCTCCTGCTCCTGCAGCGCGAGCACCGGGACGGGGTCGCAGGCGTCCGGCAGCACGGCGATCGTCGCGTCGAGCCGGCGCTCGCGCTCCTCGGCCAGCGCGTTCGAGTTGCGCGTGCCGTCCGCCATGCCGGGGCACAGATCGCAGGCGTCCTGGGCGCCGTCGCCGTCGCTGTCCGCTGGCTCGCTGCAGCGGCCCATCGGCCCCAGCTCCCCGCCCAGCGTGTCGATGCAGCGGCCGCGCTCGCAGGGCTGACCGGAGAACGAGCATTCGGCGTACGGCCCGTACTCGGCGCAGTCGTCGCACGCGTCCCCCACGCCGTCGCCGTCCTGATCGCCCTGGGGCTCCTCCACGGTGAGCCCCTGCCGGTCCCCCGGGCACAGATCGCACGAGTCGCCGAGCGCGTCGCCGTCGGAGTTCTCCTGCGATGGGTTCTTGCAGCCGACGCCCGGCGTCGTGCCGAGCGCGGCGCACACCGACGGCGGGCAGTTGTCGCAGGCGTCGCCCACGCCGTCGCCGTCGTCGTCGCGCTGGTCGGGGTTCGCGCAGCGCTCGGTGGCGCCGGCCTCCGCGCACCGCCACGCCGGGCAGTTGTCGAGCGTGTCGGTGAGGCCGTCGCCGTCGGCGTCGAAGGCCTCCGAGAGGAACATCGCCGAGGACGTCTCGCCGCCGACGGTGCCCGTGGGTGACCACGCGGCCATGCGGTATTGAATCGCCGCGAGAGGAGCGGCGTCGAACCACCCGCTGAACACCCCAACCACCACCAGCCCATCGGTAGCGTGCTCGAGGAACAGCGGCCCCCCGGAGTCACCGTGCTCGGTGCGCACGGTACTCCCCCTGTCAGGCAACCCCCACAGCGCAAGCGGATGGCAGGGCCCGTCCAAGACCCCCCAGTCGCAGGAGTCCTCGTCGAGATGGAGCCCCCCTGGAGTGTCCCAGGGGCGGCCGTACTCACGGAGGTCGCCCCCGTCGAAGCCCACGATCAGCGAAGGCGGGTGGATCGTCCCCGCCTCGAGCGCGCCGCGGGTGCTGCCGAGGAAGACCTTCGCCGGCGCAGCGAGGATCGACTCGGGGACGGGAGTGCGGAGCGTGACGACCGCTAGATCGAGCGAACGGTTCGTCCCACCATCGAGCCGGGAATCCGGGTGGTGGCGCAGCTCGATCGCCCCACTCTGGAACGCCCACCCCTGCTGGGGGAGCCTGAAGACGACCTTGTCGGGCGTGACCCAGCGCTTGGGCCTCACATCCTCATCGAGGAGACAGTGGGCGGCCGTCAGGACCAGGTCGCGCGTGATGACCGTCCCCGTGCAGGCGTAGTCGCCCAAGACCTTCGTCATCGTGAGCTTGCCCACGGCGGCTATCGGCCCCGAGGTCGCGTCGTTGTCCGCCGGAACTCCCCCCGGCCCCGTGATCGCCTCGCCCGCCGGCGGCCCCACCACATCGTGCTCCTCGACCCTACCCGAGGAGCAGGCCCCCGAGGTCACGGCCAGCAAGCACGCGAGCCCCGCCGCTCGCCGCGAGCTGTTCGCTGTTCGCTGTTCGCTGTTCGCTGTTCGCTGTTCGCTGTTCGCTGTTCGCTGTTCGCTGTTCGCTGTTCGCTGTTCGCTGTTCGCTGTTCGCTGTTCGCTTCGCCATCACCGTCCTCCTCTGGCCACGGAGTGAACCCGGATGGAGTATTTCGTGGCCCGGCGGGGGTGTCAAGGGAGGAGTCGCGCCGCGGATTCTCCTCTGATTTCGGCCATCTCGCGCCCGTCGGGCGAGGGCGGCAGGGTTCGCTCGAGCCGGCCAGGGGGGCGGCCCTCGGGGGTTGCGCGGACGAAGGAGGGGAGCGCGCGGGGGGGCGAGCGCGACGAGCGCGCGCGAGCGCGCCACGTCAGATGTACTGGCCCGAGTCCACGCGGATCACCTCTCCCGTGATGCAGCGGGCGGCGTCCGAGAGGAGGAAGGCGACGGTCTCCGCCACGTCGCGTGGGGTGGGGAGGTTCGGGAGGGCCGCCTCGGCGGAGGCCTTGTCGCGGAATTCGGCGGGGAGCGCGAGGGTCATCTCCGTCAACACCATGCCGGGGGCGACTGCGTTCACCGTGATTCCCTTCGGGCCGAGCTCCTTCGCGGCGGCCTTCGTCAGGCCGATGAGCCCCGCCTTCGCCGCCGAGTAGTTCGCCTGGCCGAACTTCCCCCGAAGGCCGTTGATGCTGGTGATGTTGACGACGCGGCCGTGGCCCGCCGCGCGCAAGTGCGGGGCCATGGCGCGGAGCACGTGGAAGGCACCGGTGAGGTTCACGTCGACCACCGCCTGCCAGTCGTCGTCCGTCATCTTCACGAGCGACTTGTCGCGGGTGATGCCCGCGTTGTTCACGAGGAGCGTCGCCTCGGGCGGGAGCGCGGCGAGCGCCTCGGCGACCGAGGCCGAGTCGGCCACGTTCGCGCGGCGGGCCTCGACGCCCGGCATCGGATCATCGGGCTCGAGGTCGAGCGAGATCACGCGCGCTCCGCGCTCGAGCAGCACCTCGGAGATGCTGCGGCCGATCCCGCGGCCACCGCCGGTCACCACCGCGGTTCGCCCCGAAAGAGAGAGTCCGTTCGTCATGAGGCGGGGATGCCGCGGGAGGCGGTGGGCGTCCAGCGGGACGCGCGCGGCCGCTCTCGGGTCGCGTCCCGCGCGCGGCTCAGCGGCGGGCGCGGCTTGGGCGGCGGCGGCGCTCCGGGCGCGGCGCCTCCGGTGGCCCGCGCTCGGCGGCGAGGAGCGCCTCGAGCGCGGAGCGGGCGCGCTCGACGGGCCGGAGATCCTCGGGCTCCTCGCGCGCGCAGTGCTCGCCGAGCAGCCTGCGCGGGATCCCGAGGGACCGCCCGAGCTTGCGCGCGTTCATCGGCGACTCGAGCACCAGCTTGTAGACCGCGCCCGTCACAGACCGCACCAGGGAGACGCGGACGGTCGCCGCGACCTCCGGCGGCGCCTCGAGCAGGGCGCGCGCGATCCTCCCCAGCTCGTCCCGCTGCTCGTGACGGTTCCAGCGGAGCGCGGCGACGCGCTCCAGGCCCGCCTTCGCCGCGGTCGGGTCGAGCCGATCGGCGAGCCACGCGCGCTCCTCGTCGTCCGCGAGGAGCGCGAGCGCGCGGCGCGCCGCGGCCTGGTGGCGGCGCGTGTTCGACCTCGACAAGCGCAGCGCAGCGACGTGGTCGGCGATCTCCAGCGCGGTGTCGAGCGCGGCGTGCGGCCGGGCGGCGCCGAGCAGGTCCTGGATCGTGGCCGTGAGGAGCCAGGCGGCCTTGCCCGACGCGCTCTGCGCGTGGCCGTTCAGCTCACGCAGGAGCTCGCGCACGGTCACGCGGCGCGTCTCTGGCCCGGGCAAGGTCGCCCAGACGAACCAGGGCTTGTAGGGGTCGTCCCCCCAGGCCGCGTCGCACGTCTCCGCGGGCTCTCGCGCCGGTTCGGGCGCCGGGAGCCAGTCCTCACGTGGGAGCTGCGCGCGGAACCAGTGCAGCTCGTCCACGGCGACCACCCCTCGCGCCGCGACGAAGAGCATGGATCGGAGCGTGTTCTGGGATGGGTCGAGCACCTCCGTCATGGTGGTGACCGTGTACCCGTCCGCGCGCGCGAGCGCGAGCACGCCGGACCCGCGCCAGGACGTTGTCGGTCACACCTCGGGCGCCGCCCTGGCGGGTTCGCGGCGCGGCGCGAAGTGGTTCAACCATGTGGGTAGGGCGGTTCGCGGCCGCCGCGCGAGCGGTCCGCGTGGGGCGCGCCCAACTAGGGAGGAACACGGGACCTTCTCGGCGACCAGGCGCGACCTGCGCGCCGGCACGGCCTTCGCAACGGGCCCGCGTGGGCCCGCTCCACTGGGCTCCACGGAGGTCGCATGGCTGCGCTGTCGTCGCTCACGTTCGGGGTGCTGGCGCTCTCGGGCGCCTGGAACGCGCTCGGGCTCGCCTCGGTCGTGTCGGCGCGACGCGGGAGAGGGGAAGCCGCGCGCCCGGGCGACCCCAGGGAGGAGCTGGCGGGAGAGCCGCTCGAGGCGCCGCCGGTCGCCGGCGGGGTCGGCGTCTCGATCGTGCGGCCGCTCGCGGGGGCGGATCCGGAGCTCGAGCGCTGCCTCGAGAGCTCGTTCACGCAGGACTTCCCGCTCTTCGAGGTCGTGCTGGGCGTGGAGCGCGGCGACGACCCGGCGATCGCAGTCGCCGAGCGGGTGCGGGCGCGGTACCCGGCGGTGCCGAGCCGGATCGTCGTGCACGGCCGCGCCCACGGCCTCAACCCGAAGGTCCGCAACCTGCTCGGGACGCTGCCGCACACGAGCTTCGATCTCGTGGTGGCGTGCGACAGCAACGTCGTCACGCCGCGCGAGCACGCGCGCGACCTCGTCGCCACGCGAGCGCGCGAGCGCGCGGGGCTGGTGACGAGCCTCGTCGCTGGCGTCGGGGAGCGCGGGGTCGGCGGCGCGCTCGAGTCCGTCCAGCTCAACGGGTTCACCGCGGCCGGCAGCTGCCTGCCGACGCTGCTCGGCGACGCGCTCGTGGTCGGCAAGGTGATGTTGTTCGCGCAGACGGAGCTGCGAGAGCTCGGCGGGCTCGACCGGGTCGCCGATCTGCTCGCGGAAGACTTCGTGCTGGGCAAGACGTTCCAGCACGCCGGCGGGCGCGTGGTCGTCGGGCGCGTCGCGGTCGAGAACCCAACCAGCGGCACCACGCTCGCGCGCTTCCTCGAGCGGCAGACGCGGTGGGCCGTGCTGCGATGGCGCCTCCGACCCGTCGCGTTCCTGGTGGAGCCGCTCGCGAGCCCGCTCGTCGCCGCGACGCTCGGCGCGGCGACGCTCGGAGTCGCTGCGCTGCCGTGGCTCACGGCCTGGGCGATGGCGTGCTGGGCCCTGGCGGCTAGGGATTTCCAACCGCGATTCCGCCCGATCCTCTCCGTAGCCCCGACCATCCCGCCGAGTCTCCCCCATCCCTCTACCCCCGTGAACCCTCCCCATCGACCCCGATCAAGCTGCGCACGCCCCGAACCCTGGAACACCCGCCTGCACACGCGCACCTCCGCCCCACGTGCCCGCCGAGGAGCACGCCCAGGCCAGCCCGGCTCCAGTCCGCTCACCCAAACCCGAGCGTGAGCTGCCCGAACGGCACCCACTCCCGACGCGGCGGCGGCCGCGGTCCAAGCCCGTGGTCCGCCATCGCTCGCGCGATGGCCTCGGAGGTCGTCGCCACCTCGAGCCAGCGCATCGCGCCGCCGCATCGAGCACAAATGCTCACGTCGTTCTGGAACACATGCCGAAGCATCCAGGCCCAGGGGCGACGCCTACGTGGCGCCTCGTCCTCGTCATCCCCTCCCTCGAACCTCAGCTCGAGCTGAACGCAACCGTCAGCAGCGACAGGATTCTCGGGAGACGCCGGCGCTCGAGGCACCACCTCGCTCCGCAACGCCGAGTGGGACGACAGCACCCCGTAGTACCTCACCATGTGGAAGCGTGGCGGTGGGATCATCGCCAGAACGCGCGCGATGAGATCCAGCGGTTCCAGGACGACCGCCTTGGTGCCGTCACGCCACGCCTTCTTCATATCGTAGCGGACGCGGCCATCCGGTAGACGGCTGAGTCTCTCCTGGGCGATGGGGGGCCTTCCGAGGTACCGACACAGCCGCTCCAGCCGCGGGCGGTCGCGACCATCGACCGCCACCTTGGCATGCACATTTACACCCATCACGATCGCCGCCGGCTCGTGGGGGCGGACCTGACTCGGGTCGACCAGGCGCAGCGTGGGGCGACCGGCGCGGGCTCCGAGCAAGTCGATGCCCTGCGCTGCCGCGCCGTAGCAGGCGTCGAGCGCGGGGTGGTCGCTCTCGGGCGAGGCGTGCTCGACGTCCACGTCGACGAGCTCCGGATCGAGCGCGCGCCCGTGCTTGACCAGAACTTTCTGCAGCCGCTTGGCCGTGCGCTCGGCAACCTCGGCGACCTCGCCCGCCGTGGGCTCGGGGAGCGGGTGGAAGACGAGCTCCTCTGTCCGCTCGTCGCGCACGTACACGCCGTCCAGGAACAGCGAGTGGACGTGGACATTGAGCCGCAAGGCCGAGTCGAAGCGCTGGACAAAGGCTACCGAGCCCGTGTGCGCGTCGGCCAAGCTCGCGAGCCCGAGCTCGTCCTTCGCGCGACGCCTGAGCGACCGGCGCACCTCCTCCGTGAACGCCCGCACCACGTCAGCGCAGAGCGCCCGGTCGTAGCCGCAGAGGACCCGCAGCCGCCACGGCAGCGAGCACACCCACTGTCGGATGGGCACGCCCCACGGCAGCACGCGCTCCACCAAGTCGAGGGCGGCGTCCGTCATGCGGCGACCGAGGCAGCTCGGGCAGAAGCCGCGCCGCTTGCAGCTGAACGCGCACAGCCGCTCGTGACCACACTGCGTGCACGCAAGGCGCAGCAGGCCGTGCTCGAGGCGACCGCAGCGCAGGTACTCCTCGACCTCCGTGAGCACGAAGCGAGGCAGCCCCCCGTGCTCCTCCGCCCTCTCCACGAACTCCCCCCAGTGCTCCTCGATGACCTGATAGAGCACCGTCTCCTCGGGGCGGTGACGCTCGTGCTCACGCGCGGCGTGAGCCGCGTGAGCGACGCCCGCTCCTGCGGCCAGCCGGACGTGCTGCACGGACATGCGCCCTGCTCAGCGAGAAGCGCGCCACGTCGGCGTGTCAGCGATTCTCGATCGTTACGGTGGCGGCACCTGGCGATCGCCACTGGCGAACAGGTGGCCGCCACCGGGCGTCGCCGTCGGGGCGCCTCGAGCGGTGCGCGGCGGCAGGGCCCAGGCGCGAGGTCGCGGCGCCCGCCGGCAGATCCAGCAGCTCATCCTGGTGCTTGCCACCCGCTCCCGCGAGGCGCGCCTCGAGCTCGCCAGCCTCTGCGATGGAGAAGCGCAGCCCCTCGTAGGGCACGTCCTCCATCTCGGGACCGCCCCGGACTTCGGACAAGTCCTGCAGGCACTCTTCGGCTCGACGGATGATCGGATCTTCGTTCACGGCTTCCGGCCGGCGCCCAGACCGTGAGCGAGCGCGCCCTGCGCGAGGCCCTGTGCCGGTCGGTCGACTGGCGCGAGCAGCGGAGGGCGTGGGAGGGGCTGAAGGCCACGTTCCACCCGCCCGGCCCCCGCTCCGTGTAGGCCCAACACCCACTACGCTTCTCTACGACTATCTTCGGCTCTTGTCAGCGGAGTCTGCCCGCGCCATCCTGATCGCGCGCGCGGGAACCGACCAGGCGGAGCGGAGCTGAGCTGATGACCACGGAGCCCTGGGTCTCGGTCGAAGACGTCGCGAAGCACCTCGGGATCGCGCGGGACTCGGTCTACCGCTGGATCGATGGTCGCGGGCTGCCCGCGCACGAGATCGGCCGCCTCTGGAAGTTCAAGCTCACCGAGGTCGACGAGTGGGTGCGCGCGGGCGGGGCTGACGCGCACGACGCGCACGATGAGCCGAAGCCGAGGGGGACGCGGTGAGCGCCAAGAGCATGGACGTCTTCTCACTGCGCGACACGGTGGTCGGTGAGTACCGGAAGTTCGCGACGTCGTTTACGACGATCCACGCGGAGGACATCCGCCAGCAGGTCGAGGCGATCTACGCGGAGGGGCGGTTCTGGCCCGAGCCGCTCATCCAGCTCAACCCGAGCTACAAGAAGGGCGCGAACCTCGCGGACCTCA
>JADLEQ010000039.1 GCA_020846005.1 Polyangiaceae bacterium
AGGAAGCCCGCCACGCCGTACGACAGCACGCTCGGGCCGACGACGGCAGCGGCGCGCTCGAGCATCGGTGTCGAACACCATAGCACGCCCCCCTCATCGGCTCCCTCCCCGCCAAGTTGCTTCCATCACCCGAGCCCGAGCCTGAGCCCGAGCCTGAGCCCGAGCCTGAGCCCGAGCGCGAGCCTGAGCCCGAGCCCGAGGCTCCTCTCGCCGTCTCGAATGCCTCCTCCGACACGGCGGGCGACCGAGCGATCGGGCGGCGCGGCCCGCTCAGCCGGCGGGGTGTCCGTCGCGCGCCGGAGTCCCCCGTGGATCCTGGGGTGAGGAGTCCCCCGGCGGCGCCTCGCCCCACACGGCGCAGGGCGTGGCCGGGAGCGGCGTGTCGTAGGCGAACAGGATCCGCGCCAGACGGTCGGTGTGCGCGAGCGGGAGCTCGACGAGGCGCGCGCGGGTGCAGGTGCGGGGCTGGGAGTCGCCCTTCGCCGTCAGCGCCCGCAGGATGCGGGCCTGCGGCGCGCGGCGCTCCCGTGCGGGCGCCGCGCGCCCCCGTGTGGCGGACTGCGCCGCGCGCGAGGCGCTGGGGTTCGCGCGGGTGGGTGTCTTCTTCGCGGGTCGGTTCATCGTGGAGGTCTCCTCGGGTCGTGGGGTCGACGGTTCGAATGGACGCGCGGCGGGCGGCGGGCATTCGAACCGCCGCCCCGAGCTCGGACAACGTACGCCAGAGCGCGGCACGACTCGCAGAAACCATGTCGGCTGGGAACGGCGGCGGAGGCGCTCGGGGCCTCGCGGTAGTCTCGACCTGGCTCCCGGAGCCCCCCGATGCCGACGCGTCGATCCCTGACCGTCACCCGCGCCGCTTCGCGCGCGCCGCAGGCGCCACGTCGCGCCGCGTCGCTCGAGGAGGAGGTCGTCGAGCTGTGCGGCGGAGGAGCGCGAGCGCGCATCGGCGAGGCCGCCGCGCGGATCCGCAGCGGCCTCGATCGCGTGGATCGCAGGCTGGACCTCGCGCGCCTGGTGCGCCTCGCGGAGTCGGCGCGCGACGAGCCGACTCGGCGGCGCATCGGCTATTTGCTCGAGCGCGCGGGCGAGGGGGTGAGCGCCCGCGCGCTGCTGCCCGCCCGCGCTCGGTGGGCTCGTCTCGACCCCGCCGGAGCTCCGTGGGGGGTCCGCCTGGCGCGGTGGCGCCTGATCATCAACGCGTGCGACGGGTTCGAGGATCCGGAGGCCAAGATCGCGGGGCCGCTCGGCCAGTGCCTGCGCGACGAGCTCGGCGGCCAGCTAGGACGCGTAGCGATCGTGCTCGCGAGCGGCGTGGCGCTGGAGACTGCCCTGCTCGCTCGGCTGGGGGGTCCGCGCGGCAGCAGTCTCGTACCGCTCCTGGAGAGCCGCGGGCTGGTCAGGAGGGAGCGGGGAGCGCTCGTCCCCGTGCCACCGTTCACGGCGGCGTGTGTCTGGCTGTCCGCCCGCGAGCCGGCATCGCGTCGCACCCGGTTGCTCTCGACGCTCGCGGTGGCGCTCCTCGAGGTGGGCGACGGCGACGCGCTCGCCGCTGCGGTCGAGGCGTTCGGGAGTGCAGGCGACGCGGGGCGGGCGCGCGCGACCGCGCTCGCGCACCACCGGACGATCGCCGCGACCGCCAGCCCGCGCCGGATCGCGAGCGTGATCGGCGCCCTCGGCAGCGGCGCCCTCGAGGCGCCCGCACGTCAGCACCTCTTCGAGCGGCTCGGGCGCTACGACGAGGCCGCCGACGAAGCGCGCGAGCGTCACACGAAGGCCTCGGCAGGAGCGCGTCTCGCGCTCGCCGTGGAGCGTGCGCGCCTCGCCTGGCGCCGCGGGCGAGCCCACGAGGCCCGCCAGCTCCTCGACGAGGTCGAGGCCTCTCGGCAGGCGCCAGCGTCAGCGCGGATCGAAGCAGCGCTGCTCCGCGCGACGCTCGCGATCGAGTCGGCGAGCTACGCGCGCGCCGAGGTCGCGCTGCGCGCTGCGACCGCCCTCTCGGAGACGGAAGGCACCGAGGCGGACCGCGCACGTTGCCTGCACCGCATCGGCACGATGGAGGCGCGGCGCGGTCGTGTGGACGACGCGCGAGCCGCCTACCGCGCCGCGCTCGAGATCGCGACGCGAGCGGGGGCCGTGACCCCGGCCCTCGCGGCCACGCTCCGGGTGAACCTCGCCAACATGGCGCTCTGGTCTGGGCGCTGGGAGGAAGCCGCCGACCTCGCGGAGGCTGCGATCGCGGTGCGGCGAGTGGCGGGCAGCGAAGCCGAGGTCGTCTCGGCGCAGGTGCTCCGCGCCCGCGTCGATCGGGCACGGGACGCAGCGCCACCTCCCGGCGGGCGCTTCGCGGCGCTGGCCGCCGCAGCCGAGCGCACGCGCGATGCGAGGCTCGTCGTCGAGGCGTTCGTCGATCTGGCGGAGGAGCACGCCCTCGCTCAGCGCCAGGTCGACGCCGTTGAGGCCGTGGACCGCGCGAGGCTGGCGCTGGTTCAGCTCGCCGGCGCGGAGCCGCTGCTCACCGCGCTGGTCGACGCCGTGGCGGGGCAGGTCGCGGCGCTCGGGCCGGACCCGATGCCCGCGCTCGACCGGCTCTCGCGCGCGGCTCGGCGGCTCGGCGAGCTGGAGGCTCCGTTCTTCGCGGCGCGCGCGGGCCGTGCTGCCGCGGCAGCCGCGCTCGCCGTGGGACGTCTCGAGCTGGCGGCGGAGGAGCTGGAGCTGGCCGCCGAGGCGAGCGCGCGCTTCGGGTTCGCGCTCGGGCAGGAGCGCGCGTACGCGCCGCTTCATGCGTTCGGAGCGCTCGAGGGCGGGCCGCTCGGCAAGCAGCACTCGGAGCGGGCGCTCGCGGCGCTGGGGCCGGCCGCGGTCAGCGAGGCGCTGCTCACCAGCGGTCGCGGCGACTTGCTGCGGCGCCTCGGCGCTCGCAGCGCGCCGGCGCGGACGCCCGCCGGGGTGGCGCGCCTCACCGCGCCCGACGGGACCCGAGGCATCGACGCCGCCGAGACCGCTCGCTGGCGAGCCGGAGTGCCGGGTGCGGTCGTGTTCGACGCCGCTCGCGACGAGCTCGTCCTGCCGTGGGGCGCGCGACGATCACTGCGGGATCGCCGCGTGCTCGCGCCGCTGGTGCGCGAACTCGGCGCGGCGGGGGCCGCCGGCAGGACGGTATCGGAGCTCATCGAGCGGGTGCTCGAGCGCCGCGACTCGCCGTCGGCGCGCCGCGCGCTCAAGGTGAGCATCAGCCGCCTGCGCGCGCTCCTCGGCGCAGCGGGCGAAGCCCTCACCGCGACGCGCGTGCGCGGGCGTCCCGCCTACCGGCTGGGGCCGTCCCTCGCGTGGGTGGTGCTCGAGGAGCCCTGACGCGCCGGGCGAAGCTGCCGGGACGAGTTGGCCGGAGAGCGTGAGTGGCACGCGCCCACCCCGCTCGGCCCCTCAGCGGACGATCGTCGGACAACCGAAGAGCACGTCGACTCGCGCGCCTGCGTCGGCTTGCACCTGCGAGCACGTCGCCGGACAGAGGACGATGCGGCTGGGCTTCCCGGGATCGTCGTAGCGCCAACCACCCGTCGCACACGCGGAGTCCTGCGGTAGCTCCTCCTGGCCGCCGGCGCCGCGCGTGTACCGGACGTTCACGCGCCCGAAGTCGATGGTGCCCCCTCCGGGACCGGCCGGGATCTCGTAGTCGCAGGTCGCCATGCCCTGGATGTCAGCGAGCGCGGCGCCCAGCTTCGTCGCGAGCTCGGACGGCGTCGAGTACGGCGTCATGTCGAAGTGGCAGTAGGTGGGCCCGTTCGGCGAGCAGCCGACCGGCGCCGTCCCACCTGCCTGCGCCGCCTGGGAGAGCTCGGCGCGGAACCCCTCGCTCCCGGGGACGCCGACCACGAACGTCCGCGCCGGGGGCGTCGCCGCCGCTGCCGCCGTCACCGCTGCGAGCAACTGGGCGCCGGTGTTCCCGCACGTGGCCTTGCCGTCCGTGATGACGATGAGAAACCGACTCGCGGGGACCAGTGCCAGGGGGATCGCCGCGAGGTAGGTGTACATCGCCTGCGCGGCGTCCGCGGTCGGTGTCTGCGCGACAG
Source organism: Polyangiaceae bacterium (assembly GCA_020846005.1). Classification (GTDB taxonomy): domain Bacteria; phylum Myxococcota_A; class Polyangia; order Polyangiales; family Polyangiaceae; genus JADLEQ01. Next base: position 4,071 of record JADLEQ010000039.1, read on the forward strand.
GGCTCGAGTCGGTGAGCCCTGGCGGCATCGCCGCGAGCAGGCTCTGGCGCTGAGCGGATCCGGCACCGCCCGTGAGCGCGAGCGGCACGCTCGGCGCGGCGGCCACCGCGCAGATCGTCGCGCTGTCGGTCGCCAGCGGGTAGTGCACCAGTCCCGAGTACGACGCGGAGGGGAGCGCTTCGATCGCCGCGCGCATCGCCTCCGTGAGGATGCCCCACTTCGACTGCGCAGGATCCGATGCGCAGTCGAGCGACGCGGCGTGCGGCAGCTGGCACATGCTCCAGCTGTAGTCGAGGAGGAAGAGGAGCGACGCAGGCGCGGCCTGCGTCTCCGACGACACCAGGTCGCAGGCAGCGTCCTCATCGAGCCCGCCACCACCGCCCCCTGAGTCGAGCCCGAGCCCGCCGGTTCCCGCCGCGCCTCCGCTGGACGCACCGCCGGTGTTCCCGCCGCCTGCGCCGCCGCCCGGAGCGGGCTCCCCTCCGCCGGGGTCACCGCTCGCCGCGCTGCACGAGAGCGAGAGGGCGGCGGCGAGGACCGCGGGGATGCGAATCGTGGTTGAGCTCGTCTGCATGGGGCCTCCGCGCGCCGGGCTCGGCGCGTCACGGACGTTGGCCCCTTCGCTGGTAACAGTTGGGTAACATTCCGCTCAGAACACCCACCCCGCCAGGGCCGGCGCCGCACCCGACCGCGCGCCAACCACGGGAGGCGGGCTCGAGCCCTCGAGCCAGAGCCAGATCGCGCCCGCGGCCGACAGCCCGGCGACCAGGAGCGCGACGTCGGCGACGAGGTAGCGGCGATCCATGGCGTCGATGCGCTCCCGATCGCACCACGGTGCACACCGCTCGAGCGCGCGCTGCGTCGCCGCGCCCTGCCACCCGAACACGGCCGCCGTCCCGAGCGCCGCGGCCGAGACGCCGCCGAGCACCCAGAAGGCGGCGGGTAGCGCCGCTCCACCGCGCGGCGCCGACTCGCCGGGCGCCCCCCCGGCCGGGAGGTCGCGCGCTCCTGCAGAGGCGCCTGCGCTCCGAGGATCAGGGGGAGTGCGCTCCGCCTCCGAGGCGGCTCTCTCCGCGCCGAACCGCACGGCTACCGGGACCACGCCGCCGCCGGCCCGGAGCGTGACCTTCACGCGCGCTTCGGCGCCGGCCGGACGCCGCAGCACGAACTCGTGCGCGCCCGGATCGAGCGCGACTCCCGTCGAGCCGACGGGGGCGGCGAGCACGCGAGCCCCCTCGACGAGCGTGGCATCCACGACGAGCACGCCGCGAGCGTCGCGGACGTCGAAGACCACGAGGGGCTGCTCCAACCGAACCTCCCCGTACCACGCGGTACACTCGTCGCGGAGGACCGCAGGACAGCTCGCCGACGCGCAGCGCGTCAGCTGACGGAGCGCCTCACCGAGGTGACCGCCGCGACGCGACCGCTGCGCGTCGGCGTGCGCGCCGATGCACTCCTGCTTCGTCAGCTCCTGGCCACTCGCTGCCCCCGGCGCGAGCGCAACGGAGACGAGCGCGATGACGCCACGCCCCGTTCGCGCGGCGCCGGCCATCGTCCGATCGACGGCTCGCCGCACCGAGGGCCGAGTCAGAGACACTCCTCCTTCCACGTGCGGACTCCATCGGCGTCCGTCTCCCACGGAGGAGGGCACGAGCGAGCGGCAGTAGGCGCGGGGCGGCGCTGGTTCCCAGCGGCCACGTCGCCCGCTCCCCGCGAGGCGCTCGCCGCGGGCGGCCGACCCGCCGGGGCGCCGCGCGAACGGCTGCGTGGTTCGTCCCCCCCGGGCGGCGCGACGGGCGCGACCGGTGGCTCGCCCGACGCCGCCTGCGTGGCGATCCGATGGCTGAGCGCTGGGATCGCTCCCGCCAGCGGCGGCCTCGGTGAGGCTTCCCGCCACTCCGCCGCGCGCGGCGCCGCCCCGCGCAGCGTCGCGATCGCGAAGCCCGACGCCGTGCCCGCTGCGAGCGCGAGCGCGAGCGCAGCACGCCGCGCAGCGCGCGCGCTCGCCCCGCCGCGGCGGGTAGCCGGGACACCGATCGTCGTCTCGACCACCGCGTCCGTGCCGAGATCCGTGAAGTGGGATCCCGCCGGCTCCGCGCCCTCCGCGAGCAGCACGCCCCGCGAGTCGTTCGGCCGCTCACGATCGGCCAGGAGGATTCCTCCGTGCCGGCGGACCCACGCTCCCACCTCGCTCGCAGGCGCGAGCGGCACGGCGGCCTCGACGGCGAGGGCCATGCTCGCAGCATCCTGGAACCGCTCGGAGGGCTCCCACGCCAGGGCCCGCTCGACCACCTCGGCAAGCGCGGTGGGCACCGGCGCCGCGAGCCGCGGCGGCGCCGTGCGGAGGCGCTCGAGGACCGTCGCGACCGCGTCTGCGTCATGGAGTCGCCGGCCCTGCAGCGCCTCCCACAGGATGACGCCCACGGCGAAGAGATCCGCGCGCGCGTCGACCCGCTCGCCGAGGAGCTGCTCCGGCGCCATCCACGCGGGCTTGCCCTTGATCTCACCAGCTCGCGTGCACTGCCTCCGCCAGGCGGCCATGGCGACCCCGAGATCGATCACGCGGACGAAGCCGTCCGAGGTGAGCAGGACGTTCTGCGGCGAGATGTCGCGGTGGACGATGCCCAGCGGGCGCCCACGCTCGTCGGTCGCGCGGTGGGCGTCGGCGAGCGCGGCCAGGATCGAGGACCCGATCGCCGCCGCCACGCCGGGGGCGACGGGCTCCCCGGCGCGACGGGCGGCGCCGAGGAGCGCCGAGAGCGGAACCCCGGGGACCCAGTCCGTCACGAGCACGATCTCGCGCCCGACGGCGATCGTGTCGAGCACGCGGGCCCAGTGCGGGCTCCGGAGGTGACCGGACAGGCGCGCCTCGTCGAGCAGCATCGCGACGAGCTCCGCGTCCCCAGCGAGGTGAGGCTTCAGCCGCTTGAGTGCCACCGCTCGGCGGTAGCCGTGCGCGCCCAGGAACTCGCCTCGATGGACCACCGCCATGCCGCCCTCGGCGATGACCTCGTGCATCCGATATGCGCCGTGGCCGTGCGGCAACCCAACCGACACCATGCAACCGGTGAAACTACCACGCCCCCCGGCGATCGTCGCCGTCAACGCTTCCGCGGGCGCGGCAGCCCCCACGCCTCGATCCGTGAGATCACCGTCCGCCGCGAGATCCCGAGCGCGCGGGCGGCGGCGCTCTGGTTCCCGCCGCAGGCCTCGAGCGCCTCGAGGATGCGCTGGCGCTCGACCAGCGCGACCTCCCCGCGGAGACCGGGGCCCGGGGGCGGCTCCGCGCCAGCACGGATCCGCGCCGGGAGCTGGGCCGGACCGATCCGCCGCTCGTCCGCCAGGAGCACGGCCGCGTCGATGACGTGCCGCAGCTCCCGGACGTTGCCGGGCCACGACCACGCGCGCAGGAGCCGCAGGGCTGCGTGGTCCAGCGCGGGCGGCGGACGCCCGAGCTGGCGAGAGCTCTCCTCGATGAACTCTCGCGCGAGCGTCGAGACCTCGTCCAGTCGGTCTCGCAGGGGCGGGACCTCGAGGACCACGCCGCACAGCCTGAAGTAGAGATCGGGCCTGAACCCACCGGCCAGCTGGAGGGCATGCAGGTCGCGGGCGGTCGCCGCGATGAGCCTCACGTCGACCGCGCGGGGGCGGACCGCGCCGACTCGGTGCACCTCGCGGCGGTCGAGCGCTCGGAGCAGCTTGGCCTGCGCGCCGGCGGGCAGCTCACCGACCTCGTCGAGCAGGAGGGTGCCGCCGTCCGCCGCCTCGAAGAGCCCCGGTTTCGATCGGACGGCGCCCGTGAACGCGCCCCGCTCGTACCCGAAGAGCTCGCTCTCCAGGAGCAGCTCGGGGACGGCGGCGCAGTTGATACGCACGAAGGGCTGGTCCCTGCGGGGCGAGCGCGCGTGGATCCGCTCGGCGATGACCTCCTTGCCGACCCCCGTCTCGCCCAGCAGCGTCACCGGGATCGTCCCGACCGCCACGCGATCGACGAGCGCGTGGAGCCGCTCGATAGCCGTCCCCCCAGCGGCAGCGTCCGGTGGCTCTGCGGGCCCACGGACGAGGGCGTGCGCCGGCCCGACCAGCAGCGCGTCACCGTCGCGCAGCGGCACACGCTCCCCCGGAGGCAGCCGCCGATCCCCGAGCAGCGTCCCGTTGGCGCTGCCGAGATCCTCGACGTCGATCCGCTCGCCCGCGACGTGGAACGCCAGGTGCCGCCGCGAGACGGACGGATGCGCGACCTGGGCGCCGCAAGCCGGATCCCGGCCGAGGAGAGTCCGCCCCTCCGGCAACGCGATGAGCCCCGGCGCCAGATCCAGCGCGAGACGCCAACCGCGGAGCTGGGCCAGGTCCAGCGCCACGCGCCTCGTCGTCGCCTCCTGCGCGCCGCTCACGAGCGCAGTATGGCCGACCCGTCGACGCATCACAAGACGGCGGACGCTCCCCCGCGAGAGCGGCGGCTCATGCGCCGATACGGAGCGCCGCGCAGGTGCGATCGCGCCGCCTGCGCGCGTCGAGCTGGCGGTACGCCTCGCTGCGGTGGACGAAGAGCGCGTTGATGCATTCGCGGCGGCAGGCAGCGAGCGGGCGGGGTGCGCCGTCGAGCTGGGTGCGCGCCAGGCTAGAGGCACATCCCAGGCGCGTACCCGCTGTCGATGCTCCAGCTCGGCGTGCCGGCGCTCACGCTCGCCGAGTGCACGCTCCCTCCGGAGTCGCCGAGCGTCGTCCCGGTGCCCTCGTCCATGTGGTAGAGAACGACCGTCGAGGCATCCACGGCGAGCCGTCGTTGGGGGGTGAAGTTGGCGGCGTAGCGGAGCCCTCGGGAGATCCGGAACTCGTCGATCGCGCCGCCGAGGCCGAAGCTCATATAGGTCGTCCCGCCAAACACGACGTCCGTGGGCGCGCCGATCAGGGTCGCGCTGCCGGTCTCAGAACCGACCAGCACGCCGTCCCAGTACAGGTGGAGGGTGGCGTTCGAGCCCGAGATTTCGCGACATCCAGCGACGTGGTGCCACTGCCCGTCCCCGCAGGCCGCGAGCGGCTGCGAGGCGATGAAGGTCGGACCGTTCTGCACCGCGAACTGGAGGCGGGTACCCACCTGGAAGCACCGCAAGATGAAATTGATGTTCGTGTTTGAGCCGACGCTGGATGCGTAGATCGCATCTGACACCGTGCCGTTGGTGCGTGCCCATGCCTCGTAGCACGCGCTCTCCGTCGGGCCGGGGAGGATGTCGTCGAGCGTGCTCGCGCGATACGCCGCCCCCGCGGGGAGGTTCACCCAGCGGCGCTTCTCGCAGGACTCGCAGCCGTCGCAAAGCGCCGTGTTCGAGTCATCACACGCCTCGCCCGGCTCGGTGATCCCGTTGCCGCACGCGGCGCCCGAGCACACACCTCCGCTGCAGTTCGGCGTCGCGCCCGAGCAGGGCGCCTGGCTCACCCACGCCCCAGACACGCAGAGCTGCGGGACCTGGCCGCCTCCCGACGCACAGCGCGCCGCGCCTTCCGTGCACACGCGGCAACTCCCGCTGCCGTCGCACGTTCCCACGTCCGCGCCGATCGAGCACGAGGTACTGCCCCCGAGCGGTACGGTCGCGCACTGTTGGCTTGCGCAGACCGCCGCGAGGCACTGCTGGCCCGTGGACGGACACTGCCCGGAGCTGGTGCACTCCACGCAGGCACCGCTCGCGCAGTATGGGGTGGCCCCCCCGCACGGCGATCCGGACACCCACGCACCGCCCACACACGTCTGGGGAGTCGCGCCGCCGCCCGCCGCGCAGCGCGCCGCGCCCTCCACGCAGACGCGGCAGGCGCCCGCTCCGTCGCACGTCCCGGGATCGCCACCCACCGAACACGCGGTTCCGCTGGCAACAGGCGCTTGGGCACATTGGTTGCTGGCACAGACCGCGACGAGACACTGTTGCCCGGTGGCGGTGCACTGGGCCGAGGTGAGGCACTCCACGCACGACCCCGCGGCACAGTACGGGGCGGGCGACGTGCAGCTGATCGTCGCCTGGGACTGCCCGTCGGCGGCGCACACCCGCCTCGCCGTCGTCGTGGCGCAGGTGGAGGCGTTCGCCACACAGACGTCGCACTGGGCGTTCGGGGCGTCGCACAGACCCGCCGCGCAGCCCTGGACTGGCGTCCAACTCCCGCCCGTCGTCGCGCAACGTGCGAGCGTGTCCCCAATGCACTGCCACGTGCTCGGCACACAGACGCTGCAGGCGCCCGCGATACAGACCTGATCCGCCGCGCAGGCGCCGCCGCACGCCCCGCAGTTCTGCGGATCGAAGTTCAGGTCGGTGCAGAACGGCGCGCCGGCGGCTGACGTGCACGCCGCCAGGGATCCGCTGCAGCTCGCCGCACACACGCCACCCGAGCAGACCGCACCGGGCGGGCAGGGGCTTCCGCAGGCGCCGCAGTTCTCATTGTCGGTCTCGAGAGATGCGCAGTAGGCCGCCCCCGAGGGCGGAGCACACAAGGAAGCGCCCCCGGCGCACGCGAGCGTGCACGTGCCCGCGCTACAAACGAACCCGGCGTCGCAGGTCGTCCCGCAGCCGCCACAGTTCATCGGGTCGACTTGGAGGTCCGCGCACCGGGCGTCGCCGCCGTCCGGGCTGCAGAGGGTC
>JADLEQ010000040.1 GCA_020846005.1 Polyangiaceae bacterium
GCCAGACGGCAGCACGCTCCTGCCCCCCGTCACCGACGCCGCCACGCGCGGCTGCCACGGCTCCCGCCCCCCGTTCGACGCCCTCCACGACCTCAGCGGCAGCGTCTCCGAGTGGGGCAACGCGTGTACGTTCAACGGCAACGACCTCGGCTGCGCCATCAATGGGGGATCCATCCAACATTCCTCGGCGGAGAGACTCGCCTGCTCGTCAGCGCTCGGATTCACCGGGTTCTCCAACGTGAACCCAGGCCGCGGCTTCCGCTGCTGCGCGGACGCCGAGCCCGTGCCGGGGTCGGACCGGTGAGCCGTGACCGGCGCGGCTGGCGCAGGGGGCTGCCGGAGGGCTCCGCGCGCTCCTGGCCCGAGCTCGCGGCGGGCCGCTGTGGCCGGATCCGCGGCGGCGCGCGCCCGGACGCCCGCGCCGGCTCGCTGGTGCAGCGGCCCCGTTCGCCGTAGAGTGCGCCTCGCGCGCCTCGGGCGCCTCGGATGAGCGGCATCTTCGGCAACACCAGCGGCCTCGCGCCGAGCGCCCACCGCGCGCTCGAGCGCCTCGGGCGCCGCAAGGTGCCGCTCGACCGGATCGCGACGCCGGAGCTGGTCCGCTCGCTCGCCGAGTCGTCACGCGAGACGGGGCGGCAGGTCGGCGTCCTGGTGCACCGCTCCGGCGAGATCGAGTGGGTGGTCGTGGGGACGGCTACCGGGCTCCTGCTCCCCGACGTGGGGCGCCTGCGCGCAGCGGAGGGGCGCTTCCGCGCGCTCCGGCTCGTCCACACCCACCTGCACGGCGAGCCGCTCACCGCGGACGATCTCACGGACCTCGTCCGCTTGCGCCTCGATCTCGTCGCCGCCGTGCAGCTCTCTCCCGAGCGGGAGCCGCGGGCGATCACCTGGGCCCACATCGTGCCGGGGCAGCTCGAGGGGCGTGCCCCCTATCAGGTGGAGGGCCCCGTCCCCTGGGGGCACGCGCTCCCGGACTTCGGCCGGCTGGTGGCCGCGCTCGAGGCCGAGTACGCCCGCCAGCGGCGCGGCCGCGAGGTCCGCGCGAAGGACGGCCGCGCCATCCTCGTCCATGTCGGCGAGAAGTCCCGGCCCGGCGCGCCGGGGCGTGCCCGCGCGCGGATGACGGAGCTGGCGAGCCTGGCGGAGACCGCCGGGGTCGAGGTCGTCGACCGGATCGTCCAGCTCCGCGAGCGGCTCGATCCGAGGTTCGTGCTCGGCAAGGGGCGCCTCGAGGAGGTCGTGATGCGCGCGATCGATCTCGACGCCGAGACGCTCATCTTCGACCAAGATCTCACTCCCGCCCAGGCGAGCAGCCTGGCGAAGGTCACCGATCTCAAGGTCATCGATCGTTCGCAGCTCATCCTCGACATCTTCGCGCAGCGCGCCGAGACGCGCGACGGCAAGCTCCAGGTGGAGCTCGCCCAGCTCGAGTACACCCTGCCTCGGCTCGGGCAGAAGGACGACGCCCTCTCCCGCCTGACGGGAGGCATCGGCGGCCGTGGCCCGGGCGAGACGAAGCTCGAGATCGGCCGCCGGCGAGCGCGTGAGCGGGTCACGCGGCTGGAGCGCACGCTCGCCGACCTCGCGCGCCAGCGCTGGGAGCGGCGCCGGCAGCGCACGCGCGCGGAGCTGCCCGTGGTGGCGATCGTCGGGTACACCAACGCCGGCAAGAGCACGCTCCTCAACACGCTCACCGGCGCGGGGGTGCTGGCCGAGGATCGGCTGTTCGCGACGCTCGACACGCGCGCGCGGCGCCTCCGCCTCCCGGACGGGCGGGAGGTGCTCCTCACCGACACGGTCGGCTTCATCCGGGACATGCCCCGGGAGCTCTTCGCGGCGTTCCGTGCCACCTTCGAGGAGGCCGAGGACGCCGACCTGCTCCTCGAGCTGGTCGATGTCTCGGACGAGGACCACGAGGCGCAAGAGGCGACGACTCGTTCGATCCTGGACGAGCTGGGCCTCGCCGCCGTCCCCCGGCTCACCGTGTACAACAAGATCGACCGGCTGGAGCCAGCGGAGCGCGACGCGCTCGGGCACCGCGCCGGCGTGCTCGCGGTCGCGGCGGCCGACCGCGGGAGCCTCGGCGCGCTCCTCGCCGCGATCGCGGCCCGCGTCCCCGCGCCCCTCGCGAGCGCGCCCTTCGATCTCGCCGAGCTCCGCGCGGACCCCGGCGCGCCTCGCCCCCGCCCCGAGCCGCCCGCGAGCTCGGCCGGGGCGCCCGGCGGGCCGCGTCAGCGGGGTTGAGCGGAGGACACGCCCGGCGTCGGGCGGGCGCCGGGCAGCGGGGGAAACCCCATCGGGAGCGGGGGGAGCGCGCTGGGCAGCGGCGGGAAGCCGCTCGGGAGGGGCGGGAGCTCGCCGCCGAGGATCTTGCCGACGTCGACGCCACCGACGGTGAGCGGGCGCAGACCGCAGCCGACGCCGATCTCGGGGCGCACGGTCGCGTCCGCGAGCGCATCGGAGCGCACGTCGACCGCGACCTTCACGCTCACGCTCCCGCGCACGAGGAGCCGCGCGAGCTCCCCCGGTGCCCGCCCGAGGAGGCGCCCGAGGGCCGAGTCGGCGGCCGCTCCCGCGAGCGCGGAGCAGGGCAGGTCCCCGGCGAGGTCGAGCCGGATCCGCGCGCGCGCGCCGTCCCTCGCCACCGTGCCGGAGCCGGCGAGCGAGAACGCCCCCGCGGCGAGCCGCACCTCCTCGAGGTCCACGCGTTCGCGCGCGTCGTCGAGCCGGAGCTTCGCCGAGAGCTTCGTGGTGTCGCCGAAGAGGAAGCCGTCCAGCTCCCGTGGGTGGGGGGGTACATACCCCTGGAGCGACGCCTCCAGCTTGCCGGTGATGGGCCCGCCCGCGCTCCCCGGTGGCAGCGCCAGATCCACCGCCGCGCTCGCCTTCACGCCGCGGAGCGGGACCTTCGAGCCGAGCGGCCCGGCGAGGCGATGCAGCTCGACCGGCGCGAGCGTGAGGCGCGCCGTGGGCTGCGGCAGCGCGTGCCGCACCTCGAGGCGGAGCGGCGCGGCGGCGAGGTCGGCGGCCCCGAGCGCGAGCGACACCTGGGCGGCGTCCGCCGTCCACGCGGCGCCGACCTTCCCGAGATCGGGACAGCGCGGCGCGCCTTCGTCGCGCTCCAGGCACACGCCGACCAGCGAGCGCTCGGCGGTGAACGCGGTCGTCGCCCCGGAGCGCTGCACCCGGCCTCCCTCGAGCTTCAACCACGGCTCGGCGCCCGGCTCGGGCCGCCAGGCCAGCGTCACCTCCTGCGCCTCCGTCGGGAGCGCGAACGTCGACGGGTGTCGCTTCGCCCAGTCCGCGACCCCGACGGCCAGCGCCGGTGCCGTCCCGGTCGCCTCCACCTCGACGCCCGTCAGCCCGAGCGCGACCGGCGTCCACCCGCGGAGCGAGACGTCGAGGCGGCGGATCCTCCCTCGGATCGCGGGCAGCCCCGCGAGCTCGAAGCTCGACTCGCGGAGCGTGACGGACCCCAGCCCGAGCTCGATCTCCGTCGGGCTCAGCACGACCCCTTGATCGCGCGCCCTGCCGACGGCGTACCGGAGCGCCCACGGCTTCGCCATCGAGAGGAGGAGCGCGACGGCACCGACGAGCGCGACGAGCGCCGCGGCGCACCCGAGCTGGAGGAGGCGCTTCCTGCTCACGCGCTTCGAGCGTAGCCCAGGATCGGCGGCGCGACCCGTGGCCCCCGGGCGGCCGCGCGCGGCGGCGGGCCGGGAGGAGGCGCCGCGTCAGTCGTCGTCTCGCCGCGGGCGGCGGTTACAGTCGAGGATTCGCTTGCGGACGCGCACGGCGTCGGGCGTGACCTCGACGAGCTCGTCCTTGTCGATGAACTCGAGCGCGCTCTCGATCGTCGGGACGCGCGGCGGCGTCAGGATGACGTTCTCGTCGCGCCCGGCGGCGCGGATGTTCGTCAGCTTCTTCTCGCGGGTGACGTTCACGTCGAGGTCGCTCGCCCGGTTGTGCTCACCGACGACCATCCCCTCGTACACCTCGACGCCCGAGCCGACGAAGAGCACCCCGCGCGGCTGCAGGTGGAAGAGCGCGTAGGGCGTGGTCGCCCCGGCGCGGTCGGCGACCATGGCGCCGTTGCCCCGCCGGAGGAGCGCGCCCTGCCACGGCTGCCAGCCGTCGAACATCGTGTTCAGCAGGCCCGTGCCTCGCGTCTCGGTGAGGAACTGGGAGCGGAAGCCGATCAGCCCGCGCGACGGCACGCGGAACTCGAGGCGGGCCCGCCCGAAGCCGAGGTTCGTCATCTTCGTCATCTGCCCGCGGCGCTCGCCGAGCCGGGTGGTGACGGCGCCGACGTGCTCGTCCGGCACGTCGACGACGACTAGCTCGACCGGCTCGACCTTCTCGCCGTCGATCTCGCGCGCCACGACCTCCGGCATGCCGAGCGAGAACTCGTAGCCCTCCCGGCGCATCGTCTCGGCGAGGATGGCGAGCATCAGCTCCCCTCGACCGTACACGACGAAGACGTCCGGCTCGGCGGTGGGCTCGAAGCGGAGCGCCAGGTTGCGTCGCCCCTCGCGCTCGAGGCGCTCGCGCAGGTGCCGCGACGTGACCCACTTGCCGACGCGACCGGCGAACGGCGAGGTGCTCACCTGGAACGTGATCCGGATCGTCGGCTCCTCCACTCGGATGCGCGGCAGCGCCTCGCGCGCGTCGGGCGCGACCACGGTGTCCCCGATCTGGACCTCCTCGAGGCCCGCGATGGCGACGATGTCCCCGACCTGCGCGCGCTGCGCCTTCACCCGGCGGGGCCCCTCGTACTCGAAGAGGCTGCTCAGCCGGTGCTGGCTCTCGCCGTTCTCGGCCATGAGCACGACCTGTTGCCCGATCTCGACCCGCCCGCGGGCGACGCGACCGATCCCGAGGCGGCCGACGTAGTCGTCGTGCTCGACGTTGTGGACGAGGAGCTGGAACGCGCCGTCCGGGTTGCCCTTCGGGGGCGGCACTTTGTCCACCAGCGTCTCGAAGAGCGGGCGCAGATCCGTCCCCTCGTCCTCGAGCCGCCGCTTGGCGATCCCCTGCTTGCCGATGGCGTAGAGCACGGGGAAGTCCGTCTGCGCCTCGCTCGCCTCCAGATCACAGAAGAGGTCGAACACCTCGTCGAGCACGCCGTCGGGGCGCGCGTCTTTGCGGTCGATCTTGTTGATGACCACGACGACCGGGTGCCCGAGCTCGAGCGCCTTCTTCAGGACGAAGCGGGTCTGCGGGAGCGGCCCCTCGGCGGCGTCCACGAGCAGGATGGCGCCGTCCGCCATGCGGAGCGTCCGCTCCACCTCACCGCCGAAGTCGGAGTGCCCGGGCGTGTCGATGAGGTTCACGAGGTACTCGCCGTAGGCGACGCTGCAGTGCTTCGCGAGGATCGTGATGCCTCGCTCGCGCTCGAGGTCGTTGGAGTCCATGACGCGCTCGGCGACGGCCTCGTTGGCGCGGAACGCCCCCGTCTGGCGGAGCATGGCGTCGACGAGCGTCGTCTTGCCGTGGTCGACGTGAGCGATGATCGCGACGTTGCGGAGGCGGTCGCGAGGGAGGGTCGTCATGAAGGAGTCCGGGGGGTTCGGGGCAGCGGGCGGGCCCCTTTGCCCCGAGCGGCGCCCTCGCGCAAGGCGACCGAGCGCACCGAGCGCCGGGCCCGGGGGGAAATCGCGCAACTCGGCCCGAATTCGGCCGAACCACGACCATGCCACGTCACGTGCCCTGGCTCCTGCCGCTGGTCGCTGCCCTCGGTTGCGCCGGCCGCTTGGGCCCGGCGACGGAGGCGTTCGAGCACGCGAGGTACCCCGAGGCGCGGCGGGCGCTCCAGCGGCTCGAGCCGGAGCTCGCCGAGATGTCGCCGGTCGAGCTCGCCCGCTACTCGCTCCAGCGGGGGCTCACCGAGCTCGCGCTCGGAAACGCGCGCGAGGCGCACCGGTGGCTCGGGGCCGCGCGACGCGTCGCCGCCTACCATCCCGAGACGCTCTCCGCGCGAGAACGCGAGCGACTCGGCGCGGCCTGGAGCTCGCTCGGGCTGATGCCGGGTGAAGAGGCGCCGCCCGAGGCCGCGCCGCGCGAGGCCGCGCCGCGGTGAGACGCGCGCCGCGCCGCGGTGAGGCGCGCGCCGCGGCCCGCTCACCGCCGGCCGGCGATGCGCTCGAGCGAGACCGTCTCGTCCCAGGCCGGCTCGTGCGCGTCGTACCGGACCCGGAAGCGGTCCGGGCCCTCGACGGTGAGGACCGTCGCCCCGTAGATCGAGCCGCGCCAGCGCACGCGCACGCGATCGCCCTCCTTGTAGAGCCCCTGGACGACCGCCGCCGAGCCGCTCGGCGCCGCGCTCGCGGAGCTCCGCGGGACGGCAGCTCCCAGCGCGCGCGCGACGCGCTCCGGCGGCGGGGGCAGCTCGACGGCGCCGACCACTCGCCCTTTGATGCGCTCGAGGCCCACGTCTTCGTCCCAGCGCGAGTCGTAGCCGTCGAAGCGGACTCGGTACCGCGACCGCCCCTTGCGCTCGAGGATGTGCGCCGGGTGATCGCGCTTCTCCCACTCGACCCAGACGTGCTCGCCGACCCGGTACGGCTCCGAGCACGCCGCCTGCCCGCCCCCCGCGAGCACCGCGAGGACGAGACCGAGCCCGAGCCGGACCGCCGACGCCACCCTCACCCCCCCGCGCCCGGCGGGTGGCTCCGCGGCTGGCTCTCCCTCGCGCGTGGGACGAACCCCGCGCGCGTGACCGCGGGGGCCTGCTCCTCGAGGAGCCGCGCCACGCGGGCGCGCGTCGTCTTGTAGCCGCTCTCGAGGAGGTTGCGGCGCGCGGCGAAGCTCGCCGGGCTGTACATGAAGAGGATGCCGTCCGCGGCGTCCGGCTCGAGGAGCAGCACCTCGGCCCTCCCGCCTCGGGTGACGCGCGCCACCGCCTCGCGGAGCAGCGTGTGCAGGCTGATGCGGATCGCCTGGTTCGCCACCCAGAGCAGCCCCTTGTCCCGCACGCTGGACCGGCGACCGTGACCCGTGGGCACGCGCGACACGTTCACCGGGACCATGGGGTTTACGACCACGACGACCTCCGCGCCGGCGTCGATGGCGAGCTCGAGCATCGACACCTGAGCCGCGCCGGCGTCGATGTAGTGGCGGTCGCCGATCCGCACGGGCGAGAAGAAGGGCGGCACCGCCATCGACGCGATGCACGCGCGCGTGATCGGCACGTGCTCGAGCCCCGGGGCCCCGAACAGCGCCTTCTCCCCGGAGTCCAGATCGTGGGCGAGGATGCGCAGCGGGCGGGGCAGCTTGGAGAACGCCTGCGGGATCCCGCGCCGGACGAAGAAGCCGTCCAGGAAGCGCTCGTACGCCTCGAGCGAGAGCACGCCCGCCGGCAGCGAGTCGTTGAAGCGATCGAGCTCCTCCCACAGCTCCGCGGGGGAGAGCGGCGGCCGGCCGACGAAGCTCCGCGCCCCGTGCGCCAAGGCGCCGAGCGCCGTGGTGACCGTGCGCCGCCACTCGGCGCCGTCCGTCTGCAGGACGTGGCGTCGCTCGAGCGGGAAGTAGGCGTCGGCCGGGTCGAGGAAGGCCCGGTACATGCGCTCGATGGGGCGCCCGGCGGCCAGCGTCGCCGCGACGCTGGCGCCGCTCGAGGCCCCCACGTAGAGATCGAGGGCCGTCGCGTCGAAGCCCTCGATCGCGTGCTCGAGCGCGGCGAGGGCGCCGATCTGGTACATCGCCCCGGTGGCGCCGCCGCCCGGGAGGCAGAGTGCGATCTTCGAGCGCGTCACGGCAGGCGACGGTCCTCTAGCACGCGCTCCCCGCCCCGGCCCCGGCGCGCTCACGGGATGGGCACGTCGGCCAGCGTGAACTCGACGCCGAAGCGACGCGGACGCCAGGCGCGCGCGAGGCCCCGCTCGGCCGCGCGGGAGACGTGCTCGTCGCCGAGGCGGGCGCGCTGGTAGTCCGCCACGGCGTCGTCACGGCGCCCGAGACGATCCCGCGCGCGACCCCGCCACAGGTGGAACGCCGCGCGGCGCTCGGGGACGGGATGTCCGAGCTGGATCGCGCGATCGAGCTCGGACGCCGCCCCGGCGGGATCGGCGTCGAGGAGGGCGAGCAGCCCCGCCACGTAGCGGTAGAGGGGCTCCACGGGGGCGAGCTCCGCCGCGCGGGCGAGCTGCCGCCGCCCCTCGGCCGGATCCCCGCGATCGAAATACGCCGCGTACGCGTCGCGGTACGCGTCGAACGCGGCGGCAGCGGCCGTGTCCGCCAGCACGCCGCCCGTCAAGGGCGGGACGCCGTCGGCGGGGCCCTCCGCCGGGAGATCGAACGCGACGTACTCGCGGTTGGCCACCGGCGCGCGCCCCGTCGCCACCCAGAGCCGCCCGTCCTCGGGACGGAAGACGACCGAGGCGACGGTCATCAGCAGCGAGATCGCCGTCTCGAAGCGGCACGTCCCGTCGCCGGGATCCCCGAGGATCCGCGCGATCGCGTCGGCGTCGATGCGGCCGCGACGCTCGGCGAGCAGCGCGTCCGCGCGGCGGAGCCGCGCCAGGTTGTTCCGCCAGTGTGCCGGGTAGAGGTGTCGCTCGGTGCGCCCGAGCTCCCGATCGAGGAACACGTTGGAGTACGCGAACGTCCCCGACCCCACGTGGCGGTGCGCGCGCCCGCGAGGGGTCGTCTCGTAGCAGAGCGCCGCCTGCTCCCGCGCGGACGCGACGACATAGGTCCAGCAGCCGCTCGGGCGGTCGTCGTCGAGCATCCGGCGCGCGTCGTCGAGCGTCCGCGCGTGGCGCATCACGGCGTCCCCCGCGACGCCGATGGGGACCCCGCCGAGCTCGAGCGCGTCGCTCGCCATGTGCTGGTGCACGACCAGCGTGAGCCCCGCCGCGTTCATCGCCGTGATGCCGCCGAACAGCACGCCGGCCGCGCTCACCGAGACGTACGGCTGACCGTCGCGCGGGCGGTGGAACACGACCGCCTGCTCGGTGTCCCAGGCGCCTACCCCCTGGTAGTCGAAGTTGCGCCCGTGCAGCAGCCGGCCATCGACGACCGCGTCCCCCCAGGCCGCCGCGCTGGTGCAGCCGAGCAGCGCCGCCCCCGCGCGCGGCGCCAGGCGCGGCCCGCGCAGCGCGATCACGCGACCGAGCAGCCAGAGGTAGGTCTCCGGCATCGTGACGGCGCCCAGCACCTCGGCGCGAGAGAGCCCCGCGCCGTCGGCCAGGCCGTCGAGCGCCGCGCGGACGTGACCGGGGAAGCCGCGCGCGATCCGGCGGCCGACCGTGCGACGGAGGGCCTCGCCCGCGAGCCACCCCGCGCGCGGGCCGAGCCCGGCCGCCACCATCGTGTCCACGTAGCTCGCGAAGTACGGGAGCGGACCGCGCCGGATCGCGCCGGAGAGCAGGCGACCGTGCTGGTACCCCATCTCGTAGTCGTCCCCGCTCAGGCGGAGGACGTGGAGGCCTGCGTGGCGTTCGTAGGCGGGGCGCGCGCGCGCCATCGCCGAGCGGTCGGCCGAGCTGGGAGCGTTCATCGCGCGGACTCTAGCTCGACGGCCCGCCGCGTCCCGCGCCGGGCCGCGCCGAGCGCCCGCGGTTGGTCGGCCGCCCAACCTGGCCCTATGCTTCCATGCATGCGCGCCGCGGGGGCCCTGGGCCCCGAGGAGGTCCGACCGGACACCACCCCCGAGCGGCTCCGCACGTTCCTCATCCTGGTGCGCGCCGGCATGGGGCTCCTCACCGTGGCGGCGACCGCCTCCGTCGCGTTGCGCCCGACCCACTGGGCCGGCCACCTCCCCTACCTCGCCATGCTCGCGGCTCACGCCGCGGTGCACGAGCTGGCCCGGCGGGGGCACCTGCGGCTGGCGGTGGCGGTGCACGCCGGGCTCTACCTCGCCGTGGTGGGCGGTGATCTGTGGCTCTCCGGGGGCGTCCAGTCCCCGGCGGGCTACGTGTTGCCGCCGATCGTCCTCGTGGTCGGCCTGACGTGGAGCGGCCGCGCGGCGGTCCTCACCGCCGCGCTCGCTTCGGGGCTCTTGCTCGCGTTCGTCGTCCTGGGAGAGGCGGGGCAGCTCGGCCCGCCCGTGCCGCTCCGGCCGCTGCGGCTCTGGGTCGTCGCCAGCGTCACGCTCGCGATCACCGGCGTCGTGCTCGCCGTGTCGCTCCGGATCCTGGCGGAGGCCCGAGACCGCGCGCTGGACGAGGAGCGGCGGCGGCGCGGGCTCCTGGCCGATCTGGAGCGCGCCCAGCGCACCGAGCTCGTGGCCCGGCTCTCGGCGGGGGTGGCCCACGATTTCAACAACGTGCTGACGGTCGTCCGGCTGCAGGCGGAGGTCCTCTCGCGGGCGGGTGACCTGGCGACGCGCGAGGCCGCGCGCGAGATCGAGAGCGAGGCGACGCGCGCCGCGGGGCTGGTGCGCCAGCTCCTCGCCGTGGGCCGCAAGCAGGAGGCGCTCCCGCGCGACGTGGATCTCGGCGAGTCGGTGGAGCGGGTCCTCCCGCTGGTGCGCCGGGTCGTCGACGCGCACCACGAGCTCGTCGTCGAGCACGGGGAGCCACCGGCGCTCGCGCGCGTCGACCCGGGCCACCTCGAGCAGGTGGCGCTGAACCTCGTCACCAACGCGATCGACGCGATGCCCTCGGGGGGTCGCGTGACGATCCGCACGCGCGGCGCGACGCCGGCCGAGGCGGCCCGGATCGCGGGGGAGTGGACGGGCGGCCCCGCCGCGCTGCTGCAGGTCGAGGACACCGGCGACGGCATGGCGCCCGAGGTCGCCGCGCGGGTGTTCGAGCCGTTCTTCACCACCAAGCTGCCGGGGAAGGGCACGGGGCTCGGGCTGGCCGTGGTGCACGCGATCGCGGAGCAGGCCGGAGGGGCCGTCGCCGTCGCCACCCGACCCGGCGCCGGCACGACGTTCTCCGTCGTCCTGCCCGCGGCGGGCGCGGCCGCGTGAGCGCCGCGCGCGCGGCGCCTCCGCCCTAGTCGTCGGCGGCCCGCGCCGCGGCGGCCACGGCGCTCCGCCGCCCGATCGCGACGATGCCCCACCCGAGCGCGACGGTGAGCGCCGTCCCCGCGAGCGTGGCGCCCGCGCCGAGCGACGCCGGGCTCGCCGGCGCGGAGAGGCCGAGGAGGAGCGCGCCGACCGTGGTCGCGTTGAACCCGACATGGAGCGCCACGCAGGGCAAGAGCGAGCCACCCGAGGCCCGGACGAGCGAGAGCGCCGCCGCGACGAGCGCGAGCGGCGCCCACGTCCGCAGATCGAAGTGGCCCAGCACGAACGCCGCGCCGGTCGCGAGGCTCGCGCTGAGCGCGCCCGCGCCGCGCCGCACCGCGCCGAAGAGCGCGCCGCGGTAGAAGATCTCCTCCACGACCGGGATGCCGCACGCGACGACGAGCACCAGCGCGACCTGGCGGACCGGGCCATCGGCGGCGAGCAGCGCAGCCTTCGCCGCGAGGTCGTCGGCCGGGGTGGGCCACAAGCGCTCGATGCGCTCATAGAGCCACTCGGCGGGCGCGTGCAGCACCACCCCGAGCGCGAGCGCCAGCGGCACCAACCCCGGGTGCGTCGCCCGCAGGCCGAGCGCCGGCGCGAGCTCGCGCTCGCCCTGATGCAGGCGCAGCACGAGCGCGCTCGTGACGAACAGCACGATCCCCTCGACGAGGCCGAGCGACACCAGATCCGGGACCGCGCCGCGCATCGACGCGAGGATCTGCGCGGAGAGCACCAGGCCCGCGGTCGCGCCGAAGCCCCAGCCGACGGCGAGCGCGGGCGGGAGCGGCCGAGGCGCGGTCGCCGGCTCCGTCACCCGCGCCCCCGAGCGGCGCGCGCCCGCAGGCCGAGCGAGGAGGCGGTACCCCTCACCGGCCCCTCAGGTGGGGCGGGAAGCCTCGCTTGAGCACGGTGTCCTCCGCCCAGTCGGCGGAGGTCTCGGGGTGATCGATGGTGTAGTGCAGGCCGCGGCTCTCGCGGCGGCTGGCCGCGCACTGGATGACGAGCTCCGCCACGGCGGCGATGTTGCGGAGCTCGAGCAGATCGCGGGTGACGGTGTGCTTCCAGTAGTACTCGCGGATCTCCTCCTCGAGCACCGCCATCCGCCGGCTCGCGCGGCGGAGGCGCGAGGTGCTGCGGACGATCCCGACGTAGTTCCACATCAGGCGCCGGATCTCGTCCCAGCTCTGGGTCACGACGACGGCCTCGTCGCTGGGCGTCGCGGTGCCGACCTGCCACTCCGGCACCGCGGGCTGCGGGGCCGCGCGGAGCTCTCCGATCTGCCCCTCCAGGCGCGCCGCCGCCCGCCGCGCGAAGACGGCGCCCTCGAGGAGCGAGTTCGACGCGAGGCGGTTCGCCCCATGGAGCCCGGTGCAGGCCGTCTCCCCGATCACCCAGAGGCCGGGGAGCGTGCTCCGGCCGTGCAGGTCGCTGGTGACGCCCCCACAGAGGTAATGGGCCGCGGGCACCACCGGCATCGGCTCGGCGGTGATGTCGAGCCCGTACTTCCGCAGGCACCGCTCGTGGATGAAGGGGAACCGGTCGCGGACGAACTCGGCCGGGCGGTGCGTGATGTCGAGCAGGACGTGCTCGGAGCCGGTGCGCTTCATCTCGTGGTCGATCGCGCGCGCGACGACGTCACGCGGGGCGAGATCCGCCATCGGGTGGTGCTGCGCCATGAACGCGGTGCCGTCCGGCAGCCGGAGCACGGCCCCCTCGCCGCGGAGCGCCTCGGTGAGGAGGAAGTTCTTGGCCAGCGGGTGGAAGAGGCACGTCGGGTGGAACTGGATGAACTCGAGGTTCGCGACCTCGGCGCCCGCCCGCCACGCCATCGCGATGCCGTCGCCGGTCGCCACGTCCGGGTTCGACGTGTAGAGGTAGACCTTCCCGGCGCCGCCCGTCGCGAGCACGGTGGCCCGCGCGAGCCAGGTGTCGACCCGCCCCGCGCGCTCGTCGAACACGTAGGCCCCCGCGCACCGATCCGGGCCGCCATAGCGGGACGCGACGATGAGGTCGACCCCGGTGTGCCACTCGAGGATCCGCACGTTCGGCCGCTCCCGCACCGCCTCGAGCAGCGCCCGCTCGACCTCGCGCCCCGTGGCGTCTCCCACGTGCGCCACGCGCCGCGCGGTGTGCCCACCCTCACGCCCCAGCGCGAGGCCCCCCGCGCCGTCGCCATCGAACGCCGCGCCGTGCTCCCGGAGGAAGCGGATCACGTCCGGCCCCTCGCGCACGCAGAGCTCGACGACCACGTCGTGACACAGCCCCGCCCCCGCGACCCGGGTGTCCTCCGCGTGGCGCTCGAAGCTGTCGTCCGCCCCGAGCACCGCGGAGATCCCCCCCTGCGCCCACGCCGTCGCCCCCTCGTCCGCCGCCCGCTTGGTGAGCACGGTGACCTCGCCGTGCCGGCTCGCCTCGAGCGCGAACGAGAGCCCCGCGATCCCGCTGCCGAGGACGAGATAGTCGGTCACCTGAGCCATCGGCCGCGACCATAGCGCGCCCGCCCCCGCGCCGGCCCCCCGCCCCCGCATTGACGCACCGCGCCTCTGGCGGTAGTGCCCGCCCGCCGTTCGCGGCCGCCCGGAGCACGGAGCGCCCTGCCGCCCGCGCTCGTGGCCCGCCGACGTAGCCCGCCCCCAAACCCACAACCCGAGGCCTGCCCGTGAAGATCCTGGTCGCATTGAAGCGCGTCGCCGATCCCGACAACGCCAACAAGGTGAAGATCCCCGCCTCTGGCGACAAGGTCGAGACGGCCGGGCTCGAGTGGAAGCTGAACCCGTTCGACGACTACGCCCTCGAGGCGGCCCTCCGCCTGACGGAGAACGGGAAGAACCCGAAGGCGCGCGTCGGTGAGGTCGTCGTCGTGACGCTCGGCCCGAAGGAGTGCGAGACGCAGCTCCGCTCGGCCCTGGCCACCGGAGCCGACCGCGCGATCCGCGTCGAGGCGACGGACGAGGCGCTCGACGGGCGCCTCGTGGCGCACGCGCTCCGCGCCATCGTCGCGGAGGAGAAGCCGGATCTCGTCGTGATGGGCAAGCAGGCCGTCGACGGCGACAACAACCAGGTCGGCCAGGCGCTGGCTGAGCTGCTCGACTGGCCGATGGCGACGTTCGCGGCGACCATCGAGGAAGAGGCCGCGGGCAGCGTGCTCGTCGGTCGCGAGGTGGACGGCGGCGTCTGCACCCTCCGGCTGAAGCCGCCGGCGGTCATCACCGTGGATCTGCGCATCGTCGCGCCCGCGAGCGTGTACTCGAAGCACACGGACAAGGCGCACAAGTACGCAGACGGCGTGCGCTTCGCTGCGCTGCCCGCGATCATGGCGGCGAAGAAGAAGCCGCTCGCCGTCAAGACGCTCGCGGAGGTCACGGGCGGCGCCACGCCGACGGCGAGCTACGCGAAGTTCGAGCTGCCCCCGGCGCGCAAGGCAGGCATCAAGGTGAAGGACGTGGCCGAGCTGGTGCAGCGGCTGGCGACGGAAGCGAAGGTCCTCTGAGCGCTACGCGCGCACCCACCCTCGAAGGAGCAAGGAATCACATGGCCGACATTCTCGTCGTCGCAGAGCTCGCGGAAGGCAAGGTCAAGAAGGCCACCCTCTCCGCCATCACTTTCGCCAAGCAGTGCCAGCCCGCGCTGGGCGGTGGCTTCTCGGTGCTGCTCATCGGCGCGGGCGCGAAGGCCGCCGCCGCAGAGGTCGCCGGTTACGGCGCCGCGCAGATCCTCGTGTGCGACGACGCGTCGCTCGCGAACTACGTGGCCGAGCAGTACGCGCCGACGGTCGCCGAAGCGGCCCGGGGCTTCGGCCTGGTCGTCGCGACGGCCACGAGCTTCGGCAAGGATCTGCTGCCGCGGGTCGCGGCGCGGCTCGACGCAGCGTTTGCGGGCGACTGCTCGGGCGTCTCTGGCGCCAGCGGCAAGCTGGTGTTCAAGCGGCCGATGTACGCGGGCAACGCCTTCGGGTACGCGACGCTGTCCACGGCCATCCAGTGCGCGACGGCGCGCCAGAGCGAGTTCGCGCCGGCGGAGCCGAGCGGCGGCTCGTCCCCGGTGAAGGAGCTGGCCAAGGTGGCGCCCGGCGCCGCGGCGAGCCGCGTCGAGTTCGTGAGCCTGGAGCAGGTGAAGAGCGAGCGGCCGGAGCTCACCGAGGCGGGGGTCGTCGTCGCCGGCGGGCGAGCGCTGAAGGGGCGCTTCTCGGAGGTGATGGAGCCGTTCGCCGAGGCGTTCGGCGCCGCCCTGGGCGCCAGCCGCGCCGCCTGCGACGCCGGCTACGCCCCGGGCGACTACCAGGTCGGGCAGACAGGCAAAATCGTCGCGCCGAGCCTGTACATTGCGATCGGCATCTCCGGCGCCATCCAGCACGTGGCCGGGATGAAGGGCAGCAAGACGATCGTCGCCATCAACAAGGACGCCGAGGCGCCGATCTTCCAGATCGCCGACTACGGGCTCGTCGCCGACCTCTTCCAGGCGGTGCCGGAGCTCACGGCCGCGGTGAAGGCCCACAAGGCCGCGGGCTGAGCGCAGGGAGCGTGGCCCGCGCCGAGCGCGAGAGCGCGGAGCGCGGGCGGCGTCCTTGACAACGAGGCGCGGGAGGATAGCCTCCCGCTCCCACCGGCGAGCGCCGGGTTCCTCGGGGCGTAGCGCAGTTTGGTAGCGCGCACGGTTCGGGTCCGTGAGGTCGGCAGTTCGAATCTGCCCGCCCCGACGAGGAGAAGCGAGAGTGAGAGTGAGAGGGGGAGGGGGATGGGAAGGGGGGAGGGGTGTGGGGGGGGCGGGGGCGTGTGCGAGGGCGTGTGCGAGGGCGGGGGCGGGGGCGGGGGCGGGGGCGGGGGCGGGCGCGTGTGCGGGGGCGGGCGCGTGTGCGGGGGCGAGCGCGTGTGCGGGGGCGGGGGCGTGTGCGAGGGCGTGGGCGAGGGCGGGGGCGGGGGCGGGCGGTCCGCAGTTGCGGACGGGGCCGGGCGGGTTTGGGCCCTGGTTCCCTGGGGCGGGGAGAAGATGGGACTTCGTCCAGGGTTTGAGCGTTTGCCCGGGGCGGGGTCGTCGCTGATAATCCGCTGAGGTTGCGGCCACTCTTCGAGAGGCCCCGTGTCGGGGCGCGGTTACGCGGCCGTCGAGGAAGGAAGCCATGGCAGGGTCCGAAGATCCGGGTGCGACGTCGGCGCGGGCTGGGCTCTCGCCGGCGCTCGGGGAGTCGCTCGACGGGCGCTACCGGCTCCGGCGGGAGATCGCGCTCGGCGGTGGGGCGCGAGTGGTCGAAGGAGAGCACGTCCTCACGCGGCGCGCGGTGGCCGTGAAGCTCCCGCGCCCCGGGGACGCCGCCCACAGCGTCGCGGTGGCGCGGCTGCGGCGCGAGATCGAGGCGCTCGCGCTCGCGCGGCAGCCGGGGGTCGTCGACCTGCTCGACGCGGGCGAGGTGGGCGGGCTGCCGTACCTCGTGCTCGAGCTCGTGCCCGGGCGGACGCTCGCCGGGCTCCTCGCGTCGCGGGGCACGCTCGGGCTCCGGGAGACCGTCGCGCTCGCGCTCGAGCTCGCGTGGACGCTCCACGCCTGCCACGAGCGCGGGATCGTCCACCGCGACGTGAAGCCGAGCAACGTGATGGTGCTGCCCGAGCCGGCGAGCGGAGGGCCGCGCACGCGGCTCCTCGACTTCGGCATCGCCCAGCTCGGCGCCAGGCCGGACGGCGGCGCAAAGCTGACCGCCGAGGGCGCGGTGCTCGGTACGCCGGAGTACATGGCGCCGGAGGCGCTGCTCTCGCTCCCCACGGCGGACCACCGCGTGGACGTGTACGCGCTCGGGGTCACGCTGTACGAGTGCCTGACGGGCACCGTCCCCCACGAGGGGCGGTACGGCGAGGTGCTCCTCAAGCACTCCACCGGCGCGATCCCGCCGCTCCGCGAGCGGCGGATCGACGCGCCGCGCGAGCTGGCGGAGGCCGTGCACCGCGCGCTGGCGAGCGATCCGGCGGACCGCTTCCAGTCGGTCGCGGAGCTGTACGACGCGCTCGCCGCGCTGCCGGAGCTCATCGACCTGCCGCGGCCTCCCCCGCTCCCGACGACCGGGCGCGGCCCCGACGTGACGGTCGCCGGGACGCCCGCGTCGCTCCGCGCGTCGGACGCCGGGCGCGGGCCGACGGGCGGCGCGTCGCGCCGCCAGCACGCGCGCGCGCCGTACGTCACCCCGGCGCGGGTCGTCGCCAGCGGCGGCGCGCGCGACGGCCGCACCGAAGAGGTGAGCGAGGGCGGGCTGTTGTTCGTCGGAGCCGAGGGCTACGCCTCCGGGACCGCGGCGCGGCTCCGGTTCGCCCTCCCGGTGAGCGGCCGCATCATCGAGGTCGACGCCACGGCGCGGTGGACTCGGACGGCGCGCTCGGGCACGAGCACCGGGTTCGAGTTCTCGGGGCTGTCCGACGACGCGCGCGCGGACCTCCGGCACTACGTCGCGTACCTC
Source organism: Polyangiaceae bacterium (assembly GCA_020846005.1). Classification (GTDB taxonomy): domain Bacteria; phylum Myxococcota_A; class Polyangia; order Polyangiales; family Polyangiaceae; genus JADLEQ01. Next base: position 17,397 of record JADLEQ010000040.1, read on the forward strand.
GCGCCCCAGGGGCCTCCGAGCCCTTCGCGCGCGCCCGCCGGGTCGTGAACGGTCGAGCGCCGCGCGTGATGCCCTCCCCACCCCAGCGCGCGTCGTCGCCCGAGGAGGGCGTTCCTCGCGCGGCGCCCTCCGCGACCGAGTCGCGGTGGTGTGCAGGCGCCGGGCTCGCCATCGGCGGGCTGGCGCTGGTGGGCTGGCTCGCAGGCGTGCCCGCGCTCCGCACGTTCGTGCCGGGCTGGGCGAGCCTGAAGGTGAACACCGCGCTGCTGCTCGTGCTGCTCGGCGGCGCGCTGTGGGCGCTCCCGGCGGCGCGCCGCGACGGCGCGGGGACACCGCGCGTCGCCGTCCGCCTGCTCGGCGGGCTCGCCGCGGCGCTCGCCGCGCTCACCCTGCTCGAGCACGCCACGGGCGTGTCGCTCGGGATCGACGAGGCGCTGGTGGCGGACGCTCAGTCGCGGGCGCTCGGCGTCACGCCCGGCCGCCCGGCGGCGGCGACGGCCCTGAACGCGCTGCTGCAGTCGGCGGCGCTGCTGCTGGCGTCGCGTGGGTCGCGCGCGGCGGCCAACCTGGCGCAGTGGCTCGCCGCCGCCGCGGCCCTCCTCGCGCTGGTGGCGATCGCCGGGCTCACCTATGGGCTCGACACCGTGTACGCCACGGGGCTCTACGCGACCGCCGCGCCGCACACCTCGGTCACGCTGCTGGCGCTGGCCGTCGGCGTCATGCTGGCGACGCCGGAGGGCGCGCTCACCCGCCTCCTCGGGGGGCGCGGCGCCGCGCGGATCGTGCTCCAGCGCTTCCTCCCCCTGTCGATCGCGGTGCCCTGGGTGGCCGGCTACCTCGCCGTGAGCGCCGCCACCGGCGCCAACGGCGGCGAGGCGCTGGCGGTCGCCCTGGTCGCGGGCGCGTCGATGCTCGCGCTCGGCGGGATGAGCCTCGCGCTCGCGGCGGTGGTCGCCCGTCGCGAGGACGAGCTCGCGGTGACGCTCCGCAGCATCGGGGATGGCGTCATCGTGGTCGACGGCGGCGGGGTCGTCACCGAGCTGAACCCGGTCGCCGAGGAGCTGACGGGCTGGCGGACGACCGAGGCCCGAGGCGCGCCGCTGCTGGAGGTGTTCCGTATCGTGAACGAGGAGACGCGGGCCCCCGCGGAGGATCCCACCTCTCGCGTCCTGCGCGACGGCGTCATCGTGGGCCTCGCGAACCACACGCTGCTCCTCGCGCGGGACGGCCGCGAGCGCGCGATCGCGGACAGCTGCGCCCCGATCCGCGACGACACGGGGGCGCTCCTCGGCGCCGTGCTCGTCTTCCGGGACCAGACGCAGGAGCGCGCCGCCGCCGCCGCTCAGGCCCGCGCCGACGCGCAGCTCGACTGCGCGCCGCTCTCCATCGCGCTGCTCGACGCCGCCGGCCGCGTCACGCACGTCAACGCGGCGTGGCGAGACTTCGCGGCGGCGAACGGCGCGCCGCCCGCGCTGGTCGAGGGGGTGGGCGAGGACTACCTCGCGGCCTGCCGCCGGGCGGGCGGAGCCGGCGACGAGCTCGCGGATCGGACGGCGCGCGAGCTCGAGGCGCTGCTCGCAGGCCGCGCAGAGCGGTTCGAGCTCGAGTACCCGTGCCACGGACCGACGACGCGCCGCTGGTTCCGGCTGGAGGCGCGCGCCGTGCGCGGGGGCGAGCCGGGCGCGGTCGTCATCCACGGCGACGTGACCCACCGCCACCTGGCGGAGATGCGCCTCCAGGTCCAGGACTCGGTCGCCCGCGCGCTCGCGCGCCGCGCCCCGTGCCGCGAGGTGTGCCGGGACCTGGTGCGCGTCGCCTGCGACGCCCTCGACTGGGACGTGGGCGAGCTGTGGGTCGGCGGCGCGGCGGGCGCGCGCCTGGTCGAGCAGTGGGTGCGGCCGGCGCGCGGCCTCGAGCCCTTCGCGGACGCCACCCGCCAGGTCGAGGCCCCGCGCTGCGATCGCGGCCCCGGCGGCGCCGGCCCGCGCGCGGCGTCGCTCGGCCGGGTCGACACCGACCCGAGCTTCCCGCGCCGCGAGGCGGCGGCCCGCTGCGGGCTGCGCTCCGGGTTCGCGGCGCACGTGGAGTGTGACGGCGCGCGCGCGTGTCTCGCGTTCTTCAGTCGCATCGACCAGCCGCCCTCCGCGGAGCTGCTGGCGCTGTTCGAGTCGCTCGCGGCGCAGATCGACGAGGTGGCCCAGCGCGCCGAGGCCGAGGCGGCGCTCGCCCGCTCCGAAGCGCGGTTCCGCGCGCTGTTCTCGTCGTCCCACGACGCGCTCCTGCTGGCGGACGGGGCGGGCCCGTTCGAGGCGAACGCCGCCGCCGTCAGGCTGTTCGGCTGCGCCGACCCGGGCGCGCTCCTCGCCGGGACGCGCGCCACCGCGCCGGCGGGGGACGCGGCGCCCGCCGGCGCCGAATCGCCGGGAGAGATGCTCGCGCGCGAGGTGCCGCTCGCCCTCGCGGCAGGAGCGCGATCCTTCGAATGGATGGGGCGCCGGCTGGACTCCGGCAAGGCGTTCCCGGCCGAGGTCGACGTCACGCCGATCGAGCTCGAGGGGCGCACCATCGCCCAGGTGACGATCCGGGATCTCACCGCGAAGAAGGAGCTCCTCGGCAACCTGATGCAGATGGAACGGCTGGCGTCGATGGGCGCGCTCGCCGCGGGTGTCGGCCACGAGATCAACAACCCGCTGTCCGCCGTAGTGGGCAACCTGGACCTCGCGCTCCAAGAGCTGGAGCGACGCCGGTTGGGCGACCCGGCGCCGCAGGCGGAGCTGGCAGAGATGGTGCGCGAGGCGCGCGAGGCCGCCGAGCGCGTGCGCGCCATCGCGCGCGATCTCAAGGTGTTCGCGCGGAGCGATCAGGAGCAGACGACCGCGGTGGATCTGCACCGGGTGCTCGACTCCACGCTCCGGATGGCGGGCCCCGAGGTGCGCCATCGCGCCCGCGTCGTCCAGGCGTACGGCGACCCGCCGCCCGTCGAGGGCACCGAGGCGCGCCTCGGCCAGGTGTTCCTCAACCTCGTGCTCAACGCGAGCCACGCGATCGCGGAGGGGGCGTCCCAGCCCGGCGAGATCCACGTCACCACGGGCCGCGACGCGGACGGCGGGGCGGTGGTCTCCATCCGCGACACCGGGTGCGGGATGTCTCCCGAGGTCCTGGCGAACGTCTTCGAGCCCTTCTTCACCACGAAGCCCGCCGGCGTGGGGACGGGCCTCGGGCTGCCCATCGTCGCGCGCATCGTCGGCGGGTTCGGGGGCCGGGTCGACGTCGAGAGCGAGCTCGGGCGCGGCTCGACGTTCACGGTCCGGCTCCCCGCCGCGCGCTCCCTCCGGCCTCCCGCGCCGGACGCCGCCGTCGCGGCGCCGCGCCACGAGCCGCGCGGGCGCGTGCTGGTCGTCGATGACGAGCCCATGCTGTGCAAGCTCATGGACCGGCTGCTCGGCGGGGTCCACGCCGTCGAGACGACCACACGCGCCGAGGAGGCGCTCCGGCGGATCATCGCGGGCGAGCGCTACGACGCGATCGTGTGCGACCTCATGCTGCCCGGGATGACCGGCGCGGAGCTCCACGCGCGCCTGCGCGAGCTGGCGCCGGACCAGGCCGAGCGCATGGTCTTCGTCACCGGCGGCGTGTTCACCGCGAGCGCCCGGGGCTTCCTCGAGGGCGTGGGCAACCTTCGCCTCGAGAAGCCGGTCGACGCCGACCAGCTCCGCGCCGCCGTCGCCTCGCTGCTGCGGTGATTACGTCGCCTCCGGCCCCCAGCGGAACTCGGGGAACGGGCGGCCCGGCTTCGCGAACAGGTACCCCTGCAGCAGGTCGCACCCGAGCGCGATCGTCACGTCTCGCTCGGCGGGCGTCTCGATGCCCTCCGCGACGACCAGCGCGCCCATTTCGTGGGAGAGCTTGGTCATCGACCGCACGACCTTCTGCTTCGTCGACGAGCGGTCGATGTCGCGGACGAGCGACATGTCGAGCTTCACCACGTCCGGCTCGAGGGCGGCGAAGGTCGTGAGCCCCGCGTAGCCGGCGCCGAGATCGTCGACGGCGATCCGGTAGCCCAGCGCCCGGAGCGCCGCGATGCGCTCGCGCACGTTCGGCACGTCGTCGAGCGTCGCCCGCTCCGTCACCTCGAGGACGACGCGGCTCGCAACGCGGGAGAGCGGCGCGCTCGGATCGAGCAGGGAGTCGTCGACCAGGTCGCGTGAGTGGAGGTTCACGAACAGATCACCGCGGGCCGTGTCGAGACCGGCGGCGGCGGCGGCGGCCTCGCGCACCCTCCGCCCGAGCTCGGGGAGGCGGCCGAGGCGCTCCGCAGCGTCGAGCACGGCCCCCGGGTGGGGGAGCGCGCGCTCCTCCGAGCGGAGGAGCGCCTCGTGAGCGTGGAGCGAGCGGTCCGCAGCCCGCAGGATGGGCTGGCACGCCATCCAGAGCGAGCCGAGCGCGCTCGAGAGCGACACGTCCAGCCCCGCTGGGTCGCCCGCGCGGGCCAGCGTCGAGCCGAGGACGTTCATCGCCTCGCGCTTCGCGAGCGCCAGCCGGTGGAGGCTGACCGCGCGCGTCACGACCTGCACGAGCTGCGCGAAGTCGAAGGGCTTCGTCAGGTACTGGTACGCCCCGAGCTCGATGGCCTTCGTCGCAGACTCGAGCGCGGGAGCGCCCGTCACCAGGACGACGGGGAGCTCGAGATCCGCCTGCCGGATCGCGCGGAGCAGCTCCACGCCGCTCATCTTCGGCATCATGATGTCGCTCACGACCACGTCGTATTCGCCCGCCGACGCGCGGCGGGCGGCGTCGGCGCCGTCGTCCGCCTCGTCCACCTCGAAGCCAGCCGCGGCGAGGACGCGCGCCATCGCCCTGCGCATCGGGGCCTCGTCGTCGACGACCAGCACTCGCTGCGCGACCCGCGCCGAGCGCGGCGCCTCCTCACCCGGTTGCGACGCCCTGCCTTCCATCTCGTGAGCGTACCCCAACACGGCGGTGCACCGTCAAGGCTCTCCGAGGCGTGCCCCGGCGGTCGCGGCGCCGACGAGCGCCCGGGCGGCGGCGACCAGCTCGCCGGGGAGCAGCGGCTTCGCCAGGAAGCTCACGCCCTCGCCGAGCTCGGCGAGCCCCGGCGGCTCGCCAGCGCCGGAGACGAGGAGCACCGGCAGCTCGGGCCGGGCGCGCCGCGCCCGGCGGGCGAGCTCGAGCCCGGACACGCGCGGCAGCCCTACGTCAGCCACGAGCAGCTCGAGCGCCTGGTCCCGCTGCTCGGCGACCAGCAGCGCGTCACCCGCCCCGGCGAGCTCGATCACCGAGTAGCCAGCGCGGCGGAGCGTGGCGGCGACGAGCGCGCGCACCTGGTCGTCGTCCTCGACGACCAGCGCCGTGCCCCCGCCCCCGGCGGGGTGGCCCGGCGGCGGCGCCGCGGGTCGCGTGGAGCGCCGGACCCAGGCGGTCGCCGCGGCGGCCTCGCGGAAGCGCACGACGCCGACTCGCCCCCCGGCTGGCCCGACGGAGATCTCGACGTGGCCGCCCGCGCGCTGCACCGCGGCCCGCACGGCGCTCAGCGCCAGCGAGCCGCCGGCCGCCTCCGCGCGACCACCGCGCGTGGGCTCGACGCGCGGTCGCCCGAGGGAGGCGCTGGCCGGGCCGCCGGTGTCGCTCACGCTGATGCAGACGTACCTCCCGTGAGGGAAGCCACCGCGCTCGTCCTCCCACGCCTCCGCCCGCGTCGCGATCACCAGGCGACCCCCGGCGGGCATCGCGTCGCGGGCGCTCACCGCCAGGTTCATCACGACCTCGTCGATCAGCCCGGGATCGACGACGACCGGCCCGACCCCCTCGCCCAGCGCGACCTCCACCGCGATCGCGTCGCCCACGACCGATCGCACGAGGCGCGCCAGGCCCTGGACGGTGTCGTTCACCTCGATCGGGCGCGGCTCGACCGGCTGCTGCCGGGCGAAGATGAGCAGGCGCCGGGTGAGGCCCGCGGCCCGCTCGGCGGCGGCCCGCACCTCGCCGAGATCGCGCTGCGCGGGGCTGTCGGGCCCGATCGCGCTCACCGCGAACCCCGTGTACGCGAGGACGACGGACAGCGCGTTGTTGAAGTCGTGGGCGATCCCGGCCGAGAGCGCCGCGACCGCCTCCATGCGCTGCCCCTGGCGGAGCTGCTCCTCGAGCGCGCGCCGCGGGGTCACGTCCACGACCATCCCCGCGATGCGGGAGCCGCCGCTCTCGCTCCACAGCACCTGCCCGCTCACCGCGAGCCAGCGGGCGCCGCCGTCGCCGTCGACGATCCGCAGCTCGTCCCGGTACATCCCGCTCGGGCTGGCGATCGCGCGGCGGAACACGCCGAGCGCGCGGCGGCGATCGGCCGGGTGGACGTGCCGCCGGAGCGAGGCGAGCGTGCCGTCGAGGTCGCCTGGGCCGACCCCGAGCAACATCTCGACGTCCGCAGACAGCGAGAACCGTCGATCGGCCACGTCCCACTCCCAGAGCCCGGCGCCCGTCGCCGCGAGGACGAGCTCCAGGCGATCGTGCGCCCGCCGCGTCGCGAGCGCTAGCGCGAGCACGTCACGCACGGCGTCGAGGAGCGACTGCGCGTCGCGTTCGTCGGCCGCGGAGGACGCCTCGCTCGCCGCCAGCCGCCCGGCGGCCGAGAGGTCGCGAACGCGCCCCACCTCGATGACGAGCTCGCTGCCGTCCTCCAGGCGCCCGGCGCTGCGGAGCGGCGCCGGAGCGCGATCGAAGCCCGCGGTGGCGAGCTGGAGGCTGCCCCAGGTCAGGCGCGCCACCGCCTGCCCCCCGGGCCCGAGGATGCTCGGCAGCTCCTCGACGATCGGGCCGATCAGCTCCGAGGTCCCGGCGCGGCGGTCCCACGCGACCCGCCCCGCGGTGTGGAGCAGCGTGAGCTCGCGGACGCGCCGGTAGAGCACCTCGTGGAGCCGCCCGCCCGGGTCACCGCCTTCCGCCATGAACGCCAGCTTGTATCTTCGCCCGCGCGAGGGGGCAGCGCAACCGAGAGCGCGACACGCGCGCGCCGGGCCGGCCAGCGCTGCACGCCGCCTCGCGTTGCATGCCGCCTCGCGTTGCATGCCGCCTCGCGTTGCATGCCGCCTCGCGTTGCATGCCGCCTCGCGCTTCCGGGCCGGCCTCGCGCGCGGCGGCGGCCGCCTCAGTCTGCGGCGTCCAGCGCCTCGCGCACCTCGCGGAGGAAGGCGTCCAGCGTGAACGGCTTGCCGATGAAGCGCACCCCCGGCTCGAGGATGCCATGGTAGCCGATGGCGTCGTCGGCGTACCCGGACATGAAGAGCGCCCGCGCAGCGGGGCGGAGCTCCTTCAGCCGCTCCACCAGCTCGCGCCCGCTGAGGCGCGGCATGACCACGTCCGTCACCACGAGGTCGATGGGGTCCGGGTACCGCCGCGCCACCTCGAGCGCGTCGGCGCCGTCCGTGCCGACGAGCACGCGGTAACCCGCGCTCGTCAACACCCGCTCCACGATGCTGCGCACCGCCCGCTCGTCCTCTGCGATGAGGATGGTCTCCGTGCCCGTGCGCCGGGGCGGCCGCGGCCGATCGGAGGGCAGCTCGGCGAGGCCGTCCGCGTGCTGGGGGAGGTAGACCTTGAAGGTCGTGCCCTGCCCGAGCTCGCTGTACACCCACACGTGGCCGCCGCTCTGCTCGACGATACCGTGCACGGTGGCCAGGCCGAGCCCCGTCCCCTTCCCCTTCGGCTTGGTGGTGAAGTACGGCTCGAAGATCTGGGAGCGGGTGGCCTCGTCCATCCCGACGCCCGTGTCGGTCACCGCGAGCAGCACGTAGGCCCCCGGATCCACGCCGAAGTGCGCCGCGCAGTACTCGGCGTCGAGCACCATGTTGCTGGTCTCCACCGTGAGGCGCCCGCCCCCAGGCATCGCGTCGCGGGCGTTCACCGCCAGGTTCATCAAGATCTGCTCGATCTGGCTCGGGTCGGCGCGCGTGGGGCGGATCGCGGGACCGAGCCGGAACACGAGCTCCACGTCCTCGCCCAGCAGGCGCCGGAGGAGCTTCTCCAGATTGCTCGCCACGCGGTTCAGGTCGACCGACTCGATCCGCAGCACCTGCCGGCGACCGAACGCGAGGAGCTGCTGTGTGAGCTCGGCCGCGCGCTCCGCGGCGTGGCGGATCTCCGCCACGTCCTCGCGGAGCGGGGAGCCCTCCGGGAGGTCCTGCACGACGACCTCGGCGTAGCTCTGGATCACGCTCAACACGTTGTTGAAGTCGTGCGCGACGCCGCCGGCGAGGCGCCCCACCGCGTTCAGCCGCTCGGAGACGCGGAGCTGCTCCTCGAGCTTCCACCGCTCCTCCTCCTCGCGCTTGCGCAGGGTGATGTCCTGCTTCACCGCGATGAAGTGCGTGACGGCGCCCGCCGCGTCGACGACCGGCGTGATCGTCTCCTCCTCGGGGTAGACGCTGCCGTCCTTCCGGCGGTTCCGGAGCTCGGACCGCCAGACGCGACCGGCCTGGATGGTGCCCCACAGCTCGGCGTAGAAGTCCGGGCTCTGGAGCCCGGACTTGAGGATGCGCGGGCTCTTGCCGATCGCGTCCGCGGCGAGCCACCCGGTGAGGCGCTCCCACGCCGGGTTCACCCACAGGATCTTGCCGTGGCGGTCGGTGATCATCATGGGGTTCGCCGCCGCCGCCAGCGCCGCGGACTGCACGCGCCGGCTCTCGGCCTCGCGGCGCTGCTCGCGCAGATCCGTCGCCAGCAGCAGGAAGCCGCCGCTCTCGGAGCCCGCTGCCCGCAGCGCCGCGACGCCCACCCGCACGGGTACGCGCTCGCCGTCCCGGCGCACGAACGTCCATTCGCGCTCGTCCGCGGCGCCCGCGCGCGCGCGCCACGCGAGCGCCTCCCACCCGGCCGACACGGGGCCGCCGCGCGCCAGCGCGAGCTCGGACGCGCAGCGCGCCAGCTCTGCCGGTTCGTAGAAGCCGACCGGGGTCCGCTCCCCGACGACCTCGGCGGCGGCCCACCCGAGGAGGCGCTCGGCAGCGGGGTTGAACGTCTGGATCGTGCCCCACTCGTCCGTCGACACGATCGCGATCGGCGCCGTCTCGAGGATGGCGTGCTGCCAGGCGTGCGCCGCCGCGAGCGCCGCCTCGGCCTGACGGTGGGCGGAGAGATCGACGCCCGTCCCGGCGACGTGGGCGCGCCCATCCAGGAAGGACCGCACACCGGTGAAGAAGAAGGGCGTCCGCTGGCCGCTCTTCGCCACCAGCTCGGCCTCGACCGTCGCCTCCCCCTCGACGAGCGCGCGCTCGATCCGCTCCGCGACGACCTCGCGCTCCGCGCCCTGGAAGAGATCGAGCGGGTGCAGCTGCGCGAGCTCGGCCGCGGTGTACCCGGTGACCTGTTCGAAGCGGTCGTTCCAGCGTACGAAGCGCCCCGCCTCATCGAAGAGATAGAAGATGCCCGGCAGGCTCTGCACGATCGAGGTCGAGAGCGCGCGTTCCCGCGCCTCCGTCTCCAGCGCCAGGCGCTGCGCCGTCACGTCGCGCGTGACCGCGAGCGCCGAGCGGACGCCGACGCCACCGCGCTCCGGCTCGTGCAGCGGGCTGAGCTGCGTCTCCACCCAGGTGAGCGTCCCCTTGAGGCCCGCCACGCGGTGCTCGACCCGCTCGGCGCTCCCCTGCAGCGCCCGCCGCACGCCCTCGGCGACCGCGGCGACGTCGCCGGGCGCGGCGAACGACGCGAGGGTGCGCCCGAGGATCTCGGACGCGGCGCCCGCCTCGAGCAGCTCGAGCCCGCGCGCGTTCACCTGCAGGATCTCGCCGGCGGGGCCGACGCGCGCGACGGCGCCCGGCTCGGCCTCCAGCAGCGACGCGAGCTGCGCGTTGCGCGCGCCGAGCTCGCGTTCGAGGCGCTCGAGCTGGATGAGCTTCGCCTCGAGCTTCCGGGAGATGGCGTCTCTGTGCTGGCCGTCCAGCGCTCCTGGATCGCTCGACGGCGCCCGCGTCGGCCCCTGGCGCGGGACCTCGGCGAGGGTCCGGCGGAGCACCGCGACGAAGGCGTCCGGATCGGCGGGCTTGACGACGAAGGCGTCCGCGCCGAGGCCGCGGACGAGCGCCTCGTCGCGCGGGTCGGTGTACGTGGCGGTGTAAACGACGAACGGGATGCTGCGCAGCCGCTCGTCCGCCTTCCACTCGCGGAGGAGCGCGAAGCCGTCGAGGACGGGCATCAACAGATCGGAGACCACGAGGTCGGGTGGGTTCGCGCGCGCGACCAGGAGCGCCTCGGCGCCGTGCCGCGCCTCGTCTACGGTCCACCCCTCGCCACCGAACACGGCGCGGAGCAGGTAGCGGTTCGACTCTACGTCGTCGACGACGAGCACGCGGGTCATGGCCGCTCCCGTCGCTCCGCGAGCCCTCGGGTGTCGCGGGCGCAGCGCGGCGGCGGCGGGGGGGGAGCCTTCCCCGCGCCCCGTGGCGTCGTCGCCGGAGAGCCGCGCATGTCGCGCCCCAGGCTACCGCGATCGGGGCCGGCGTGACCACGCCCCGCAGCCGCGGTCAGCCCCCCGGCAGCTCGACCACGAACGTCGAGCCCGCGCCTGGCTCGCTCACGACCCGGATCTGGCCTCCGAGCAGCGCCGCCAGCCGGCGGCAAATGGCGAGACCGAGTCCAGTCCCCTCTCGGGACCGGCCGCCCTCCGTCTCGAGCTGGCGGAACGGCGCGAACAGAGCGCCCATGTCCTCGGGCCGGATGCCGCACCCGGTGTCCGAGACGCGGAGCTCGACCCGTCCGCCGGCGAGCGCGCTCGCGTCGAGCCGCACGTGGCCGGTGTCGGTGAACTTCACTGCGTTCCCGAGCACGTTGAGCAAGATCTGCTCGACCCGGCGCTCGTCGCTGGTGAACCGGCCGAGCTCGGCGGAGAGGTCCACCTCCAGCCGGAGGCCCTTCGCCCCGGCGAGCGGCTCGACCGTCGCCACCACGCGCCGGAGGAGGGCGGGTAGGTCGAACGGCGCCCGCACCACCACGAGCTGGCCCGCCTCGATCTTGGAGAGATCCAGCACGTCGTTGATGAGCGCCAGCAGGTGGCGAGCGCTCGACTGCACCATGCCGAGCTGCCGGCGCTGCTCGTCGTTCAAGGGACCGGGCAGCTCGCGCACGAGCACCCCGGTGAACCCGAGGATCGAGTTGAGCGGCGTGCGCAGCTCGTGCGACATCGTGGCGAGGAAGGCTGACTTCAGGCGATCGGCGGACTCCGCGCGCGCCTTCTCGCGGGCGAGCTCCGCGACCGTGCGTTCAAGCGCGGTCGCTGTCGTCCGGAGCTCCTCCTCGACGCGCTTGCGCTCGGTGATGTCCTGCTTGACGGCGACGAAGTGCGTGACCCGCCCGCGCTCGTCCCGGATCGGCGTGATCGTCTCCTCCTCGTGGTAGAGCGAGCCGTCCTTCCGGCGGTTCACGAGCTCGTCGCGCCAGACCTCACCCGCGAGGATCGTGCGCCAGAGACGCTCGTAGAATTCGTCCGCCTGGACGCCGGACTTCAGCAGCCGCGGGTTCTGCCCAATTACCTCACGCTGCGCGTAGCCCGTGAGGCGCTCCCACGCCGCGTTGGCCCACTCGATGGCGCCGTGACGATCCGTGATCACGACGGCGTTGGCGACCGCGTCGAGCGCGCCGCCGAGCTGGGTGTGCCCCGCCGGCCCTTGCACGAACCGGACGCCGCCCGCCCCGCCAACCCCCTCGTCCGCCGCCGCGACCTCGGGCGGCCGTCCGTCCTCGACACCGGGTGTCGGATCCGGTGGGTCGGCGCGGTCGGCGCCGGACGGGCTCACCTCTCCCATGCGGGAGATCGTACACCCGCCATCCCCGGATGAGGAGCCGGCCGGTCGCCCGGCGTCCCCGGCTCCCATGAGACTGGACCTGCGATTCTAGCCTCACTAGAACGTGCCCAGCCCCGGGTCGCTCCCGGAGAGGAGGCTCGCTTGGCCATCGAAGTCCCCGCCGTAAGGATCCTGATCGTCGACGACGAGCCCGCGATCTGCGAGTACGTGCAGACGCTCCTCGAGAAGGACGGGTTCGAGGTGAAGACGCTCAGCGACCCGACCCTCGTGGAGGGCGAGCTGCGGCAAAGCAGCTACCACGTCGTCATCCTCGACCAGATGATGCCGAAGATGGACGGCATCGAGGTCTTGCGGCGCATCCGCGGCCTCGACGCCGACATCGCCGTCGTGATGTTCACGGCGCACCCGAGCCTCGACACGGCCATCGCGAGCATGAAGCTCGACGCCATCGACTACATCCGCAAGCCGTTCAACGTGGACGAGTTCCGCGACGTCCTCGCCCGGGTGATGAAGAAGAAGGGCCTCGCGCGCACACCGGAGGAGCAGCTCCACCGGATCATCGGCGACACGATCCGGGGCCTGCGGAAGGAGCGCGAGCTCACGCTGAAGCAGCTGAGCCGGCGCACCGGCCTCAGCATCTCGCTCCTCTCGCAGATCGAGCGCGCCGAATCGAGCCCGTCGATCTCCAGCTTGTACAAGATCGCGCTGGCGCTCGACTCGAAGATCCAGGATCTCTTCGGCGACAACTGAGTTCGCGCGCGGCGCACGCGCGCGCCGACCGGCGCCGGCCCCGCGGTGTCGGGCCGCTGCGGTGTCGGGCCGCTGCGGTGTCGGGCCGCTGTCGCTGCAGTGTCGACGCAGTGTCGCGTCGAGGTCGCCGCCGTGTCGGCCCGGCGCGCCGGGAGCCGACCCGTGGGCCGCTCCGTGCTAGGGTGCGCCCGCCGCCACGGCCCGACCGCACTCCGGAGAACCATGCTCGCTCCCCGATCCCGCCGCCTCCGACTCCGCCGCTCCTCCGCCGCGCCCGTGCTCGCCGTCCTCGGGCTGGCTGCGGGCCTCACCCTGCGTCACGACGCCTTCGCCGCGTGGCCGCTGCCCCCCACGGCGACGAAGGCCGAAGCCAAGGACCCGGCGAACTGGCCGAGCGACCCGTCGTACGCGTACCGCGCGTCCACCAAGCCGCAGGAGCGTGAGAGCGGAGAGTGGCACCTCTTTGGGTTCGTCCCCGACCGCTCGCCGGGCGCGCCCGCGCTCCGCCCGGAGGAGCAGGACACCGCCGCCGGCATGAGCGTCGACCTCGCGTGGCGCTACGGCATCGGCGACGACCGGGTGTTGATCGCCGTGCTCGACAGCGGCATCAAGTGGGACGAAGACGACCTCCTCGAGAAGGCGTACCTGAACCGCGGCGAGCTCGGCAAGCCCGGGCAGCTCCCCGTGATGGCCGGCGGCGGCGCCTGCGCGCCCCTGGATGCGTCGAAGCCGGGGGTCGACCTCTTCGACTGCAACGGCGACGGCATCTTCACCGTCGGCGACTACGCCGACCACCCCGCCGTGAGCGACCTGAACCAGAACGGTCGCGTCGACGCCGGGGACCTCATCCTCGCGTTCTCGGACGGAGTGGACGACGACGGCAACGGCTACGTCGACGACATCTCCGGCTGGGACTTCATGAAGGACGACAACGACCCGTACGACGACACGCGCTACGGGCACGGCAGCAGCGAGGCGCGGCAGTCCTCCGCGCAGGGCAACAACGGCATCGGCGGGCTCGGGACGTGCCCCAGGTGCCGCTTCGTCCCGGTGCGCGTCGGGGACAGCTTCATCGCGGACATCCAGGCCTACTCGCAGGGCGTCGTCTACGGAGTCGATCTCGGGGCCCGGGTGGTCCAGGAGGCGCTCGGGACGATCGACATGTCCCGCTACTCACAGGCCGCCCACGACTATGCGTGGTCCAAGGGCGTGGTCGTGGTCGCGAGCATGGCGGACGAGAACGCTCGCCACCACAACATGCCCGCCGCCACGAACCACACGCTCCCGGTGCACGCCATCACGATGATGGGCAACGCGCAGCAGATCACGACGGCGGAGAGCTTCCTCGCGTTCAACACCTGCAGCAACTACGGCGCGCAGAACTACCTCTCGGCGAGCGCGTCGCCCTGCTCGAGCGAGGCGGTCGGCTACACGTCCGGGATCGCGGGGTTGCTCTACTCGGCCGCGCTCGCCGAGGGCTTCGGCACCGGCGGCAAGGCGGCGCTCACCGCCGGGGAGCTGATGCAGCTCCTCATGATGACGACCGACGACATCGACGTCGCGGAGTCGCGCGAGCTGCCGAGCGCGCACCGGTGGTCGCAGCCGGGGTTCGATCAGCGCTTCGGCTACGGTCGCATCAACGCGAACAGCGCCGTCGAGGCGCTGCGCGCCGGGCGCGTCCCGCCCGACGTGGACGTGGTGCGCCCCTACTGGTTCGAGGTCCTGCACAAGAACCGGCTGACGGCGCCGGTCCCCATCCTGGGGACGGTGAGCGCGCGCCGCGCGCCGAGCTACGACGTGATCGTGGAGTGGGCGCCCGGGGTACAGCCGCTCGAGGCCGACTTCGAGGAGGTCTCGCGGGTGAACAACGTCCCGGGCACGACCGTCCTCGGCGCCGACGGGCAGCCGCTGGCCGAGCTCGACGCGCGCACCATCGACCCGACGCACGAGCTCGACTCCGACAGCCTCCTGGGCGAGAACCGGTACACGATCACCGTGCGCGTCCGGTCGATCGCGCACTACGGGGGCAGCATCGGCGACGTCGCGGGCGAGCTGCGCCGCGCGTACTACGTGCACGAGGATCAAGACCTCGTGGACGGCTTCCCGATCTGGCTCGGCGCCTCGGGCGAGTCGAGCCCGAAGCTCGCGGACATCGACGGCGACGGCAAGCGCGACGTCGTGGTCGCCACGGCGGATGGGCTCGTGCACGTCTACTCGCTCGCCACCGGATCGCCCGTCGCCGTGAGCGGCTTCCCGTACGAGGTGGCGCATACCGATGGCCTGGGCGCCACGCCGGCGCCCAACGGGGCCCACTACGTGGGGGCCCCGGCCTACGCGACCGGGAAGGTGGACCCCGATGTCGCGCGCGAAGCGATCGTGGCGACCCCGGCCGTCGCCGACCTCACGGGAGACGGCAAGCCCGAGATCGTCGTCGCGACATGGGACGGCACGATCTACGCGGTCGGCGCGGACGGCGCGACCGCTCCCGGCTGGCCCGTGCGGCTGCCGGAGGTACCTTCGTGCCCGCTCGCCGGCACGAAGCCCGCTGTCTGCATGGACGTCGACAACAAGATCGCCCGCGGCGTGTTTGGAGCGCCGGTGCTCGCGGACATGGACCACGACGGCGACCTCGACGTGATCGTCGCGGCGTTCGACGGCCACGTCTACGTGTTCGACGGCGCTGGCGCCGCGCTGCCGGGGTGGCCCGTGCGCGTCCGCTACCCCCAGGCCAGCAGCAAGGAGTTCGGGCGCGTGCTCACGACGCCCGCCGTCAGCGACTTCACCGGGGACGGGATCCCCGAGGTGCTGGTCGGCTCGAACGAGCGGCTCGGCTCCGGCAACACCTCCGCGGCGTTCTACCTGATCGACGGCCGCGGCAACGCGGCGGGCAGCCCGCCGTACCTGACGAACTGGCCGGTCACCGTGTCGTCGTTCAACATCTTCCCGCTGGTGGCGGAGGGCGCGGGGAACTCGCCGGTCATCGCCGACATCGACGGCAACGGGCAGCCCGACGCGATCATGCACGGCAACGCGAGCGCCCCGTACATCGTCCCGCGGGATCCCGGCGGCCAGGCGACGCTGAGCGGCACCCCGAAGAACGCGCTCCCCGAGCACCCCGACCCGAACGACCCGTCGGTGACGACTCGCGGCATCTGGCCGACGACGATCTTCGGCCCCGACTCCAAGGCGCAGACACCGGACACGATGCTCCCGCTCTTCGCGCAGCCGTCGGCCGGCGATCTGGACCAGGACGGCACGCCCGACATCATCACGGCGGGCGGATCGCTCAGCATGGCGCGTGACCTGCTGTCGAAGGCCACGACGACGGGAGGGTTCGCGCAGCAGCTCCTCTCGATGTGGAGCGGCAAGGACGGGCGCATGTTCCCGGGCAGCCCGGTGGTCCTCGAGGACTTCTCGTTCTTCAACAGCCAGGCGATCGCCGACCTCACCGGCGACGACTACCCGGAGGTGATCGCCGGGAGCGCGGGGTACTACCTGCACGCGGTCGACGCCTGCGGGCGTGAGGCGCCGGGCTGGCCGAAGTTCACCGGGCAGTGGATCATCGCGACGCCCGCGGTCGGCGATCTCGACGGCGACGGTACGCTCGAGGTCGTCGCCGGGACGCGCAATGGGTGGCTGTACGCCTGGCACACCCCGGGCAAGTCGGACGGCGTCATCGCCTGGGAGAGCTTCCACCACGACAACCGGAACAGCGGGGACCACAGCGTGAAGCTCGACCAGGGCAAGCTGCTCGGCAGCGCGGGGCCGCTCCAGTTGGACGGCGAGGGGCGCTGCATCGCGCCCGAGGTGCCGGACGCAGGCACGGACGGTGGCGGCTCGGTCAACGGGGCAGCGAAGCCCTCCGGCGGCGGCTGCGACTGCCGCGTGGCGCACCGGCCATCGGCGCCCGCGTGGGCGCTCCTGCCGCTCGCGCTCGGGTTGGTGCTCCGGAGGCGCCCCCGGCGCCGTCGCGCGGCTTGACACCGCGCGCGCCGGAGAGAATGGTTCGCCCGCCTGGCGAGGTAGCTCAGTCGGTTAGAGCACGCGCTTCATAAGCGCGGTGTCGCCGGTTCAAGTCCGGCCCTCGCTACCAGCTCCCGAGCTTGCTCATCGCGCGATGACCGGGTTCGGCGCGTCGAACTCGAAGTGGAGGCGGACGGGCCCGCGGCCCAGCGCGCGCGGGACGGCGGCGAGCGGGGCGGCCCGGGCGATGGCCGCCATGGCGCCGCGGTCGAACGCAGGGATCCCGCTCGCCCGTACGACCGAGATCCCAGACACCCGGCCGTCGGGGTGCACGGTGAAGCCGACGATGGCGAGCGCGCCGCGCCCCGCCAGGGCGTCCTCGCGCGGCATGTCGTCGCCCCAGTGCGCGAGGACCGCCGCGCGGATGCGGCGGAACCAGTCGGTGTAGCGAGCGTCGTCGGCGCTGCCGCGGCGCGGCCCGGCCCCGAGCCCGTTCGCGCTGGATCGAGAACCCTCCCCGGTCTCCCCTGCCTGGCCGGCGCCAGCGCCACGAGCGCCACCACGGCCGTCCCCGCCGCGGCCTCCGAGCGCGCTCGCGTGGAGGAGCGCCGCGACGGCACCGGCGACCTCCTGCGAGCTGTCCTGGCGATCCTGGGCGCGCCCCTTGCGCTCGGCGGGCACCGCCGCGCGCCCGGCCGCGACCAACGGGCGCGCGAGCATCACCCGCGCGCTCCTCCGGAAGTCGGGGCCCGAGGCTGCGCCCGTGACGCCGAGCCCAGGCTGGTCCCGATCCGCGCCGGTCCGCTCGCTCCCAGGCGGCGGCTCGGGTCCGACGCCGTCCTCGACCAGGGCGCCGCCCACCTGCCCCCCCACGGAAGCCGCCTCGCCCGCGACCTCGACGCCGGACGACGGGTCACGCGGGGCGAACGGGCGCCGCTCGCGCGTCGCGCCGTCCCCCGTCGCGAGGAATGAGAGCTCCATGGGCGTGGGCGTCGCGCGCCGGTCGTCGGGGCTCCGCCGTTCGGCGCTCGTGTCGAGCCGCTGCACCTGGCTGCGGTCCAGGCGGTTCATCGGATCGCGGTCCAGCGTGAGGCCGTCGACGCTGGAGGCGAGGTTCATCGCTCGTTCGCCCCGCTCGTCCCCGCCCCGCCCGCCACGATCGAGCTCCGGCGCTGGCTCATGCTCGCCGCCGCCCGGCGCGCGCGGCTCGGGGCGCGGCGCGAGCGGATCGGGGCGGCTCGCAGCGCCCCCCAGCGCCATGCCCGGCAGGTCGAGCCCGCCGCCGTAGGTCACCTCGACCGCGAGCGGCGCGGAAGCCTCGAGGCTCCGCGCGTCGAGCGACCGTACCACCGCCCACCCCCCGATCCCGAGCGCGACGGCGTGGAGCGCCACCGACAGGAGCAGCGCTCCCGGCGTCGCCCACCTGCGTGCTCTCATGATCCGGGAGTCTGACACCGCGCGACGATCGCGGCCAGCGGAGGGCCGAACCGCCGGCAGGCGTTCTCCGTGGTGGCCGCCTCGATGCGGGCAGGGTCGACCCCGCGGAGCTCTGCCACGCGCCTGCCGGTGTGGACGACGTAGGCGGGCTCGCAGCGCCGCCCACGGAGCGGCACCGGCGCGAGGTAGGGGGAGTCGGTCTCGACGAGGAGGCGGTCCTCCGGCGCCCACGCCGCGACCTCCTGCACGGACCGCGCCCCCTTGAAGGTGACGACCCCGGAGAACGACAGATCGAACCCCAGATCCAGCGCGCGCCTCGCGAACGCCAGATCCTCGCTGAAGCAATGGATGACGCCCCCCACGTCCGCCGCGCGCTCTTGCTGGAGCACCTCGAGCGTCTCCTCGGGGGCCTCGCGGGTATGAACCACGATGGGCTTGCGCACGGCGCGGGCCACCGCGACGAACCGCCGGAACACCTCGCGCTGCACGGGGCGCGGCGCGTGGTCGTAGTGATGGTCGAGCCCGATCTCCCCGACGGCGACGACGCTCGGCGCCGTCGCGAGGGCGACGAGCTCTCGCTCGAGGTCGTCCGTCCACGTGCCGGCGTCGTGCGGGTGCAGGCCCACCGTCGCGACCACGTCCTCACGATCCCGCGCGAGGGAGAGCGTCTCTCGAGTGGCCTGGAGCCCGCTCACGCCGATGGCGACGACCGCGCCGACCCCAGCCGAGCGCGCCCGAAGCAGGAGCGCGTCGGCGGTCGTCTCACCGACGCTGCGCGCGTCGAGGTGGCAGTGCGTGTCGATCCACATGCCCACCGGCTAGCACGGCGCCCGGCGCGGGAGCGGCCGGAGCTGGGCGTGCGCGGCGCGGCTCAGAGGACGCGCGCCTCGATGGCGTAGCGCCCCTTCGCGACCTCCACGCGGCAGAGCGAACCGCGGCCGTAGTGCATGACGACGCCCTCGACCTGACCCAGGTTGTACTCCCAGCCGTCGTCTTCCCCGATCACCTCGATCCGCGCGGAGGACGGCCCCGTGCGCGCCGCCGTCATCTTCTGACCGGTGACCACGCGATCGTAGGCCGCGGGCATCTGGGTCAGGGCGGAGATCGGATCCCCCACGATCGCGAGCATCACGCGCCCGATCACCGTCTCGCCGAAGATCAGGAAGTCCTGGCGGGCGACCAGGCGGAGCCCTTGGCGGGCGCCGGCTCCGGGGTGGCGCGTCCGGGCGAGCTCCCAGGCGAGCGCGAGGTGGTCGCGCTGCGAGTAGTCCTTGAACGCAAGGTATCGGCCGCCACGCGGCGGGTCGACGAGCTGCCCGGCCACGCGCGCCCAGCCGTCGCGGCCGAGCTGATGGGCGAGCGGCGAGAGGAACATCCCCTTCACCGTGTACGCGAGCGGGATCGCGGCGCGCATCGCGTCGAGATCGGCGCTGCCGCGGAGCGGCTCGTCGTGACGGAGTTCGAAGCTCGAGGCCGTCGGCTGCACGGCCGGAGGCTACCGCCGGGACGCGCCGCCTCCAATTCGCGCAGGGCGCCGCGGCCGTCCGTGGCGGACGCGCGCCGTGCCCCTGGCGCGCCGCCGCGCGCCGTGCTGGGGTGCGTCCCCCGTGCCCAGCCGCCTCCCCTACCCCCCGCTCCTCGCCGCCGCGCTGACGCTCCTCGCCGCGGCGTGCTCGTCGGAGCGCGGGACGCCCGCGCCGGAGGTCGGACCTCCCGAGGGGACGCTCGAGACCTTCGCCGAGCTGACCGGCGGGAGTGAAGGGATCGCGTTCGCCGGGGACGTGCTCTACGCCGCGCTGACCGGGCGCGGGCTCGTCCGCGTACAGACGGACGGCACCGTCGAGGAGTTCGTCGAGATCCCCTCCCCGGTCGGGGTGAGCCCGGGCCCGGGCGGCAAGGTGCTGGTCTGCGGCAAGAGCGAGGACACCGGAGAGGGCGTGATCTGGTCGGTCTCCGCGGCCGGCGAACGGAGCGTGCTGGTCCGCGGGGCGACGGAGCCGCTCGCGCTCACCAACTTCGTAGTCGTCGCGCCCGACGGGCGCCTCGTCTTCAGCGACTCCGGAGGCGACCGCGTGTACGTCGCCGAGTCCGACGGCTCGTCGCCGCGCGCAGCGGTGACCACCGTCGACTACCCGAACGGGCTCGCCTTCTCCGAAGACGGCAAGACCCTCTACATCGCCTCCTGGAGCACCGAGACGGTGTACGCGGCGAGCTACGACGGCGGCGCCCTCGGGGAGCCGCGCGCCCACGTCACTGGGTTCAAGAGCGTCGATGGACTCGTCGCGCTGCGCGGAGGCGACCTCGTGCTCGTGACGAGCGGGGACGGCGTGCTGCGCGTCGCGCCGGACGGCACGGCCCGCACGCTCGCGCCGTCGTCGCTGCTCCAGGTGCCGGCCAACGGCGCGTTGGGCACCGGGGAGTACGGCAAGCGCTGGCTCTACGTGACGAACCTCCTCGGGCGGTCCATCGCGCGGGTCGCCGTCGACGGCGAGGGCGTCCCGCTGCGCTAGCGGCCGGCGCTGGCGCGTCGCGCCGCCGTGCGAGCCACCCAGCCGACGACCACCACCCCACCGGCGACCAGCGCCTCACGGCTCGACGCCGCGCTGACGAGCAGCAGGAGCGCGGCGACGCCGAGCGCGGCCACCGCGAGGTGCGCCGGACCGAGCCCCAGCGCGCGCCGCGCGCCCAGGGCCGCGAGCGCCGCCAGCGTCACCGCGTACTGTGCGACGACCGCCACGCTCGACAGCGCGAACAGCTCGCTCAAGCTCCCGGCGAACGACAGGCCGATGACGATCGCTGCCGTGACCGCCACCGCGCCGACGGGGACGCCGCGCCGCTCGCGGCTCGCCCACTCCCCGAGGCCCTGCGGGCCCCCGAGCGCCGCGAGATACCGGGGCGTCATCGCGACCATCCCGAGCGCGATGCCGAGGGCGGAGAGGTTGGTGCCGACACGCACCACCGCGCCGAGCCACGCGCCGCCGACCTCATGGGCGGCGGCCGCGAGCGGGGCGCCGCTCGCGGCGAGCGCGGGGACGTGATCCACGCACACGAGATGGAGCCCGACGTAGAGCGCGACCGCGATCCCCAGCGACCCGAGCGTCGCCAGCGGGATCGAGCGGGCGCCGGCCCGCGCGTGGCGCGCCGGGACGGGCACGATCTCGAACCCCTGCAGCGCGAAGGTGACGAGCAGCATCGCCCGCGGCAGTCGCACGAGCTCGACGGCGGCCGGCGCCGCTACGGCGCCCCGGTCGGCGCCCGCTGCCGCCCCGACCGCCAGCAGCGCGCCGAGCGGCGCCAGCTTGATCCACGTGACCGTGGACCACACGATCGCGCTCGGGCGGAGCCCGGCCGCTACGGTGAGCGCGAGCGCCGTCACGCAGGCCGCGCCGAACGCGAGGCGCGCGCCGCCGCTCTCGAAGCCCAGGGACGGCCCTAGGTGCGTCGCGAGCCCCGTCACGACGGCGGTGGTGCTGAACAGCGCGCTCACCCAGGTGAGCCACCCGAAGGCGAACGCGATCCGCGGCCCGAACGCCGCCCGCGCCCAAACGTAGGGGCCGCCGTCTTCGTCGAACCGGCGCCCGAGGAGCGCCACGGCGACGGCCACGGGGACGAGGCACGCCGCGGCGCCGAGGTACGCGAGCGCACCGGCGCGGCCCGGCACCAGCCCGGCGACCCCGGCCGGGACGAAGAAGATCCCGACCCCGACGATGCCGTTCAGCCCGAGCGCGAGCAAGGATCCCGAGCCGAGCGGCCGGGCGGCCGGCGCCTCGGCGGGGGCCGCCGCGCTCATGGACGCTCCGCCGGCCGCGCGCCGCCGGGGGCGGCCGTCATCCGAGCAGATCCGCGAAGCGCCCGCGGACGAGCACGACCGCAGCGTCGACCGCGGAGGGTTCGTCGTAGCCGAACCGCGCGCAGAGCGCGTCGAGCAACCGCCGCGCGCCGCGCCGCTGGTCTTCGTCGAGCCCGACACCGCCCTCACGGACGAGGACGACGGCAGCCCGACACATGCGCGCGAGCGCCCCGCGCTGCTCCCGGTACAGCGCGCCTCGCAGCGCCTCGATCTGCGTCGCGAAGATCCGCCGGTTGTCGATCGGCTCGCCCGGCCGATCGATCGCCCACGCGGCGACCCGCCCGATCAGCGAGTGGCGCAGCGCCTCCGCGCCGTCCGGCGTCCCGAGGAGCGCCTCGATGTCACGCATCAGCGTGGCGTCGGGATCATCGAGCTGGCCGGTGAGCGGGTTGCGGAGCTTCTCTCCCTTCACCCAGTAGCTGACGTGCAGCACGTAGCGCTCGAAGAGCTCGAGGTGGCGCGCTTCGTCGACGAGCCCGCTGGCGCTCCGCAGCTCGCGCTCGAGATCGTCCTCCAGCCGCTCGCGCAGCGCCCGGCGGAAGTACGCGTGGTCGTACCATCCACCCGGCTCGGCCCCCTCGGCCAGCCAGCCGTACTCGGTGCGCCGCTCGCAGAGGTCGTCGAGCGCCTCCAGCACGGCGAGCGGAGAGAGCGCCGAGAAACGCGCGCTCTGGGCGGCGTCGAGCAGCACCGTCCTCAGCTCCCGCGGGCTCGCTCCTACCGAGCCCTCGTACGGGTCCTGGTCCGCGCCGTCTCGACGCAGCGCCGGGACCGCCGACCTCAGCAGCTTGCGCGCCTCTTCGTCGAGACGCGCCGGCGGCGTGCCGTCGGCGTAGAGGTCGAGCTTCTCCATCGGCGTGAGCTCGCGGACGAGCTGCATCGTCCGCCCCTCGAACCGCTCGGGCCGCGGGCGGCGCAGGCGGGTCAGCACGGCGAACAGGGCCGCGACGCGCGTCGCGTGCGGGGCGACCCGGCCGCCGACCTGGGACGCGATCTGCCCGGCGTAGATGGCCTCCTCGTCCGGGTGCCGGAGGAGGTACGGCGCCCGGACCAGCTCCAGCCGCCCGCGGAAGCTGTCGAACTCGGGGTGCTCGCGGAGCGCCGCGAGGTGGACCTCGTTCGCGCTCGCCAGCATCACCGCGTCCACCGGCAGGTTCTGCGACCGCAGGCTCACCTCGCCCGTCTCCGCGGTGATCTGCAGGTACTTGAAGGCGTCGATGGGTCGCTTCAGCAGGTCGGAGAACTCGAGCACGCCACCCATCGCGTCCACCAGCTCGCCATGCGCCTCGAACAGCGCGAGCGACTGCAGCGAGGCCGGCAGCGCGCCGAGCGACCGGTCTTGCGTCACCTGCCGCTCGCCGGCGTCCACGCTCAGCTCGGGGCCGAGCGTCACCGCGCCCCGACGATATCGCCGCGACACGAACCAGCGCTCCACCTGCACGTGGTCGAGGACGCGCGCGAGGTCGCCGTCGTAGCTGGCGAGGAGCGCGTCGAAGATCTGCCGGTTCTTGTGCGAGAGCTCCCCCTTCAGGACGAAGCGGCCGAGCGGCTCGCGGCTCCCCACCGCCTCACAGGCAGCGCGGAGCCACTCGGCGCGCTCGGCGGCCGGCAGGAGGAAGAGCGGGTGATCCCGCACCTCCATGTGGAGCCGGGCGTCGAGCTGGTCGTCCGGCAGGTGCGCGTAGCTGCCAGCGGAGCGCCCCTCCCGGCGCTCGCCGAACCCGATCGCGCCGCGGAGCTGGGTCGTGTTGGGGAACACCCAGTGGAAGCGGTAGAGCGCGCCGTCGTCGAGCGTCGAGTAGTGCTCGAGCGCCCGGAAGATGCACGCGGCGACCGTGCTCTTGGCCGAGCCGTTCGGGCCGTGGAGGAGCACGACGCGGTTGATCCGCCCCTCGCGGACGAAATTCTCGAGACACCGGCCGATCTCCTCCTGGATCTCCTCCTGGGCGACCAGCGCCTCACGCCGCGCCTCCTCGGGCGGCAGGAAGGGCAGGTCGAAGAGCAGGTGTCGGGTGCTCCGTCCCCACGGCCGCTCGACCTCCGCGCGACCGTAGTGCTCGAACAGGTCCCGCACGTAGCGCGCCGCGCCGCGCGAATGCCGGTGCGGGTGCGCGGCGACCAGCTCCAGGTACTCGCCGTAGGCGAGCACCCGCCGGTCCTCGGTGAACTTGTGCTGGACGCCCTCGGCGATGGCGCGGAGCCGGTCGAGGAGGGCGTGCGCGGTCACTTCACGTCGATCTCCAGCGCGAGATCGCGCTTCTCGAGCAGGCAGCGCTCCGGCGTGCAGACCGAGAACGAGAGCTTGCCGGTGATCTTTCGCCGCCCCGCCTCCGCCGCCGTGAACACGATGGGCAGCGTGAGCTTCTTCGTCTCGAGCTTCGCGGCGTCGCGCTTCACCGGGTTCTGCGCGAAGGTCACGCCCGGGGTCTCGTCCGCCTGGAACTTGTGCGGGTACTCGTCGTTGACTTTGTATTCGCCCTTGGCGTCGAGCACGATCTCAAGCTTCGCGGGCTTGCCTGCGGCGATCTCGCCCACGGGAGCGATGACGAGGTCGAAGCTCGCCTCGCTCATACGCGCCGCCGGCGGGCTCGCGGGCGGCTGCGCCGAGGCCGGCGCGGGGGCCTCCGACGCGGCGGTGGTGCGGGGCGGCTCCGCAGCCGTGCGAGGGGTCTCGGCCGCGGGAGGCGCTTCCTTGCTGCAGGCGGCTGCCACGATTGACGCGGCGAGGCCGAACCATCGTCGGTGCGGGTGCATGCGGCGACTGTAGTGCAGCCCCGAGGAGGTGACGAGCGGCGCCGAGGCGCCGCCCCGGGTGGCGCGCGGCCGGGGACTCAGAGCAGGAAGAGGATGAGCACGACGGCCCCGAGCACCAGTGCCCCGACCCCGACGGCGACGAGGATCAGCAGCCCCTTGTTGCTGTTGGCGGGGATGCCAGCGCCGAACGGCTCGACGGCGCCGGACGGGACCGGCGCGGCAGGCGCGCCGTGCCACGCCTGCTGGCCCGCCGCCGGCGGCGGCGCCGCGCCGGGCGGCGCGCCCGCGAAGCCGTCGAGCGCGTCCATCTCGCCGAAGAAGGAGTCGGCCACGTCCGCGCGTGGGGCCTCGGGCTGCGCCGTCATCAGCGCAGGGAGGCGCGCGTCGATCGCCTGCCCGAGCGCCGCCTCGGGGGCCACGGCCCAGGCGCGATGATCGCCGGTGAGTCCGTAGGCTTGGCCGAAGACATCGGCCAGCGCGCCGACGGAGCCGATCCGCATCCCCGGCGCCTTCTTGAACGCATGCGCCATCACCCGATCGAGGCCGGGCGGCGCCGGGTGTCGCAACGCCGCCGAGGCCTTGCTCGGCGCCACCGGCTCCTTGGTCAGGATCTCGAGCAGGATGCTCGGGCCGTTCGCGCCCTTGAACGGCACCGTGCCGGTCACGCACTCGTAGGCGATCGCGGCCATCGCCCACACGTCCGCGCGGTGATCGAGGGTCTCCAGGCCCTGCGCCTGCTCGGGCGCCATGTAGTAGGGCGAGCCGATCGTGGTGCCGAGCACCGTGAGCTTCTTCGCGGTCTCCTTCTTGTCCTTGACGGAGCCAAAGTCGAGGAGCTTCACGATGTCGCCGTCGTTCGTCTGACAGAGGAAGACGTTGTCGGGCTTGAGATCACGGTGGACGAGCTTCCGCTCGTGCGCCTCGTCGAGCCCGAGCGCGATCTGGCTCAGCATGCGGACGATCCGCGCAGGGACCATCACGCTCTCGCGCTTCAGCATGGCGCGGAGTTCTTCGCCGTAGAGGAACTCCATCACCAGCACGAACGTGCCGTCCGAGGGCTGGAAGTCCAGCACCTCGACGATGTGCGCGTGGGGGAGCATCTTGCTCACCTCGAACTCGCGACGGAAGCGCTCGACGGCGACCTCGTCCCGCGCCACGTCCGGATGCAGGACCTTGAGCGCGACGTTTCGCCGCTCGTAGAGGTCGAGCGCCTCGTACACGCGCCCCATGCCGCCATCTGCGACCACCCGGCGCACCTGGTACCGCGAGCACAGCACCTGACCGACGCGCGCGTCCTGATCGTCCGGCGCGATCGGGACCTGGGTCGCGCTCTGGAGCTGGGCGCCGTCGACGGGGCAGAACCCGGCATCGTCGGGGTACAGGCGACCGCAAGACGGACACGCCTTCATCGGAGCGCGGCTCCCCGGCGCTCGCGCGCCCGCGGCCCGATCCGCCCGCGCAGGCTCACGGCGGGCTCGCGGGGCTGTCCGCCGGCGGCTCCGCGCTCTCCGGCGCCGGCTCCTTGAAGTACAGGATGCGCTGGCAGCTCGGGCATTGGCTGAGCTCGGTTCCCCGACGGAGTTGGTGGAACGCCATGGGCGGCAGCACGATGTTGCACGCGCTGCACTTGCCGTCCGTCGTGTGAGCGAGCGCCGTGCCGCGGCGTTTGCGGATGAGCTCGTAGCGGCGGAACAGCACCACCGGCACGGCGGTGATCGCCTCCTTGCGCTTCGCCTCCGCCTGCTCGACCGCCTGCTCCAGCTCGGCGATGCGGTTCGTCGACGCGCCCTCGCTGGCGCCGAGCTCGGACTCCACCGCCGACTGCTCGAGCGCGACGCGATCCATCTCCGCGCGCGCCTGCTCCGCCAGGCCGACCAGCTTCTCGACCTCCGTCTCCCGGTCCCGGTAGAGCTTGCGGAGCTCCTCGAGCTCGCGCTGCACCGCGTTCGCCTCGCGCTCCGACCGGCAGCGCCCGAGCTTCTCCCGGGAGCGCTCGATCTGGTGGCTCATCTGCCGGATGTCCTGCATGAACTCCGCGCGCAGGCGCTCCATCTCCTCCAGGCTCCGCTGGTGTTGCGCAACTTTGTCCGTCAACCCCGCGAGCTGCTCACGCTTGCCCGCCAGCGCCTCGCGGCCGACGGCCAGCTCGGTCCCGAGCTCGGAGAGGCTGGCGTCCACCGCGGCGAGACGCTCGAGCGCCCCGATCTGATCTCGAATCGTCACGCGATCTGCACCCGTAGGCCCACCTGGATTCGAACCAGGACCGGCCCGGTTATGAGCCGGGAGCTCTGACCGATTGAGCTATGGGCCCCGACACGGCTCGCCGCCCGGACACGGCTCGCCGCCCGGACACGCCTCGCCCCGGCGCGCGCGCTCCGTGCCCGCCGGCCACCTCGGCGCGCGCACGACGCGCTGCTCCGGCGAGAGTCGAGGCGGGGCGCCCGGTCGGGGACGTTCACGCGGCGAACGGTAGTCGAAGCGGGGGCGCACGGCAACACCGGAACCGCCAGGGAATTCGCGGGGGCGCTCGGCCGACGCTCCCGATGGCGGTCGCCTCGTGCTAGGGAGTGGGGCTCCCCGCCATGCAACGCCTCGTGGTGCGCGGTGCGGCGCAGCACAACCTGAAGAGCGTGAGCTGCGAGCTGCCCCGCAACCAGCTCGTGGTCCTCACCGGCCCGAGTGGCTCCGGGAAGTCGTCGCTCGCGTTCGACACGATCTACGCGGAGGGGCAGCGGCGGTACGTGGAGTCGCTGTCCGCCTACGCGCGGCAGTTCCTCGACCAGCTCCCCAAGCCGAAGGTCGAGTCGATCGAGGGCCTGAGCCCCGCGATCGCGATCGAGCAGCGCGCCCTGGGGAAGAGCCCCCGGTCGACGGTCGGCACGGTCACCGAGATCGCAGACTACCTGCGCCTCCTCTTCGCCCGAGTGGGGGTGCCGCACTGCCCGCGGTCGGGCAAGGTGCTCCGCGCCTACACCGTGCAAGAGATCGTGGACGCGGTGGCCGACCGGGGCGACGGCGCGAAGATCGCGATCCTCGCGCCGATCCTCCGGGGCAAGAAGGGCGCCCTCGCCGAGGAGCTCGAGCGCCTTCGACGCGACGGCTTCGTCCGCGCACGCATCGACGGCGTCCAGGTCGACCTGGGCGACGGCTTGGAGGTCGATCGCGCCCGCCCCCACGACCTCGACGTGGTGGTGGACCGAGTCGTCGTCCGCGCGGGCGCCAAGGGGCGGATCACCGACTCCGTCGAGCTCGCCCTCCGGCTCGGCGACGGTACGCTGTTGCTCGACGCCCTCGACGGCACCGAGCCGGTCGTGATGAGCGAGAAGCTCGTGAGCTGGGAGTACGGGATCGTGCTGCCGCCGCTCGAGCCGAGGCTGTTCTCGTTCAACAGCCCGCACGGAGCGTGCCCGTCGTGCGACGGCCTCGGGGTGAGGTCCACGGTGGACCCGGAGCGCGCCGTCGGGGATCCGGGGCGGAGCCTGCGCGAGGGCGCGGTGCTCGCCTTCGGGCGGCGCGGATCGGTGGCCCTGGCGACGGATGTGGCGCGAGTGGTGGGCACGCTCGGCGTCGATCCCGATCGACCCTGGCGCGACCTGACGGAGTCCGATCGCGAGGCGATCCTCCATGGACGCGCTCGGGGCAAGCGAAAGGACGGCGCTTGGGAGGGCGTGGTACCGCGCCTCACGAGGCTGCTCGAGCAGGGCTTCGAGGACGGCGACGACGAGCTCGACGACGGCGCGATCGGTCCCGAGGATCTCGGCCGCTTCGTCACCTCCAGCGTGTGCGACGCCTGCGGCGGCAAGCGGCTCCGGCCGGAGGCCCTCGCGGTGAAGCTCGGCGGGCACGACCTCTCGGAGCTCTCGACGCTGCCGCTGCGCAAGCTCGCCGCGGCGCTGATCGAGCTCGGGGCGAGCGGGGCGCTCGGCCCGCGCGAAGCGACCGTCGCGCAGCCGCTGCTCCGCGCTGTGACGGAGCGCCTCGGCTTCCTGATCGACGTGGGGCTCGACTACCTCTCGCTCGATCGGCCGACGGCCACCCTCTCCGGCGGCGAGGGGCAGCGCATCCGCCTCGCCACGCAGATCGGCGCCTCGTTGATGGGCGTCCTCTACGTGCTGGACGAGCCGAGCGTGGGGCTGCACGCGCGCGACAACGAGCGACTCCTCGCGGCGCTCCGCCGCCTGGTGGACAAAGGCAACAGCGTGCTGGTGGTCGAGCACGACCGCGACGCCATCCTCTCGGCAGACTGGGTGCTCGACCTGGGCCCCGGCGCGGGGCGCTTGGGGGGCACCATCGTGGCAGAGGGGACACCCGCCGCGCTCATGGAGAACCCGAGCTCCGTCACCGGGCCGTGGCTCTCGGGGGCGAGGCGACTCCCGGTGCCCCAGCGGCGTGCGGCGCCCGGGCCGTCGCGTCTCACGGTCGTCGGCGCGCGCGCGCACAACCTGCAGGACGTACGGCTCGAGATCCCGGTCGGGCTCATCACCGCCGTGACGGGCGTGAGCGGCTCCGGCAAGAGCAGCCTGGTGGTCGACACCCTCCTCGCCGCGGCGCGATCGCAGCTCTACGGGGCGTCGCAGTGGGTCGGCCCGTGCGACGCCATCGAGGGGCTGGCCCACATCGACAAGGTGATCAGCATCGACCAGGCGCCGATCGGGCGGACGCCCAGATCGAACCCGGCGACCTACACGGGCGTGTTCACGCACCTGCGCGAGCTGTGGGCGGGCGTCCCAGAGGCGCGCGCGCGCGGCTACCGGGCGGGGCGCTTCTCCTTCAACGTGAAGGGCGGGCGCTGCGAGGCGTGCCAGGGGGACGGCGTGCTCCGCGTGGAGATGCACTTCCTCCCGGACGTGTACGTCACCTGCGACGCGTGCGGCGGCAAGCGCTACAACCGCGAGACGCTCGAGGTCCACTACCGCGGATCCTCGATCGCGGACGCCTTGGAGCAGACCGTCGACGAGGCGTTCGACACCTTCGAGGCCGTGCCCCGCGTACGCCAGCGCCTCGCCGCGCTCCGCCAAGTCGGGCTCGGGTACCTGCAGCTCGGCCAGCCGGCGACCACGCTCTCCGGCGGCGAGGCGCAGCGGGTGAAGCTCGCGACGGAGCTGGCGCGGCGAGCCACCGGCCGCACGCTCTACGTGTTGGACGAGCCGACGACCGGGCTGCACTTCTCGGACGTGGAGCTGCTCGTCCACGCGCTCTTCGCGCTGCGCGACGCGGGCAACACGGTGGTGCTCATCGAGCACAACGTGGATCTGGTCGCTTGCGCGGACTGGGTGGTCGACCTCGGGCCGGAGGGCGGCGAGCGGGGTGGCCGCATCGTGGCGGCGGGCTCGCCGGAGGAGGTCGCGGGCGTAGCCGAGAGCCACACCGGGCGCTTCCTCGCGACGGCGCTGGGCATGGCGAAGCCCAGTCGCGCCGGGGCGCGCCGCCGACGATCCTGACCCCCGGCCCCGCGAGGCGACCGGCGCGAGGCGCCGGCTCCGCCCGCGCGCCGCAGCGCGGACTCAGCCGAAGTCCTTCTCGACTCGCTCCTGGTCCTCTTTGCAGCGGATGCAGAGCGTTGTCTCCGGGCGGGCCTCGAGGCGCTTCGCCGAGATGGGCTCTCCACACTCGTCGCAGACGCCGAACGTGCCTTCGTCGATCTTCTCCAGCGCCTTCTGGATCTTGTCGAGGAACACCTTCTCGCGGCCGCGGAGGCGGAAGGTGAACGACTGCAGGTACTCGCTGGAGGCGAGGTCCATCTCGTCGGGGAGATCGTTCGCGTCGAGGGTCATGTCTTCGTCGAGCGTCTGCTGCGCGCGCTTGACGATCTCCTCGCGCCTGGCGAGCAGCATTTCCTTGAACTTCTTCAGCTGGGTTTTCGTCATCTCGACCGCCTGCGACGAGTGGCCCGAAGCGAGCCCTGTACGATAGGGACGGCGCTTCGACCCGTCAACGGGCCCGGCGCTCGGGGTCGCGAAGGTCGCGAGGGGGCCGGGGCGAGACGGCGACGGCCCGGCGCGGCGCCCCCCCCCGGGCCGCGAGCCCCGGGGCGCGGAGCCCGGACTCGTGGCCGCTCCGCTGGCACCCGGCGCGCTCCGAGCGATAGGCTCGGGGCGTGCTCGACTTGGATCCGAACCGCGAGATCGTGCGGCCGCGCGACGCCTCGACCGTCGTGGTCGTACGGCGCCCCGCCCCAGGGGACGGGACGCCGGGAGGCCCGGGCTCAGGGCGGACGGGCCGTCCGGGCGGGGACGCGTCCTTCGAGGTGCTGTGTGTCCGGCGCCATGATCGCTCCGGGTTCTTGGGCGGCGCGATCGTGTTCCCGGGCGGCAAGGTCGACGTCACCGATACGGATCCGGGGTGGGCGCAGGCCTCGACCGGCCTCGCAGCGCGAGCCCCCGCCGAGCCGGCGGCGCTCGCGTTCGCGGTGGCAGCGCTGCGCGAGCTGCTGGAGGAGGCGGGGCTCGCGGTGGTGGCGGGAGGTGACGCGAGCCCCGCCACCGTCGCCGCGCTCCGCGCGTCGGCGCGCGAGCCATCGGCGCAGGGCCTGGCAGCCGCCCTCGCGGCGCGCGGCCTCCGCCTCGACACGGCGCGCCTGACCACGCTGTCACGCTGGGTGACGCCCGAGGCGGAGCACCGGCGCTTCGACACGCGCTTCTACGTGTTGATCGCGCCCGCGGGGCAGGACGCCGAGCACGACGACCACGAGACGACGGAGTCGTTCTGGGCGACCCCCGCCTCGGTGCTCGCCCGATGGGAGGCCGGTGAGGTGATGCTCGCGCCGCCGACGTCCCACACCCTCACCGTCCTCGCGCGCGCGCGCACCCTCGACGAGGTGCTCGCGCTCGCCCACGTCCACCCTCTCGACCCTGTCTGCCCGCACTTCGCGCTGGACGGCGCGGACGCCGTGCTCGCGCTCCCGGGCGATCCGTTGCACCCGAGCTCGCGGGCCGTCCTCTGCGATCGCGCCGATCCGACGCGCTTCGTGCTGGAGAACGGGCGCTTCGTGCCGCGGCGCGCTGGCCCCGCCTGAGCCCCCGCGCGCCGCGCTCAGCGACGCTCGCGGTACGCCCTCACCGCGTTGACGATCGCGTCGGCGAGCTTCTGGCGGAAGTCGGCGGAGTCGAGGCGCGTCTCGTCCACCGGGTTCGAGATGAAGGGCGCCTCGAAGAGCACCGCGGGCATGTGGGCGCCCGCGAGGACGTAGAACCCGGCGCGCTTGACCCCGCCGTCTGGGATGCCGGGGTACCCAGGCAGCAACGACGCTACGCTGGCACGCTGCAGGAGCTCGGCGAACCGAACGCTGAGCTCCAGCGCGCCGGCGTCCATGCCGCCCCCGAACGCGGCGCCGAGCTCGGCCGCGGCTGCGGGCGACGCCGCGTTCTCCCGTGCGGCGACGTGGAGGCTCGCGGCGTCGGCGGTGGGCGACAGCACGAAGGTCATGATGCCGCGCGCCGACGCGTCCTCGCTCGCGTTGCAGTGGATGGAGACGAAGAGATCGGCCTGGTAGGCGTTGGCGCGCGCGGTGCGCTCCGGCAGCGGCACGAAGACGTCGCCGTCCCTCGTGAGGAGCGTCGAGATCCCGAGCTCGCGAGCGAGCAGCGGGGCCGCGCGATGCGCTACGTCGAGGACGACCGCCTTCTCTTCGAGGCCGCCCGGGCCGACCGCGCCCGGATCGTGCCCGCCGTGCCCGGGATCCAGCACGACCCTGCGGACGAGCCGCTCGGTCGGCGCCGACGCCGCCGGCGCGACCGCGCGGGCGGCGTCGCGAGCCACGTCGACGACGACGCGGAACGGCTCGGGGAGGTGGAACACGCGCCGAGCCCCCGCGCGCTCCAGATCGAGCACGACCCGCGTCCCCTGCCGCTGCTTGCCGATCCGGACGCGCTGCACGAGCCCGGCGCCTGGGAGCTCTGCCTTCCCCCGGTAGCTGGTGTCGACGAGATCGACGTAGAGACGGGGCCCGAGCGAGCCGGCCGCCGGGAGGAACCCCGTCTCGTAGCGGGCTGGCGCCGACAGCTCGAGGACCACCCGCGCTGCGTCCTCCGTACCGTACCGCTCGACGCCGCCCAGCCGGGACGGCCCGGCCGGCACCGGAGGCCCCGCTGGCGAGGTCGCGTCCGCGGCCCCGGACGGCGACGCGGCGGCGACGGCCGCGTCGCCACCGAGACCGACGACGCCCGGCGGCGCGGCCGCGGAGGCCGCGGGGCGCCACGCCGCGAGCGTCGACAGGGCGATCGCCGCGCGCCGCGCGCAAGGATCGGCCGCGCTCGCGGCCAGGCGCGCGGCCGACACGGCCCGGTACGCCGCCGCCGGATCGCGCGCGAGCTCGCCCTCGAGCAGCGCGGCGGCGAGCATCGGCTCGCACCGTGACGCCGGCGCCCCCTCGGCGGCGGCGCGCTCGAGCTCGATCGCCTCGCGCGCGTCCACGTCGCGACGCTCACGGCGATAGAGGCGCGCCCGGAGCGCTGCGGCTCTGCGGCTCAACGAAGCGCCGCCCGCTCCGCCGACGCGCGCCGCTTCGACCGCGATCGCGTCGGCCGACGCCACCGCCTCGGCGCGCGACGGGAGCTCGTCACCCACGCCTGCCGCGGAGGCAGAGGCCGCCACCGAGGCGCCCGGCGCGGCCTCGCCTCCGCACGCGGCCAGGCAGACGCCCACGGCGCTCACGAGGCGACACGTGACGAGCGGCGCTGGGCGCATCGACCCGACGCATATCCCAGCGCGCCGAGAGAGGCACGCGCGCCCGCGGCGCTGGCGCGTTGCGCGTGGGGCGGAGCGCGGCTAGGAAGCGGAGAAGGGCGTCGTCATGGCCGCAGAAACCCTCGAGAAGAACCTTTCGGCGGACGACGCGGACCGGCTCGCGGAGCAGTTTCGTCCGAGCTGGGAGGAGGACGACTTCGCCGAAGCCGGAGTGACGGCGACGGGGTCGAGCGCCGCGCCGCCGGTCGCCACGGAGGCCGCGCCTCCCGCCGCCGCAGCGAGCTCGGGGGCGAAGGCAGAGGGCGCGGGCCGCGCGACGACCCCCGCGCCGGCGAGCGCGACCACGGAGCCGGCGGCCACGGCCGCGCCCGCGGACACCGGCGCAGGCGCGGAGGCGGCCGCCGCGACGAGCGCCGAGGACGACATCCCCGTCGCGGTCGACACGCCGGCACCCGCGGCCGAGCCGGAGCACGGCGAGCCCTCCTCGCCTCGCGCGGCTGCGGCGGCGTCCACCCAAGGCGAAGCTCCGGCGCCCCGAGGCGACGCACGCGAGGCGACGCGCGAGGAGGCGCCTCGGCGCGCGGCGAGCGCGGGTACGGCGGCCGAGGCCGGGCGAGCCCGCGCCCCGGCGCGGCGCGCTGAGCCCGCGCGCGACATCGACCCCGAGCCGACGATGGCGGCCGCGCCGCGCGGCAACACCAAGCTCATCGTCGCGGCGGCCGTCGTCGGGGCGGCGGCGCTCGCGCTGTGGGCGCTAGGCGGAGCGGGCAGCGGCGAAGAGCGTGCGCCTGCCGGCCCGAGCGCCCGGCCGACGCCCGCGGCCGCCGAGCCGCCGCGTCGAGCCGAGAGCCGCCCGGTGGCGCCAGCCCCCACCGCGGAGCCCGCCCCGGTGCAGACCTCCGCGCCCGCGCGGCCGGCCGAGCCGGCGGCCCCCACCGCGCCGCCGCGCGTGCCGGCGCCTGCCCAGCCGCCTCCTCCGGTCGCGGCCGCCGTTCCTCCGCCGCCGCCGCCCGCGGCCGCGCCGCCTCCGCCGAGCCCGCCCCCCGCCGAGAAGACGCCGCCGCCCGCGGCGAAACCGCCCACGGCGGCGTTCCCCGAGCCGCCGCCGGCCCCCGCGCCGCCGAAGCCCGAGGTGCCGCCCCCCCCGGCGAAGCCGCCCGCGCCGAAGCCCGGCACCATCGTCCGAGACACGCCGTTCTGAGGCACGGGCGCGGCCGCGCGGTGTTTCACCCGCGCGCCGATGGTGCCATCCTCCCGGGTGGGCGAGGAGTCCTCGCTCCCCTCCGAGAACGAGCATGATTCGAACACGCTGGTCCGCCTGGGCGCTCGTCGGCGTCCTCACGATGTCCTCGCTGGCGCAGTCCCAGGGCGACGCGATGACGGAGATGGCGCGGGAGCGCTTCCAGGAGGGCGTCACGTACTACGACGCGAAGCAGTTCGACAAAGCGCGAGCTGCGTTCCTCCAGGCGTACGCACTCAAGAAGCACCCGGCCGTCCTCCTCAACCTCGCGCAGAGCGAGCTCCGGTCGAGCCACGAGGCCGCAGCCGCGAAGCACTTCGCCCAGTACCTGCGTGAGAACAAGGCGGCGACCGAGGTGGAGCGCCAGGAGGCGGAGAAGGGCCTGGCGGCGGCCCGGGCGAAGGTCGGCGAGATCTCCGTGGAGGGCCTCGAGGCCGGCGCCGAGGTCTTCGTCGACGGTGAGCCAGAGGGCACCACCCCGCTTCCCCAGCCGATCTTCCTCGCCCCCGGCCCGCACACCGTCGAGGCGCGACGTGCGGGCAAGGTCGCCAAGGAGAGCGTCACCGCGGCCGCCGGAGTGAAGGCGACGGTCACGCTGTCCTTCGCCGCCAAGACGGCGCCACCGCCGGCGGCGGCCCCGCCGAAGCCCGCGACGCCGCCGCCCGCGCCCGAGTCGCCCGAGCCCACCGAGCCGGGCGACCCCGCGCCGGTGGAGCCCCCGGTCGAGGCGAGCGATCCGGCGCCGACCGGCGGGCGTGAGCCCTTCGTCCCCTGGGCGTTGAAGACTCCGGTCGCGTGGGCGGGCGCGGGCCTCACGGCGCTCGGGGTGATCGGGGGCGTGACGTTCGCGGCGATGGCCGGGTCGAAGTACTCGGACTCCGACTCCATCGCCGAGGAGATCCGCGCGCGGGCCGCGGCCGACGGCGTGAGCGGGCCGTGCCCGGATCTCGTCGTTCCCGGAAAGACGGACTATCGCCCCGCGTGCGCGAAATACCGCGACACGGTCGACTCCGCCGAGTCCTTGGAGACGTTCTCCATCGTGAGCTTCGTCGTGGGCGGGCTCGCGGCAGGCGGCACGGTCCTCTTCTACTTCGTGACGGCCGAGAAGGAACCGCCGCCCCCGAGCGCCGCGGTGGTGCCGTTCCTGGTCCCCGGCGGTCAGGGGCTGGGCGTCGTCGGGACGTTCTGAGGCGCGCGAGGGCGGCGCGGGTCACTCGCCCGCGCGCGAGGCGGCGAGCCACGAGCGAAACGTGCTCCGCGGGACGTTCGCTGCGCGGGCCGCCGCGCTGACGTTGCCGCCGTGGAGCTCGAGCAAGCGTCGCGCGTCGGCGGGGACCCGCGGCGCCGACGACGCCCAGCCGACCGCGAGCGCTGCGCGAACCTGGAGCGCGTCGAGGCACACTCCCGGAGCGGACAGCGCGGCTCGGTAGAGTACGGCGCCCAGCTCGCGCACATTGCCAGGCCACGAGTGCCGCGCGAGCTCCTCGACGGCGTCCGGCGAGAGGTGCCGCGGCCCGAGCTCTTCTCGCCGTCGCGCGAGGAGCGTGGCGGCCAACAGCGGCAGGTCGGAGCGGCGCTCGCGCAGCGGTGGGAGCCGGATCACGACGGTCGACAGCCGGTGAAAGAGATCGGCGCGGAACGCGCCCTCGTCCACACGACGGTCGAGCGGAGCCCACGTCGCCGACACGATCCGCACGTCCACGCTCACGGACCGCGCCCCCCCGAGCGGCCGAACGACACCGTCCTCCACGACCCGCAGCAGCCGCGCCTGGAGCGCGAGCGGCAGGTCCGCGATCTCGTCGAGGAAGAGCGTGCCGCGATGCGCCTGCTCGAACACGCCGGCGCGCGCCATCACCGCGCCGGTGAACGCGCCGCGGTGGTGGCCGAACAGCTCGCTGTCCGCCAAGGTCTCGGGGAGAGCGCCCACGTTGAGAGGCACGTACGGCGCGCCGCGCCGCCCGAGATCGTGCAGCGCCCTCGCGACCACGTCCTTCCCCGTCCCGGACTCCCCCTGGATGAGCACGGGGGCGCGGTGGCGCGCGTGGCGCGCGACCTCGTGCGCCACGCGCCGGATCGCGTCGGACTCGCCGACCAGCCCGGGCACGCGGGGCGCAGGCTCCGCGGCGGTGGAGCCGGCGCGGACCACGACCGGCGTGCGCCCGATCACGAACGCCGACGCCCCGGCGCCCAGCACCGCGCGATCGACCCGCGCCTCGCCGACGTAGACGCCGTTGCGCGATCCTGCGTCGCGCACCTCGACGCCGCTCGGCGTGGACCGAACCCAGCAGTGCACTGCGCTCACCGTCGGGTCGGGGACCTGAACGTCGGCGCGCGGCCCGCTCCCGAGCGACCGGACCTCGCCGGCCCCGAGATCGAAGCGGACCGGATCGCCCTCCCCCACGACCTCGACACACCACGGACCACGCCGGGCCGGCACCACCACCTCGCGCGTTCGCTCTACGTCCAGGGTCGACATCTCCCGACCATCGGCCTGCCCCCGCCCCGGTTGCCGAACCGGGGGGCGGTCCGGGAGTCCGCGGCGGCGCCGGGGTCGTGGTAGACGGCCCCACATGCGCATCCGCCCCGCTCGCCTCCTCCTTCTCTCGATCGTGTCGTCTGCGGCGACCTCGCTCGCGGCGCCCGCAGCTCGGGGGGAGGACGCCGGGGAGGGCACGGACCCCCAAGAGGCGCGCGAGGGCGGCGAGCCGGACGACGAAGAGGCCGACGAAGCGCCCGCGGGTAAGCCGCGCACGGCGAAGCCGCCGGAGAGCGACGAGCCCGAGACCACCGAGCCGCTCCCGGAGCCCGTGCCGCCCGCGCGCGATCTGCTGGGCGGGCACCTCGTCCTCGGCCTGGGCGCAGCCTGGACGACGCCGTCCGGCGACCTCGCCGACGGCGTCGCCGCGACCACGCGCGCGGGCGACGGCTACTCCCTGGCGCTCGACGCCGGGCTCGGAGTGAGCCGCAACGTCGTGCTCGGGCTGTGGGCGGCGTACGGGTCGCACGGCGCCGCCGAGGCGTGCCGCGAGTGCTCCGGCGTCACGATGTCCGGTGGCGCCTTCGTCCGCTACCACCTGGTGCAGGGCGTGCGCTTCGACCCGTGGATGCTCGCGGGCGTGGGCTTCACCTCCGCGACCTACGACAGCCCCGCCGGCGACTTGAGCTACTCCGGCCCCGAGTGGCTGCGACTCGCGGTCGGCGGAGACTGGTACGCTTGGTCCGGGCTCGGGTTCGGCCCGTGGTTGGAGGCGTCCGCCGACTCGTTCACCTCGCGGCCCGCCGGCGAGTCCGGCTCGCCGATCCACTGGACGTACCGCGCTGGCGCCCGGATCGTGTTCGACACGCCTGGGAAGTGACGCCCGCGCCCGCCGCGCGCCCGGCCCCGCCGCGCGCTCGCCACGGGCGCCGGGCGACCTCCGCTCAGCCCTCCTCGGCGACCCGGATCCCGAGCGTCTGGCGGAGCTGCACGTACTCCTCGCTGACGCTGAACTGTAGGAGATCCTTCATCTTCTCGGCGGGGGACAGATCGCCGGGGAGCTGCGGCTCGGCGCCGACGATCCGCTTCGCGATGTCCAGGTCCCCACAGACGAGGAGCCCCGCGCGGGTCGAGGTGAGCTCGACGGCCTGGCTCCACCGCTTGATGTTGGCCTTCGCGCCCTCCTCGATGAATCGCTTCACCACCATGCGCAGCCCCTCGAGCTGGACAGGCTGCATGTACTTCGCGAGCTCTTGGGCCGTGGCCCGGATCTGCGCCGCGGCGTCCGCGGGCATCGGCGTGTTCGGCGCCGAGATCATCACGCCCGCGAAGAGCATGATCGTGAGCTCCGCCTGCGTCGGGAAGAGCGTCTTGATGTAGTGCTCGCCACGGTACGCCGCGAGGTGCTTGCCGCAGATGAACGTGAGCTCCTCGGGACGGAAGCCGGTGAGCACCGTCTGACCGGCGACCGACGCAGGCGGGATGGCCGGCACCGCGACGATGGCGCCGGGGACGTCGTTCCGCACGTAGA
Source organism: Polyangiaceae bacterium (assembly GCA_020846005.1). Taxonomy (GTDB): domain Bacteria; phylum Myxococcota_A; class Polyangia; order Polyangiales; family Polyangiaceae; genus JADLEQ01. Next base: position 55,890 of record JADLEQ010000040.1, read on the forward strand.
GCTCGGGCGCCGGGATCCCCAGCACCTGGGCCGCCCAGAAGAACGTCTTCGCGAACGTCACCGTGGACGTCGCCGCGTCCTGCTTCGCCTGCTTCGGCAGCACGGGCGGCTTGCTCTGAGCGATCTTCGCCTGCAGCGCGGCCGGCGCGATCATCTCGAAGATCTTCGAGATGTACAGGTTCTGATCCGGGTGGGAGAGGAGCTTGGCCCAGTGCTCGTTGCCCAGGCGCTCCTTGAACGGCAGGATCCCCTTCGGGCGGTAGTCCTCGAAGAACGCCGCCGTCTCCGCGTCTGCCTTCCCGAGGAACGACATCGCCGCCGCCAGGCACCAGGCGTGCTGGTAGTCCCGCTTGTGTAGGTAGAGGCGGTAGAGTCCTCGATACGGCTCGACGTCGAGCGGGTTCCGATCGAGCAGGATGCGCTGCTGCTCGATCGCTTCGTCGTAGCGCTCGGAGAGCTCGAACATCTCGCTCAGGATCTGGTACTCGAGCGTCTCTGCCGGCTTGACCTTCGACGCCGCGCTGAACGCCTCGATGGCGTGGTCCGGGCTCTGGAGTCGGTCGCGATAGATGAGCCCGAGTTGGTGCCAGAGCTGGTACTCGAGGTCCGCGTTGCCCTTGCCCGCGATGCGGTGGATCATCTTCCGATACGCGCGCTCCAGCTGCTTCCACGCCTTCTGCGCGGTCAGCACCTTGTTGATGCGCTCGAACGCCTCGAGGTACGTCGGGTTGAGATCCAACGCCTCGTTGAACAGCTCGACCGCCCGATCGAAGTCCTCGATCTTGTCCCGGTAGAGCTGCGCCATCGTGAAGAAGTACCGGCTCTTGATCTCGGGGCGTTGCTCGAGATCGGCGATCGCCTGGATCGTGTCGACGACCCGCTGCCAGTCCTTCGACTCCTGGTAGAGCTCGAGGAGGCGGTGCAGGAGCACGTGATCCTGCGGCTTGAGCTCGCGCGCCTCCTCGAGCGCCTCGATGGCCTTCGCAGGCGCCTTCTCCTTCTTGCTCCAGATCTCGCCGAGCTCGACCAGGATCGCGTAGCGCTCCTCGCCATCGAACACGCTGTCCAGGATCTGACGCTTGTACGCCGCGACCTGCTTCCAGTCGTTCGCGCTGGAATAGACCCCAACCAGCGCCTCGAGCGTCGCGCGGTGCTCGCCGTCCAGCGCGAGCGCCTTCTCGTAGTTGCCGATCGCCTGCTTCGCCTGGCCCTGCTCGCGCTTGATGCAACCCAGTCGGTAGTAAACGTCGACCCGATCGCTCACGTCCTCCTCGCCGAGCGAGGTGAGGACCTTCTGATAGTTGGTCAGCGCCGTCGGCCAGTCCCGCAGCTCAAACGCTACGTTCGCGACGCCACGGATCGTCTCCTGGTCCGTCAGATCGAGCTGGTGCGCCGCCTGGTACGCCTTCAGCGCGCGATCGTGGTTCCCGAGCGCGGCGTGGACCTTGCCGAGGTTCTTGTTGAGGACGTGCTGCTCCGCGCGATCGCGCCCCTTCGACTTCTTGACCAGCATCTCCGCGAGCGGCTCGGCGTCCGTCCACCGCTCCGCCCGGATGTAGTCCTCGACGAGCGGCTGGGCGGCGTCCTCGCAGTCCGCGTCGCACTGAATCGCGAGCTCGTAGGCCTGCACGGCGAGCTCGTGCTCCCCGAGCATCTCGTCGCGCAGCTTCCCGAGCTCGACGAGGAGCTTGGCGCGCGCGCGCGGCGCCTGGGTGTTGATCTGCTCCTGGTCGAGGTACCGGGCAGCCCGATCCCAGTCCGACTCGTCCACGGCGATCGTGCGCAGCGCGCCGAGCGAGGCGAGGTGCGCGGGATCCAGGTCCAGCGCCATCTCGAACCGCTCCTGCGCCGCGGAGCGGTCACCGAGCTTCTCGTCGAGCGCCTTGCCGATGCGGAAGTACATCTCGACGCGCTGCGTTCCGTCCGTCGTCAGGTCCGCGACCCGGGTCATCGCGTCGATGGCCTGCGCGGCGTCGCCCTGCTTCTCGTAGAGCTTCGCCAGCGCGTCGAGCGCGCCGATGTTCGATTCATCCAGATCGACGATGTTCCGGTAAGCGTCGATCGAACGATCCACGTCGCCCACCTCGTCGGCGAAGATCGTGGCGATGTGCCCGTAGAGCTCGATCTTCGTCGGGTGGTCTGCGGCCTCGCTGATGTGTCGCTCGTACGTGTTCACGAGGTCCAGCCACTGCTTGAGTCGCCGGTAGCAGCGCTCGAGCGCGAGGTACGCGCGCTCCTCCGACGGGTCGATCTCGAGCGCCTGCTCCAGCCGCTGAGCCGCGAGATCGGCCTTGAGGAAGTGCTCCTCGTGGATCGCCGCCAGCTTGAGCAGGACCTCGATGCGCTCGCGCTCCGTCTCCACCACATCGAGCTGCCGCTCGAGGATCTCGATGAGCTCCGACCAGCGCTGGAGCGCCTGGTAGACGCGCTCCAGGCCTCGGAGCGCGAACGGGCTCGTCCCGTCGATCTCGAGCACCTCGCGATAGATGCGCCCCGCGCGATCGAAGTCGCCGAGCGCGGACTCGTGCAGCCCCCCCATCCGGAGCTTCGTCTGCGCGACGACCTCGGAGTCGGTGAGGGCCTCCACCTTCGCGGCGAGGATGCCGACGAGGTCCTGGTGCGCGCCGCGCTCGTCGTAGATGCGCTCGAGGGCCTCCAGCGCCGGGAGGTAGTGCGGATCGACCTCGAGGGACTGCTTGTAGTACGGCAGGCCCTGATCGACCTGCCCCATGTTGCGGTCGAGCAGTTCGCCGAGATCGTAGAGGATGGCCTTCCGGTCCTCGCTCGCGGCGGCGATGTTGAGCGCCGCCGTGAGGGTCTCGCCCATCTTCTGCCAGTTGGCTCCCTTGCGGTGGATCGCCGCCATCTGCCGCAGGACCTGGACGTTGCTCGGGTCCAGCTGCATCACCTGCGCGTAGTAGGGCTGCGCGTACTCGGGATGGCCGAGGTCGTCGCCGTACCACTTGCCGAGCCGCAGGCAGAGCTGGATCTTGGCCGTCGGCTCCTCCTGCTCCTGGAGCCAGGCGTTCGCCGTGTTGATCAGCTCGCCCCAGCGGCCCGTGGCCGCCGCCATCCGCTCGAGGAAGCGGACGCTCTCGTCGTCGCCGAAATCTTCGCTGAAGGCGTTGACCAGGGCGTCGAACGCCTGGTTCTTGTCGCCGAGCTGCTCCTCGAAGACCTTGGCGATGCGCCGCAAGAGGTCCGTCTTCTCGGTGACCGTCTCGCGCGTCTCCAGCCGGTTCAGATAAAGTTCGACGAGCGGCTCCCACCGCCCGGCCGCAGTGTGGAGGCGCTCGAGGGACTCGAACGCGACCTGGTGCGTCGGATCGACGGCCAGCACACGCTCGAAGGCCGGCGTGGCCTGATCGTAGTCGTTGGCCTCCTTGCGCCAGATCTCGGTGACCTCGAGCAGCTCGCGGATCTTCTCCGCGGGCTCCGGCAGCGCCTCTGCGCGCTGGAGCTTGATGCCGACGACCTCGGGCCACCGCTCCTCGCCGCGGTAGATGCGCTCGAGCGCGTCCATCGCCTCGAGGTCGCCCGGATCCACCTCGAGGAGGTGGCGCCAGGCCTCCGCGGCGTCGAAGGACTGATCGAGCACCTCACCGTAGGTCTTCCCGAGCTCGCGGTAGACGCTCGTGAGCTCCGCCGCGTCGACGAGGGCGGCGGCGCGATCGATGAGGGCGTGCAGGGCGGAGACGAGCTCCTGCGCATCGCGCCGCTTGCGCCACACCTTGGCGATCGCACGCAGCGCGACCACGTTCGAGTAGTCGATCTCGAGGACACGCAGCCACGTGTCCATGGCGTCGTCGTCGCGGCCGAGCTGCTCAGTGAACAGGCGAGCGCGACGGGTGAGGATGCCGACCCGGACCTCGTCGGACTCCGCGATGTCGAACTGGCGCTCGAGGACCTCCGCGAGCTCGGGCCAGAGCTCCTGCCGCTGGTGGAGATCCGCCAGCGCGCCGAGCGCCTCGGCGTCCTCGCCCCGCAGGTCGAGCACACGCCTCCAGCCCTCGACCGCGCCCGCGACGTCGCCCAGACGGTCCGCGGCGAGGTGGGCCATACGAGCGCGGATCTCGGCCTCCTGGACGTCACCGGCCGCGTTGTCGAGCTCGCGGGAGTACACCTGAGCGAGCTCCGTCCACGCCTGCTTCTGCTCGTAGATCCGCCCGAGCGCCTGGATCGCCTGCTCGTTCGCGGGCTCGAGCTGATCGAAGATGCGACGGAACGCGCGGATCGCCGAGTCGACCTGGCCGAGGTACTCCTCGTACACCTGACCCACGCGGCCGTAGAGCTCGACCTTGTCCCGCGTGTCCTCGGCTGCTGCCGCACGCTGCTCGAGGATGCCGGCGAGCTCGGCCCACTGCTCCAAGCTCGAGTAGATGCGGTCGAGGTTCTCGAGCGCCTCCGGCTCCGCGGGCACGACGCCGAGCACGTAGCGGTACGTCTCCTCGGCGCGCGCGACGTCGGCGAGCTCGACCTCGAACACGCGCGCGAGCCGCTTGCCGATCGAGGCCTGCGTCGAGGCGTCGGCGCCCTCGAGCCCGAGCACGTCGGCGTAGGCGTTACCGAGCTGCTCCCACCCGCCGTCGATCATCGCCGCGAGCCGCTCGATCTCCTCGCCGGTGCGCTCGTCGACCGGGCTCTCCTTCAGGGCCCGCACGTGCACGCCGAACGCGAGCGCCGGATCCATGAGGCGCTCCTCCGCGTCCTCGGCGATCCGATGGTACATCGCGATGCGCGCCTCCGGCTCCGCCGTGTGCGCCAGCTGCGCCTCGCGGACCCGGATCAGCTTCTCCCACTCCGACGTCGCCTGGTACAGCGGCTCGAGGATCTCGGCGATCGTCATCTGCTCGACGCCGGCCGCGAACAGCCCCTCGAGCGCCTGGAGCGCCGGCTCGTGCTCGGGCGCCGCGCCGATGACCTCGCGGTAGGCCTCGATGGCCTGCGGCACCTGACCCAGCCGGGTCTGCCGCACCTGCCCGAGTCGGAACTTGAACTCGAGGATCTCGTCCGGGCTCTGGCCGATCTCAGCCTCACGAGCGAGGACGTCCGCGAGCTCGGCCCAGCGCTCCGACTGGCTGAACAGGCGATCCAGGGAGCGGACGGCGCCTTGGTTCTCCGGATCCGCCCCGAGCACGCGACGGTACCGGGCCACGGCCGCGTCCACACTCTCGAGCTGCACCTCGTAGATCTGGGCGACCCGGAGCCCGAGCTCGACGAGCCGCTCGGGCTGCTCGGAGAGCTTGTCGAGCTCGGCGTCGTACAGCTCGGCCACCGCGGGCCAGCGCTCGATCGCCATCCCGAGCCGCTCGAGCGCCCCGAGCGACTCCTCGTTCGCGCTGTCCAGCGCCACGGCGCGCGCGTACGTCTGGAACGCCGCGCCCGCGTCGCCGATGGCCTCCTCATAGAGACGGGCGATCCGGTGGAGAAGCTCGACGTTGGCGAACGGATCTTCGCCGTGACGAACCTGCACCTCCAGGACGCTGATCAGGCGCGGCCACTCGCTCATCGCGTCGTAGACGGGCTCGAGCACGAACGCCGCGGACAGCGCCGCGCGCCCCGCCCCGCGCTGGATCGACTCCAGCGCGGCCAGCGTCGGCGCATGATCGGGCTGGACATTCAGGATGTCGCGGTAGAGCTCGACGGCGCGCTCCACGTCGCCGAGGTGCTTCTCCCAGAGCTCGGCGATCCGGTACTGGTAGCTGACGGCCTCCGCGGGATCGCCCGTGAGCTCCGCCTCGTGGGTGAGCACGGCCAGCAGCTCCTGCCAGTTGCTCGCTCGCTGGTAGAGGACATCCAGCCGACCGAGCGCGGTGAGATCGTCCGGATCGAGCTCCAGCACCTTCTGGTACGTATCGATGGCGCGGGCGACATCACCGAGCTCCCGCTCGTGCACCGCGCCGACCTGGTAGTAGATGAGCTTCTTCTCTTCGGGGTCGAGGACGAGATCTGCCTTGCGCGAGTACACGCCGAGCAGCTCCTCCCAGCGGGCGAGGCCCAGGTACAGGCTGATGAGCGCGTCGATGCTGCGCAGGTCCTCGGAGTCGACCTCGAGGATGCGGAGGTAGACGCCGATCGCGTTCTCCTTGCGGTCGAGGACCTCCTCCTCGAGCGTCGCCGCCTGGTAGAGGGCGCCCTTCTGAGCGTCCAGATCCTCGAGGATCTGAGCCTTGCGCTGCAGGATGAGCGACATGTCGGCGTAGCGCTCGGTCGCCTGGAAGAGCGCCTCGAGCGACTCCGCGGCCGCCAGGTTGGTCGGGTCGATGTGGAGCACCCGCCGGTACAGCTCGATCGCGCGATCGACGTCGCCGACCTCGTTCTGCAGGACGCGCGCCGCGAGCGTGCAGAGCTGGCTCCCGAGCTCGGGCTCTCCCTGCTCACCGGCGAGCCGCTCGAGCACGTTCGCGTGGTCGAGGGATCGGCCGGTGGCGCGGGCCAGGCGGTCGAGTCCCTCCCGCGTCTCCTCGTGGGCCGGGTCGACGGCCAAGGCCCGCGCCAGGGTGTCGAACGCCGCGCTCGGGTCGGAGGCGGCGTCCTCGTAGAGCGCCGCGATCTGGTGCAGCAGCTCGACCCGGCGCGCCGGATCCTCCGCGCGCCGGACCTGGACCTCGTGGACGCCGATGAGCTTCGCGTAGTCCCCCGCCTGCCGGTAGAGGGGCTCGAGGATCTCGGCGATGGACAGCTCGTTCTCGGGCGCCGCGCCCAGGCGCTCCAGCGCAGCCAGCGCCGTGGCGTTGGCGGGATCGCGGTCGAGCACCTGGCGGTAGCCCTCGATCGCGGCCTCGAGCTCGCCCATCTGCGACTCGCGGAGCGCCGCGAGCCGCAACATCAACGCGAGCTGAGCCTCGTCCGTCGGGGCGAGCTCGAGCTGGGTCTCCAGGTTGGCAGCGAGCTCCCCCCAGGCGCGCTGGCGGGTGAACAGCGCGTCGAGCGCCGCGAGGGCGACCTGGCTCGCGGGATCGAGCGCCAGCACCTCGCGGTAGGCCGCGATGGCCTCGTCGGGCTTACCGAGCCGCTCCTCGTACACCTGCGCCATCTGCGCGTAGAGCGCCTCGCGCTCGGCGCCGTCACCCGCCAGATCGATGCGGCGCCGGTGGACGCCGATCAGCTGCTCCCAGTGGCCCGTCCTCGCGTAGAGCGCTTCCATCGCGGCGAGCGCGTCGGCGTCCGACGGGTCGAGCGACAGGACGCGCTCGTAACCCTGGGCCGCCTGCTCGACGCGCCCGAGGCGCTCCTCGGTCGCGGCGAGCCGCAGCCAGTAGTCACGCGCGAGCGCCTGATCGGACACGCTCGAGGCGACCTTCTCGTAGATCCCGATGAGCGAGTCCCAAGCGTTCGCGGCCTCGGCGAGCTGTTCGAGCTCCTGGCGTGACTCCACCAGGGAGGGATCTTCGGCGAGCGCGCGCGCCTGAGCGTCGAGCGCTCGCTTCACGTCCGGCAGGTTGTTGGCCGCCGTCGACGCGGCCTTACGGAGGAGCGCCACCCTGCGCTGCTGGTCCGACTCCGCGGCGACGAGGATCTCGAGAGCGCCCAGGAGCCGCTCCCAGTCCTCGCGCCCCTCGTAGATGCTCTCCAAGATCGTGGCCGCGTCGGCTCGGAGCTCCGGGTGCTCGAGGAACCCTTCGAGCGCCAGGCGGGCGCCCTCGTGGTCCGGATCGACGAACAGGATCTCGCGGTGGTTCTCCAGCGCGCCGCGCTCGTCCCCGAGGCGGGTCGCGAGGGTCCCAGCGAGCCGGAACTTGAAGTCGATGAGCTGTCGATCGTCGACATCGAGATCGATGCGCCGCCGCAGGACCTCCGCGTACGCCTCCCAGCTCTCGGTCTGCAGGTAGAGACGGTCGAGCGCCTCGAGCGCGGCCGCGTCCGCCGGATCGTCCTCCAGCACCGCCTGGTACGTCTCGATCGCGCGCGCCGCGTCGCCGATGGCGTCCCGGTACAGGGTCGCGATCTCGAACAGGATCTGCTTGCGCGTGGCGGCGTCGTCGGCGAGCTCCCGCTTCCGCGAGTAGACCTCCAGCAGCTCGTGCCAGCGGCTCGCCTGCCGGTAGAGCCGCTCGAGCGCCTCGATCGCGGCGGGGTTCTGCGAGTCTGCGTCGTACACGGCGCGGTACGCCGTGAGCGCGTCGTCGACGCGCCCCACCTCGTCGACCAGGATGCGACCGAGGCGTAGTCGCAGCGCCGCCGCGCCGTCGGCGTCGCTCGCCGCGTCCGCCTCTTCGACGGCGGCCGCGTAGGCGCCGATGAGGTCGTCCCAGCGACCGGTCGCCTTCGCCGCGCGCTCCGCGTCGGCCTGGCTCGTCTCGTCGCCGGGGGCGATGCGGAACGCCTCCAAGAATCGCTCGAACGCCTTGGCCTCGTCCTTCAGGCGCGCCTCGTAGAGCGCCGCGACCTCGCGGAGGAGCTCCAGCCGCTCGCCTGGGTCCTCGACGTGCCCGAGCTTGACCTCGATGGCGGTCGCCAGGCCTTTCGAGTTGTTCGCGGAGGCGTAGATCGGGACGAGGCGCTGGGCCGCGAGCAGGTGGTTCGGCTCGATGCTGAGCACCTTCTCGTAGGCCTTCGCCGCGCGGTCCGGCTTGCCCTTCTGGGTCATCCAGAGCTCGGCGATCTTCACCAGCATGCCGATGCGCTGCGCGTCGTCCTCGGCCTTCGCCTCGTTGCTCTCGAGCACGCGGATGAACTCATCCCACTTGCCGGTGTCGGCGTAGAAGACCTCGAGGTCGTCCCACCGCCCGAGGGTGACGTAGCGCTTCTTGAGCTGCTCCTGCGCTCGACGGTCGTCGGGCTGGAGGGTGAGGAGCATCTGATACGCGTCGACGGCACGGGCGTCGTCCTTCAATCGGTCGCCGGCGACGGCGCCCAGCTTGTTCAGGAGCTCGATCTTCTCCTTGGTGTCGTACGTCAGCTCCGCGAGGTGAGCGAGCGCGTCCGCGAGCTTCTCGTACTCGCGCGAGCGCTCGTAGAGCTGCGTGAGCGCGCCGAGCGCGTCGAGATCGTCGGCGTCGTCCTCGAGGACGACGGCCCACAGCTCCACGCAGACCTCGGGCTTCTTCACCCGCTCGGTGGCGAGCTTCGCGATCTCCTTGAACGCCGCCGCGCGCGCCGGGCCCGGTGGGAGCTGGGCGGCTTCGTTGCGGTTCAGGCCGATCAGCTTCTCCCAGTCACGCCGCTTCTCGTACGCGCCTCGGAGGTATTCGATCGCGGTCGCCTCGTCGGGCTGGAAGGCGACGACTCGCTCGTACGCCTTGACGGCCTCGGCGGCGTTCGAGAACTTGTTGGCGAAGAGGTCCGCCGCGCGGAGGAACAGCTCCACGCGCTCGACGTCGTCCGGCACGGCCTCCGCGAGCTGGACGAGCGTCTTCACCGCCTCGTTGGCGCGCTTCTGCGCCTCTTGCTGCGCGAGCTTGTCGCGCAGCGCCTGCACCGCTGCCGGATCGGCGGCCCCCGCCGACGGCGCGGGCGGCGCGGCCGACGGCGCAGCGGGCGGCGCAGCCGACGGCGCGGCGGGCGGCGCCTCCGATGCCGGCGCAGGCGCGACGGACGGCGCGACGGGCGACGGCGACGGCGTGACGGGCGCCTCCGCGACCGCGGCCGGCGCCGGCGTGCTGCGCGCCTCGGGCGCGCTGCTCAGGCGCGCGCCGATCTGAGCCTCGAAGGCCGCGAGGCTGGGGTGGCTGGCGTCGACCGCCGCGAGGCGCTCGAAGAAGCCTCGCGCCCGGATCAAATCGCCGAGCTCACGCCACGCGGTGAGGCCGGCGACCGCGAGGAGGTAGCGGTGCTCGCCGCCGTCTCCGCCCGCGCGGGCGACCTCGTCGGCCAGCGCGACGACCCGCGCCCAGTCGCCGCCACGGGCCCCCACGTGATCACGCAGCCACGCGAACGCGGCGTCGCGATCCGGCGCGAGGCGTAGCGCGGCCTCGAGCAGCTCGGCGCCGAGCTCCGCGTTCTGGTGACGAAGCGCCCAGCGAAGCCCGAAGCGGAAGGCCGCCGCGGCGCGCGTCGCGGCGTCGGCCGACGCGGCGAGCACCTCACGCTGCAGCGTGGCGAGCTCCTCGAACCGCTGCGTCTCCGCCAACATCCCCTCGTAGAGCGCGGCGGCGACGTCGCTGGACGGATCGGCGGCGTACGCCCTCTTCAGCAGCGCCTCCACCTCCCCGGGCGCGAAGCGACGCGCGACGCGCGACGCGCGCAGGAAGCAACGCGCGCGCTCGGGTCCCGTCCCCGCGGCGTGGCCCGCGCGGAGGAGCGAGGCGATCCGCTCCTGCCACTGGTCGTCCGACGTCTGGACGTCCTCGAGCAGCTCGCTCACCCGCTCGCCGCCACCCGCCTGGAGCGCGCGCGCGTACGCCTCGGTGGCGCGCTCGAAGTCGTTCTGGTCGCAGAGCACGCCGCCGAGCTCCTCGCCGAGGAGCGCCGCGTCCTGGGCGGCTGGCGCGTTCTTCAGCTGCAGCTCGAGCAGCTTCTGGACCATGTTGAGCTTGCCGAGCTCCCAGTAGACCGCGCGGGCCTCGGCCAGCGCCTCGAGCAGCGACGGATCCAGCTTGAAGGCGTCCTGAAAGTGCTTGAGCGCCTTCACGCTCTGGAGGAAATGCTCGTGGAGGAGCCGGCCGAGCAGGAGGTGGAGGCGCGCCTTCGTGGTCGCGGCGTCCGAGCCGGCCAGCCCGTGCTCCACGGCTTCGACCGCGCCCAGCCAATCCTGGTGGCTCGTGAGTAGGTTCACACGCTGCTCGAGATCCATGCTTCCTCTGGGGACTTGCGATCGTGGCGGCGAGGCAACCGGCCCGCGCGGCGCGCGGCTGCTCTCGAGGCGAAGGAGAAGTCCGCGCGGGCGGTCGACGCCTCGCGCGTTAGTGGTCGAAGGTCAGTCGATCTTTCCGCCGAGCTGCTGGATGCGAGAGTTCGCGTCCGCGCACTCGTCCTTGTACTTGGTCGCGTTCGCGCTCCGGCAGGCTCGCTTGACGAAGGCCTTGAGCATCTGGATGGCCTTCTCCCGCTGCGGCGGCTGGCTCGCCGCGTAGGCGCTACCCAGGTTGAAGGAGATCTCGGGGTGCGTGTCGCCGGCGAATTCGTTCGCCTTCTCCAGCGCCACTACCATCGCCGCCGTGTCGCCCGAGCCCTGCGCGGCGACCGCGACCATCGAGTAGATGGTGTAGAGGTTGTCCTTCGTGTCCTCGCGCGGGGGGATGAGCCGCGTGCCCTCCTTCAGGATCGCCTCGGCGTCCTTGTAGAGGCGCATCGACATCAGGATCTCGGCGACCTCGCCGTAGAAATACGGCTGCGTCGGGTCGTGCTCGATCGCCTTGATGTAGTTCTCGATCGCGGCCTGCTCGTCCCCCGTCCAGAGGTGGGCCTGCCCCAGGAAGTGGTAGCACTCGGCGAAGTTCGGGTCCTTCTGAGTGCACTGCTTGAGGGGCTCTTTCGCCTCCTCGTACACGTCCTTGTTGTTGGCGTCCCCCTCGGCCTTCTTGATGAGCGCGTAGCCACGCTCGAACCAGTAATCGGCGAACTCCGGCGCGGCCTGGACGGCCCGCGCCATCGTCGAGGCGGCCTTGTCCCAGTCCTCCTTCTTCTTGTACGCCTGCCCGAGCTTCTTGATGATCCGATGGTTCGTCGGATCGAGCTGGACGGCCTGCTCGTACTTCTGGATCGCCCCCTCGACGTTCACCTTGTAGGCTTGGTCGCCTTGGTTCGCGAGGTTGATCGCCTCGATGTGGTCGCGGCTGCAGCCGCCCGTGACGGCCAGCATCCCGACCAGCGAGGCCGCGGCCCCGAACAATTCACGTGCTCTCATCCGAGCTCTCTCCCGTTGCTGTCCACCATGCGTTTCGCCCGCGCGTGGCAACGGAAGCGGCCGGCCAGCGCGCGCTCCGGCAGGGCGCGAGCCCGGCGAAGCGGCGGCCAGCATAGGCGGACGGGCCCTCTCAAGTAAAGGCCCGCGCCCGGCAGTTCGCCCCGATTTCAGCGGCTTTCGGCGCGCCCCCGCCGCGACGCCGGCGGCGGCGCGGCGCCCCCGCGGCGCCCCCGCGATCGCGGCGGGCGACGCGCGCCGTCGCGGCTCGAGCCGCCGACGTGATCGCGCCTCGCGAGGTCGGTCGCCGCCGGAGCGCGCCGCCGGAGCGCGCCGCCGGAGCGCCGGCAGCTCCCGGCGCGAGCGCCGGTCAGCTCCAGCTCGGGCTCACCCGGGCGAGAACATGATCGGATAGACGACCGTCACGATGCCGCCCTCCGGCTGTGGGAAGGACAGCCCGTAGTACGCGCGGACGACGCACCCGACGACCCCGGAGTCCGGGATGTCCGAGCCGCCGTTCGACACGTTCGACACGGAGCCGTCTCGACCGATGACGAACCGGACGGAGACGCGCCCCTCGAGGTTCGGGTTCCGAGAGAGGCCCTGCTCGTAGCACATGCGGAAGCGGCCGTAGTTCTGCCGGACGATGCGCTGGATGACCTCCGGAGGGAGGCGGCCGCTCACCTGCGTCGCGCCCATGCGGACCTTCGGCGCCTTCGACTTGTGCGCCCCGCCGAGCCGCCCGTGGCCGGAACCGAAGCCCTGCCCGGTGCCGGTACCGGCGCCGTGGCCCAGCGTCCCGATGGAACCGAGGCCGATGCCTTCGCCGCGACCGCCGCCGCCCTCGCCGATGCCGGAGAGCCCGAGGCCCCCCGCGCCGAAGGCGTCGCCGATCTCGTCGCCCCACATGTTGCCGCGGGCGCTCACGTCGTCCATGCCGAGCGAGGTGTCGCGGCCCCACGGCGCGGTCGGCGCGTTGGGATCACCGGCCGCGCCGGTGTTGAGGAGCCCGATCATGCCGAACTCGGTCGCCTCACGCAGCGCGGCCTGGCGCGCGAGGTGCGGATCGGGGTTGTCCTTCGGCCCCTGGACGGCGTAGCGCTTGTTCGTCGCTTTCGTCGTCGGGTTGCCCATCGAGCCCTCCTCGCCCTTGGCGCGAGTGCCCGTGCCGCCCTCCTTGTTGTCGGCCTTGTCCTGGGTGACCTCCTCGGTCTCCTTCTCCTCCATCTCGCGCTCGGCCGCGGAGTTGAGGAACTGCTGGATGAGCACGAGCTGGCTCTTGTCGATGTCCTCGTCGCCGAGCAGGCCCGACGGCGGGATCGCGAACGCGAGCGCCCCGATGAACCCGCCGACCGAGAGGAACGCGAGCCCGAAATAGGCGAACACCGTCCAGTCCGTCCCTGCCCCCATCCCGCGCGGCACCGGCTTCCCCGCGTTCACCGCCGAGACCTGGAAGACGAAGCCCCCGAGCTCGACGCGCGCGCGGCTCCCGCCGCCGAGCGCGATCTGCTGCGCGCCGCTCAGCTCGGCGCACGGCTGCGCCTTGGCGCGAGCCTCGTCCACCGTCATACGCCCCTGGCCAGCGATCTCGACGTGGCCCTTGGCGCCCGCCGGGAGCACGACGCTGGCTCCGCCGGCGCCCCCGAGGACGATGGGCATGCGGGTGGTGCCGAGCTTCTCGGATGGGACGAAGAAGTCGGTCGTGACGTTCTTCCCCTCCTCCTCGCCGATGTAGAAGTTCCTCGGCGGGGTGAGGTGCGAGACGTGGATCACGTTCGTACCCCAGAGGATCATGACCTCGACGGACTGGACGTGGGGCAGCTCCACCTCGTCCGAGCTCACGTCGGGGCCGCTCTTCACCAGCGTGTAGGTGTACGTGCCGGGCGGCGCGTCATCGGGGACCGCGAGGCTCGACCCCTTGGACACGCTGGCGAACGGGTTGGCGGACGCCACCTCGAACGGGTTGCTCGCGGCCGCGAACGGCGCCGACGCGCCCGCCGCAGCAGCGAACGGGTTCGCCGCCGCGGCCGGCGCGGACGCGGCCGCGAACGGCGACGAAGCTCCCCCCGCGAACGGGTTGGCCGATGCCGACGGCGCCGCGGCGGCCGGCGCGGGCGCCGGCGCAGGCTGGGCCTCGGCGCCGGGCGCGTCCGCGCTCTCCAGCGAGATCCGCGTCCCGCCGATCAGGATCTGATCGCCGACGTGGAGCTTGCACTTGTTGACCCGGGCGCCGTTCACCATCGTCCCCGGCTCGTTGCCGAGGTCGATGAGCGTCACGTCCTCCGGGCCGGCGACCTCGATCACCGCGTGCATGCGCGACGCTTGCTCGTCGTCCACGCGCAGGTGGCTCTTGGGATCCTTGCCCACCTTGACGATGTCCTGCGCGATCGTCTCGCGGCGCAGGAGGGCATCGTTCTGATACAGCGCGAACGTCAGGACGGCCTTGGCCATGGAACTTCCTCGGGTGACACGTGGGGGCGCGGCGCCCCGGCGGTGGGATCAGATGTTCTCGACGGACTTGAGCATCTCCGGCACGAAGGACGTGCGCGGGCGGATCAGCGTGGAGCGCGCCGCCTTTGGGCGCACGCGGATGGTGGCGTCGTTCGGCCCGAAGCCGCCCGCGTTCAGCGGATCGTCCTCGAACGAGTACCCGTACCCCTCATCGCTCGACTCGGCCTTCGCGCGCGCCCCCTGCGCGAACGCGACCGGGGCGAGAGCCAAGAGGGACAGCCCGCAGGCGACCGAGATCAGGATCTTGCGCTTCGACATGGTGAAGTCTCCTCGAAAACTTCCGGGAATTGCAGCGTCAGTGTACTCCGGAGGGCCCGGCATCGTCAACGGGAAAGCGGGCTGGGGCGGAAGGATTCAGTCGCGGGGGGAGGGCACGGAGACTCGATACGCAGCGCCTCGTACGCAGCGCCTCGTACGCAGCGCCCGGATGGATCGTGATCGGATCGGCCAGGAGCGGGCTCGGACGGGGGGCGCGCGCTCGGGCCTTGAGGCCGCGAGCACACGATACTGCTCGCGACCGACAGCGCCTTCGCGGCGAGGTTCCCGACATCGGTGACGTGAGCTGAAGAAATTCACACAGCCACACGGCACTCTTCCACCGAGCCGACAATCACCCGACACCAGCGGCCGAGCGCACCTGGTCGTGTGCAGCGGACCCGGGACGCCTGCTCCGCCCGCGGCAGCTGCGGGGCGCGCGCCGGGTGCGCCTCATGGTTCCGCGGCCGGGCCGCCCGCTCGCGCGAGGCGCCCGGCCCGCGTGCCCTCACTTCGGCGCGTCAGCGGGGGGCGGCGTCGCGCCGTCGCCACCAGCGGGCGGCTGCCCACCACCCGTCCCCGGCTGGTCGGCGTCCGGCGCGCTCGATTGTGTGGCGGCGCGCTGCTTCTCTTCCTCTTCCATCCGCTTGCGGTCCTCTTCGCCGGCCTTGAGGAACTTGATCATGTCCTCGATGTCCTGCGCGCGCTCCTTCGAGCGCTTCACCGCGTCCGCGAACACCGGGTCCGCGCCCGCCTTCGAAATGAACTGCCGGTACAGGCCGGCCGCCGCCTCGAGGATGGGGATCGTCTTGGCGGCGCCCGTCTCCCCGGAGACGGACTTGGCCTTGTACTCCTGCGTGAGGATCGCCTCGTTGTAATAGGGCTCCGCGCGCGAGGGATCGGCCTTCTTGGCGAGGTCGAGGTGCTTCTGCGCCTCCGCGACGTACTTGTCGAAGTTCGAGTCGTCGATCTGGCCGCGGATCGCCAGCGCGAGGCCGAGGTGCGCCTCGAACTCGTTGGGACGGAGCTTGAGCGCGTCGCGGTAGGCCTTCTCCGCCTCGGCGAAGCCGCGGAAGGAGATGTTGACCGCCGCGTAGTTCATGTGCGCCTCGAAGAACTTCGTGTCGAGGCGGCGCGCAGCCGCGAAGCTCTTCACGGCGCCGTTGAAGTTGCGGAGCTCGACCTGGATCAGGCCCGCGGTGTTGTGGATCGGCGCGTAGTTCGGGTTCTTGCGGACCGCCTGGCCAGCGACGAGCGCGGCGAGGTCGAGCATCTGGTTGTTGACCTGGGTCTTCTTCGCGCCAGCGACGACGAGCGTGCGCCGGCGCTGCTTCTTCGTCGCCTTGTCCTTGTCCTTCTCGGACGCCGCGCGCGCCTGCTCGAGATAGTAGATGGCGAGCTGGTTGAACGCCGGCATGTAGCTGTCGTCGATCGCGAGCGCGCGCTGGAGGTTGCGCTGGGCGCGCTCGAAGTCGTTCTTACCCTCGCCGTCGGCGACGTCGTTGCCGCGCTCCATCTGCAGCGCGGCGAGGCTCACCAGCGCCTCGACGTTCTGGAACTTCGCGTCGCGGATGATCTGGTCGAGCTTGCGGATCGTAGCGTCCAGATCCGGCGTCTTCGCGTGATCGTAGAGGACGAGCTGCGCCCGGGCGCGGTGGAACCCCGGATCGGCCTTGGCGGCGGCCTCGAACTGGGCGCGGGCGTCGGCGTCCTTGTCGCAGCGCGCGTAGGCGAGCCCCGCGTTGTAGTGGGCCTCAGGGAATTTCCCTTGGGACTTCGCCGCGGCGACGAACGCGTCCCCGACCGACTTGCACGTCGCCTCCGACCAGTCGCCGGCCTTGTCGCGCTGCGTGAAGTCGCCGAGGGCTGCCTCGTACCCGGCCTTGGCCTCGGCGCGGACGACCTGACCGCTCGTCGTCTTGTCCGCGCCCTTCCCCGCCTTGCCGACGGGGGTGGTATCGGTGCCCGCTCCTGCAGCGGCGCCCCCGCCGCACGCGGCGAGGAGGAGCGCCCCGGCGACGACGAGCGCGTGGTTCACCTGGCTCATGGGATGCCTCTGTTGCTTCGGGTGGTACACGGTCACTTCCCTCCCCCGGCCGGCTTGGCGGCCCCGCCCTCGCCGGGCTTCGGCTTCTCGGGCTCCGTGGATGGCGGCGCGGTGATGAGCGGCTCCCCGCCGATCTTGAGCGGGTACGGGCGCTCCTTCAGCGTGCTGTTCACGCGGCTCGCCGAGCCGGAGAACTCGTCCACGAGGTGGTACTCGGACTTGTAGTTCTCCGCGAGCCAGGCCTCGCACGCGCGGGAGTATTCGTCGAAGTACTGATATTTCACCGAGTACTCGAGGCACGTCCGGTAGGCGCCCTTGGCGACCTGCTTCTGCGGCTCGGAGCTCTCATCGAGCGCCGCGAAGTACGCCTGGCGCAGCTCCGTGTCGCGCTTGAAGGACTCCGGGATGGGAGCGGCGCGGAACTCCTTGACGAAGGTGGCCCACATCTGCCCCACGCGCGAGCCGGCCGCGATGACCCACCGCGGAGGCGGGACGGGCTGCAGATCGATGATCTTCTTGTACTCGGCCGTCGCCTCGTCGATCAGCGGCTTCTTCTTCTTGATCCAGTCCGCGACCTTCGTCTGGATGTGCTTGAGCACCTCTTCCTTGGTGCCCGGCCCCTTGTACTCGGGGAACTTGACGGCATCGACCTTCGCGCGCTTCTGCTCGGCGAAGTAGAACAGCGCCTCGCCGACCGCCTCGAGCGCGCGACCCAGGCGGCGCTGCTTCGCGCCCTCGTCCTCGGGGAGCGCGTCGATCTCGGCGAGCGCCTTCTTCGGATCGCTCCACAGCTTCACGACGGTGCCGTACTCGGCGCCGGCGTTCTGGCCGCGGTTCATCCGAACGTACGTCCGCCCGAGCAGCGCGTGCGCCTGGACCTTCACGTCCAGGGTCGCCTTGCCGTCGATCAGGCCCATCGCGCCGGTCAGCCGCTTCCTGACGTCCTCCCACTGTTGCTTCTCCGAGTAGTGGGCGGCCACCGCGAAGGCGATCTGCGCCGCCTGGGCGGGCTTCTTGGCGCCGAAGTAGCGGTTGTAGTCGTTCGCCGCCTTGATGGCCTCGTCCTCCTGGCCGAGGCCGAGCCGCAAGACGACGGTGTCGCTCAGGGCCTGGTCCGCGAACTCGCCCTTGTACTTCGTCGCCTCGGCGTAGCGGACGTAGAAATCCGCCGCGCGGTCGTAGACGGCGATGGCCTGGTAGTTGCCGCCGATCTCGTAGGTCGCCTTCATGGCGAGATCGGTCTTCTCCAGCTTGTACTTCGGGTTGAGGAGGATGAGCCGGGCCTGGATCGACTTCGCCAACAGGCGCGCGGCCTGGTAGGCGCGAGCCATGTTGTAGACGATCTCGTCCATCTTCCCGCACTGGGACTTCTCGCCCTTCGCCAGCGGCTCCTCGCCGTACACGCGCCAGAGCTCGAGGTAGGCGTCGCCGCCCTCCTTGTACTTGTCGAGCGCCTCGCGGGTCTGGCCCTTGTCCTGCAGCGAGTCCGCGAGCTCGACCGTCTTCTGCGCGCGCATGCGCCGGATGTCGCACTGAATGCGGTTCAGGAGCTCGCACTGCTCCTTGTTGTCCTCGGCCTTCTTGCCCTGGCAGAAGCGCTCGAGGAGCAGCGGGACGTCCTTGCCCATGTCGTCGAAGCAGCTCGGCCGCGGGGGTTCGGCGCGCGCGCCGAGCACGTTGATGGCCTCGAGGTACAGCTGCGCGGCGTAGATCGCGGCGTCCTTGTCGGAGTGGTTCATCGCCACGTCGCGGAAGCCGAGCGCCGCCTCTTCCCAGCGCTGCGCCTCGAAGTACGTGCGCGCGCGAGCGTATTTCACCTCGACGTACTGCTCCTCCGCGCTGGTGTCGCCCTTGGGCGGCTTGATGTAGCAGACGTAGCGGTTGAAGGCCGTGAGCATGCCCTTCTGGAGCGGGGTCAGCTCCTTCGGCTTGAACCGCTCCCACTCGCCCTTCTTGGCCTCCTGATCCGATTTGTCGGCGCCCTTCGGACCGAGGCCCTTGCCCTTGCGGTCCGCCTCGCCCTTGTACATGGCGTCGTACATCTTCTGGTAGCAGAGCACCGCGGCGTAGGCGGCCTCGGCGGCGTCCGCGCCCGTCGGATTCTCGGCCACGACGGCGTCGAAGGCTGGCCCGCACTCCTCCCAGCGCTGCTGGAAGTAGAGGAGGTCAGCCATCGCGTACTTGATCTTGTAGAGCGTCGGCCAGTCTTCCTTGACGATGCGCGGGAACTCGAACTTGGCGAAGTCCTGGCTGGTGAAGGTCTCGGAGATCCTCTTGTAGAGGTACGCCGCGAGGTCCATCGTCTTCTTGTCGCCGGTGCCGCGCACGCCGCCGGAGCCGACGGCCTCGAGGTGCCAGCTCATGCCCGTCTCCGCGAGGAGCTCGGCCGTCTTGTTGTCGCACTCGAGCTTCGCGTCGGCCGGGTGCTCCGACTTCTGGTACTGGTTGCGCATCGCGATCTGCGCGTCCATCTCCTTGCGGATCGCCTCCTTGTCGCTCGCCTTGACCGCGCTGGTCGCGCCGGTGATCTGCGCCTGGTAGAAGCACTCACGCTTGCCCTTGTCCCGGACCATGAGGTCCCGGTACAGCGTGATCGCCTCCTTGTAGTGGCCGGTGTCGAGGTAGGCGAGCCCGAGCTCGTTCAGCATCTCGATCGTCTTCGTCGTCTCGCCGCCCTTGTCTCCGGACAACGGCTTGAAGAAGCCGAACGCCTGCTCGGGCACGCCCGACACCGCGTAGACGGGGATGAGATCGCGCCGGGCCGACTTCGCGAGCTGCGCGGCGTTCGGCAGGGTCGCGTACTGCTCCCCGTACTCGATCACCTTCTTGAACTCGCTCATCGCCTCCTTGTAGTTGCCCTGGTTCCAGTGGACGTACCCGAGCTTGTACCGGGCGTAGCCGTAGACTTTGTTCTCCGGCGGCGGGTACTTGATCACCTCAGCGTAGGCGCCCTCGGCGAGCGCCCACTTGTTCGGGTCGCCGAGCGCCTCCTGATAGAAGAGCTCGCCGAACGCGAGGTACGCGTTGGGGACGAACGGCGACTTTGGCGCCTTCTCGATCAGCTCGAAGTAGACCTCGCGCGCCTTCTTGAGGTTGCCGTCCTGCTCGTACTCGTAGGCGAGGTAGTAGAGGATCTCGTCGATCTTCGAGTAGTTCGGGTACGCCGCCTTCATCAGCGTGTAGAAGGCGATCGCCTTCTTCCGCGCGGCCTTCACGAACTTCCCGGCGGTCGCGGCCTCCTTCTTCGCCTTGGCGGCCTTCTTCGCGTCCTTCTTCTTCCCGCCGACGCCCTTCTCGTAGTCCTGCGCCTCGATCTCGGCCTTCGTCTTCTCGGACAGCGCGGCCGTCTCGAGCTCGACGTAGCCCTCCGCCAGGCGCTTGATGAGCTGCGGTCGATCGGGCGACTTCTTCGGCGTCGACTTGAAGAGACGCTCGAGGCCGTCGATCTCCGTGATGAGGAGCGCGCGCTTCCTCGGCGCGAGCTTGGACGCGCGGATGCTCTGCGCCAGCGACGCGTCGACCGCCCCGGCCTTCGCCTGGTCCTGCCGGGCCTTCGCCTCACGGGGCGGGGGCGCCGACTTGAACGCCGTCCCGCGAGCCTTCTTCACCTCGAACTGGCTCGGGCCGCCCGGGCACTCGTCGATGTTCTTCTTGGCCTCGGCGGGTACGCACTCGGCGCTGAGCGTGTGCGGCTCGGTCGCGGCCGTAGCGGCCGGGGCCGCGAGCACGGCGCCCACCATCGCCGCGAGAATGGCCACGGCGCGGAGGCCGCGTGCCTGGGTCCTGACGAAGATCTTGGGGTACATTCGGGACTCCTCGTTCCTCTCGTCAGCGCGCGCACGCGCTCGTGACCACCTGGCGGTAGAAGCCGAGCTCGTCGCGCCAGTACTCGCCGTCGAACGGCCAGAGGACGTGCTCCTCGTCTGGCTTGACGAGGCCATACGTCTGGCCCTGCTCCTTGGTGACCTGGCCCTGCTGGATGCTCTCGTCGAGGAGGTTCCTGCGGGCGGCGGTGATGTCGATCAGGATCTTCTCGCCGTTGCGCCAGTGCTCGTTCATGTCGTCGAGGTTGCGCTGGTAGCGGTCCATGGCGAGCTCGCCCGCCGCCTTCACCGCGAGCTCGCGGGCCTGCTTCAGCGTGTCCTCGACGTTCTGACCGAGACTCGACCCGCGGAAGTTGGCGGGTGACTTGCGGAACCTCGCGAGCTCGTCGTCGAGCATCGCGACGTACTCGATATTGCGGAGGAGCTGGCGATCGCTCAGCGCGTTCTCGACGATCGGCTTGAGCACGGGCGGGTCGAAGGTCGCCTTCCCGGCGCGGACCTCCTTCAGGAACTTGAAGAAGGGCTCCTCTTGGTTGGCGCCCTTGAACTTCGCGAGCACCTTCTCCAGCCCGGTGCGGATCGGGCCGTACTTCTTCTGGAAGCGCGCGACGACGGTGGTGGCGCCCTCGTAGTTGCAGTTCGCGAAGTAGACGACCGCCTTGAGGACCTGCGCCTCCGGGTAGAACGAGTTCGGGAAGTAGGGGCTCTCGAGCGTGTGGATGTTGCCGAGCGCGTGGGGGTAGTCGCCGGCCATGAAGTACGCCCACGACTGCTCGAACAGGGCGTCGAGCCAGTACTCGCTCGCCATGTCGACCATGTTCCAGTACTTCACCGCGGCCGAGAGCTTGTTCTCGTCGACGGTGGGCGCGTTCGTCTCGGCGTCCAGGCGGATGGAGGCGCTGTAGTAGGTCCGCGCCATGGAGAGGTAGGCGAGATCGCGGAGCCGGGCCTCGTCCTCGACGCCCTCGACGCCCTCGTCCAGCGCCTTCTCGATCCGCTGGAACGAGTTGACCGCCGGGACGGACTTGCGGAGCTGCACGTAGCTGATGCCCATGAAGAACTGGGCCTTCACGTAGTACTCGCTGTCGCGGTCCACCTTGAGGAAGAGGCGCACCGCCTCCTCGTACTGGCGGTTCCGGTACTTGTAGCGGCCCAACATGTAGTTGAGCTGCCAGTAGAGGTCCTTCTGCTGCGCGTTGTTGAAGCGCGAGACCTGGTCGTCGGTGTACTTGCCGACGCGCTCGATGATATCCGCCGGCTCGGGGAGCTGCGTCGCGAGCTTCGCCAGCCAGAGCAGCGTCTCCTTGAACTTGAGGTGGTTCTTGTTGTCGGCGATGACGCTGAAGCGCGCGTAGCTCGCCTGGAAGAACTTGAGCCGGTAGAGCGCGATCGCGAGGTAGTACTCCGCCACCTGGCGGTTGCCGGGGTCGTCGCCCGTCTCGCCGTTCACGACGCGGAAGAGCGCCTGCGCGGCGTCCTGCCACCGCTCACGATCGAAGAGCTTCTTCGCGGCGGCCGCCTCCTCCGTCATCTGCCCCGCGGTGACCGGGCCTTGCTCCGCGGGCGCGTCCTCGTCGAGGTCGATGTCGACGCCGCCCTTCTTGTCGCCCGCCTTCTTGTCGCCCGCCTTCTTGTCGCCCGCCTTCTTGTCGCCCGCCTTCTTGTCGCCGGCGGCGGGCTTCTTCTTCGGAGTCTCCTCCTCGTCGAGGTCGATCACCTCCTGCGCTCGCACCTGCGTGGGAGCGACCGAGACGAGCGCGGCGGAGCCGAGGACGCACAGGGCGACCAGGTGCTTGCGGAACATGCTTTACTCCGTGTTTCTGCGGCGTGACGGCCCGGCGCTCTGGCCCGAACCCCTCGGGCGTGCGCGGCGCGAGCGAAAAAGCTCAATCAAATCAGCAACATACTAACCTGCGGCCGGGCGATGGTAGATACCCGCGACGTCCGTTGTCAAGCGGGACCGGCCTCGCCGGAGCGGGTCGCGGGAGGCCGGATTCGTGCATCAGGAGCGGAAGGGCCGACGCGAGACGGGACGGGACGGGCCGGGGCTGGGCTCGAGCCGGGCTCGGGGGCGCGGAGAGCGCGCGAGAGCCAAACGCGAGCCCGCGCCCTCCGGCGGGCGGCGGCTGCCGCCCTCGCCCGGCGTGCGCCGCGGCGCGGCCGGGAGAGGACGACGAGGCCAGGACGACGAGGGCAGGACGACGAGGGCAGGACGACGAGGCGCCGACCGGAGCCGCGAGGCGCGGGGCGCCGAGCCTTCCGACACACGGCGGGCGGGCCGGATTGGGGCGGCGGTGAGATTCCGCGTTGACGGAGGTGCGAGGCCCGCGCTAGCCTTCGAGAGTCGGAACGCCATGATGTCAAGCACGCGCTCCCCCTGGTCGATCGCCCGTTCGCTCCGCCTGCTCGCGCTCCCGGCGCTGGCGGCCGCCACGCTCGCGCTCGGCTGCGAGAGCGGCGGCGTCGGTGACCCGTGCGTCCCAGAGGACGAATACCAACAGGAATTCAGCGGGTACTCGTCGGACGAGGTGAACGTAGAGAGCCGATCGTTCCAGTGCGAGACGCGGGTCTGCCTGGTGAACAAGTTCCAGGGCCGCGTGTCGTGTCCCTACGGGCAGACGGCGGAGGACATCGCGGGCGAGCAGGGCACGTCGCCCAAGCGCTGCCGCATCCCCGGCACCAGCGGCGAGCGGCCGGTCGATCAGATCACCGCCGTCGTGAACGCCCAGCTCGTGGAGCGCCGGGCGGACAAGGCCGTCTACTGCTCCTGCCGCTGCGCGGGCCCCGACCCGAACGCGCGCTACTGCGAGTGCCCGAGCGGCTTCAAGTGCACCGCGCTCATCGACGATCTCGGCCTCGGCAACGCGAACCTCGCTGGGTCGTACTGCGTGAAGGACGGCACGGCGGGCACGGCGGCCATCTCGAGCCAGACGTGCAACCCGAACCCGGCGAGCCCCGACTTCTGCGGCGGCGACGGCGCCAACCCGTGAGCCAGGGGCGCGCGGGCGAGCGGTCGCGCTCCCCGCAACCGGCGGCCCGCACGAGCCGATGCTCGGCGAGTGGACGCGAAGCGACGTGAGCGAGACGCGCGGGGCGCCGAGCGTGCCGTCGCGGCCGAGCTGATCCGCAGCGGTTGGGCGATCCTCGGCGTCAACGTCCGCGCCGGGCGCCTCGAGATGGACGTGGTCGCGCGCGGCGGACCCGTGCTGGGGATCGTCGAGGTGCGCACGCGCGGGCCGAGGTCGTGGACCCGACCGCTCGGGAGCATCGACTACGCCAAGCGCCGGCGGATCCGGCGCGCGGGGGAGCGCCTGTGGCGGCGCCTGCGCGCCGATGAATCGCTCGAGCGCGTCCGCTTCGACGCAGCGAGCGTGCGCTTCGATCCGGACGGCGACTTCTGCGTGGAGTACGTGCGCGGCGCGTTCTGAGCGCGGCGACTAGTCGAGCGCGGCCTTCATGTCGTGGCGGAGGGCGAGCAGCGGCTCGAGCGCCGCCGGCTCCGCCTTGCCCTCGAGCGCAGCGATCGCCTGCTCGAGCTTGCCGATCTCGACCTCTTGGCGCTCCCGCAGGCTGATCACCATGGTGCGGAACGTCTCGAAGAACTCGACGAGCTCGTCGCCCTTGCGGAGCGGTGTCGGCACCTGGAGCCGGCCCGCGCCTACCGCCGCCAGCTGACGCTTCATCTTGTGGATCGGCCCCGCCACCTTGTGCGTCACGAGGATGCCGGCGATCCCCAGCGCGACGACCAACGCGCCGAGGACGACGACGAGCGCGACGAACATCGTCGTCCGCTGCGTCTCGAGCGCGGCCGGCTGCGCGCGCACGATCGCGTTCTGCGCCTCGATCTGCTCCTGCTGCTTCTTCAGCCGCTCGTCCTGCGCCTTGGAGTCCGCCGTGAACGCGTTGAGGAGCTCCGGGTCGTCCGCGTAGTCCGGGTCCTTCACGATGTTCATCTTGACGACCTCGCTGACCTTGCGGCTCTCCTTCACGACCTCGCCGCCGAGCGCCACGATCTGCTCGCTCTTCGACTGCATCTCCCGGCTCTGCTCGATGATCTGCTGGCTCGAGCGCCAGAGGATCCCGCCGAGCGAGACGCTGAGGAGCGCGGCGATCCCGACCAGGTAGCCCGCGTACTTCAGCTGGAAGTGACGATCGAGCAGGTAATTCTTGAAACTGCGCTGGTGTCGCCCGCTCGGGGCGGCGGCGGCCGCTTCTGCCATGGGGTGCTCCTCGGGGACGGGGCGCCGCGCCTCCGGGGGCGCCGGCGTGACGTGGCGGCTCCGCAGACCGGACCCGACCACGCGGTCGGTGACCCAGCCGGACGCCCGCTCCGTGGGCGGGCGTGAGCTGGTCCCGAAGATCGTAGGGTGCCCCGCCGGGTGAGCGCAAGCAACCGGCAGCCGGCCCGGCGCCCCACCCGTGCGCCTGCCGTCACGCTCGCCGGCTCACTCGATCTTGTCCGCCTGGCCGGCGAGCTTCGCGACGGCGCGCCCCGCGGCGTCGCGGAGGAGGTCGTCCTCTGCCGTGCGGTCCGGGCCGCTCGCGCCCTCCTGGGTGAGCTTCACCGGGAGCGTCGCCTTCAGCGCCTTGCCCGGGTACGTGAAGATGGCCAGCTCGACCTTCATCGTGAGCTTGCCGCCGTCGTACTTCGGGGCCGAGACCGTGGCGGTGAGATAGAAGCCCTTGACCCCGGACCGGCCCTCGAGGCGCTGCTTCGCCTCGGCCTCCGTCTCGTCCGCGGGCGCGAGCGCCCAACCCTCGAGCTTGCGCACGGCCTCGGCGAGCGCGGGGCGAACGAGCCCCTCGACGCCTCCGCCCTCGCGGCCCGTCTTGTCGGTGATCGGCCCGATGGAGACGTAGATCTTGGTGTCGTCGCGCAGGCCGTCGGAAGGGCCGGGATCGGCCGCGCCCCCCGCCGGCGCGGCCGCGGGCGGCGCCTTCCGCCGCACCTTTCGGAGCGCCTTCCGGAGGGTGGTCTTCACGGACTTCACCTTCTCGACCTTGATGCGCTTCTTCAGGCAGTCCGCGCCGCCCTTCCGCAGCTTCCCGAGCCCCGCGGCGGCGGCCGCGCGCACTGCGGAGCTCGAGTCGGAGAGACCGCCGCAGAGCGGCTTCACCGCCGCGGCTTCTCCGCTCGACCCGAGCGCGAGCGCCGCCTGCGCGCGCACGCGGAAGTCCTCGGCCTCGGCGAGCTTTCGCGCCAGCGCCTCCACGTCGGCGGCGCCCGCGGGCAGCGCGACCAGCACGCCGAGGAGCACCAGCAGCGCGCAGCGGAGCGCAGCAGCTAGCCGGCGCGGGGACGTCATGGGGGGCATCATACGCCGACCGACCGAATCTCTCGACTTGATTGGACGAGGCGTGGTCCGCCGCCATTCTGCGTCGCCGCGCGCCGACGACCGCGGACGCCTGCCCGAGGCGGCTCGCCACGCGCCGTGGTAGGCGGGATCGATGCGCGGCTCCGGCGCCCTGGCCGCGGCGATCGCCACCTTGACGAGCGCGTCGCTCGCGCGCGCCGTCGAGGTGCGCGTCACGGGGACGGCGGTGATCGAGGCGCGGGCGGCCGTCCGCGGCGGCCGCGTGGAGCTCCGCGGGCGTCTCACGGATGACGCGGGCCGCCCGCTCGCTGGCGAGGCGGTCGCGCTCGAGCTCTCCGGACCGGCCGCCGGCGCCACGCCGCGGGCGTGCGCGACCGGACGCGGCCCGGCGAGGAGCGGTCCCGGATGGACGCTCGTGACCGACGCGTCGGGGACGCTCTGCGCCGAGCTGCACGGCGCGGGCGTCGGGGGGACGGCTCGGCTCCGCTTCGCCGGCACGGCGTGGACGGCAGCGACCGCGCTCGACGTCGTCGTCGACACCGCGCGCGAGGCCGTCACCCTCGCGTTCGAGCCCGCGCCCTCGACGCTGCCGCTCGAGCGCGCGTCGCACGTCGTGTGGATCCAGGCGCGCGGCGACGGCGTCGAGGCGTCCGATCCGATCCAGGTCGAGCTCTCGCTGCAGGAGCCCGACGGCGCTGCGCGCTCGGTCGCGCGCGCGAGCGCGCGCCTCGGCGAGCAGGTGAGGCTGGTCGTCAGCGGCGACGCCCTCGGCGAGCCCGGGCCCGCCACGCTGCGTGCGCGCTTCGCCGGCACCCCGCAGCTCGCGCCGGCCGAGGCGACCGCGCTCGTGCAGCGGACGGTCCGCGTGACGATCACCGCGCCGGCGAGCCTGCAGCCGGCGGATCCGGCCGACGGCATCGAGCTCCCCGTGGCCGTCGGGTGGGCACGGGGGCCCATCGCGGGGGGCCTCGTCGACGCGCGCCTCGGGCGCGAGTCGGTCGGCACCGGCGCCGTGAGCGATGGTGCGGCGCGCGTCGTCGCGCGCTTCGAGACGACGCGCAGCGGCGACGTCCCGCTGACGCTCACCTACGTGCCCGCCGCGCCGTGGCTCGTGCCCGCGGAGCCGCTCGTCCTCCGCGTCCCGGTGTCGGCCCCGAGCCCATGGCGGCGCTGGCCGTGGCTGCTCACCGCGCTCGGCGTGACGGCGATGGTGACGTGGACGTGGCGGCGGCCGGGGCGGCACGCGGAGGCGGCGCCCGCCCGGCCCCCGGCGGATGGGCGCGCCTCGCTCGAGCTGCTCCGCGCGGGTCCGCCGCGGTCGGGGTGGACGGGATGCGTCGTCGACGCCCACGAGGGCGGCCCGCTCGCCGGCGTGGAGATCCGGATCGTGGCCGCCGGCTTCACCGAGGATGCGACGCTCGCCAGCGTGACGTCTCGAGCGGACGGGCGCTTCGAGCTGCCCTGGGTGACCCCCCCGGGCGCCACCGGGCGGATGGAGGCCCGCTCCGAGCACCACGCGGCGTTGGTCCGCGCGCTGCCGCCGGAGGGCGAGGTGGTGCTCGCCCTCGTGTCTCGGCGGCGAGCCATCCTCGATCGGCTGGTCGCCTGGGCGACCCGGGCCGGCCGCCCGTGGCGTGAGGGCGCCGAGCCGACCCCCGGACAGCTCGCGCGCGCCGCCGAGGAGCGCGCGGCGCCGGACATCCAGGCGTGGGCGCGCGCGGCGGAGGGCGCGGCGTTCGGCCCCGTAGCGCCGTCGGAGCAGGACGAGCGCGCCGTCGAAGCGCTCGAGCCACGGGCGGCGCACCGGGGCTGATCTCCGCGCACCGCAGCGCGCGGCCCGGCGCGCGTTGACGGCGGCACGACCGACGGCCTATGGTGCCGCGCCACCGCGAGGCGAGCGTCATGGGTGATATCGTGTACGTCCTGGGAGGTCTGATCGCGCTCGCCGCGATCTACTTCCTGTTCTTCCGGAAGCCGGCGGAGACCCCGAAGGAGCTGCCGGCGCCGGAGCCCGAGCCAGCGCGGCGCGAGCCCGCGCCGAAGGCGGGCGGGCCGAGCGCGCGAGCCGCAGAGCCCGAGCCCAAGGCCGAGCCGCGTAAGGCCGCGGCCGAGCCCGCGCCGAAGCCCGTGGCCGCCCCAGCGGCGAAGCCAGCGCGCGAGGCGGAGCCGGAGCCGGCGAAGGCCGCGCCCGCACCGCCTCCCGAGCCGCCGCCGCCGCCGAGCGCCGCGCCGGATCGTCCGTCGCTCACACCGAAGCGCGACGTAGGCGGGCTCCGCCGCGGGCTCGCTCGCTCCCGCGAGGAAGGTGGCTTCTTCGCGAAGCTCCGGTCGCTGCTCGGCGGTCGCAAGGATCTCTCGCCCGACGTGGTCGCAGATCTCGAGGAGGCGCTGCTCGCGTCGGACGTGGGCGTGGCGACCACGGAGACGATGGTAGCTCGCGTACGGGAGACGCTCTCGAGCGCCTCCCGGGTGAACGAGATCGCGGTGTGGGACGCGCTCCGCGCCGAGGCGCGACGCGTGCTCTCCGTTGGCGGGAAGGCGGGGCCGTTCACGCTGCGTGCGCACCCGACGGTCGTGCTCATGGTCGGCGTCAACGGCGCGGGCAAGACGACCACCATCGGGAAGCTGGCGACGCGCCTCGGCGCCGATGGGAAGAAGTGCGTGCTCGCGGCGGGCGACACCTTCCGCGCGGCGGCGGTGCAGCAGCTCGTGGTGTGGGGCGATCGAGTCGGGTGCGAGGTCGTCCGCGGCAAGGACGGCGGCGACCCCGGGAGCGTCGTCTTCGAGGCTGTCCAGCGCGCGAAGACGCTCGGCGCGGACGTGGTGCTGGCAGACACCGCGGGGCGCCTGCACACCAAGACGAACCTGATGGCCGAGATGAAGAAGATCGCCAAGACGACCGCGAAGGCGATGGACGGCGCGCCGCACGAGATCCTGCTGGTCGTCGACGCTACCAACGGGCAGAACGCGCTCGCGCAGGCCGCCGAGTTCAAGGACACCCTCGAGGTGACCGGCATCGTGTTGACGAAGCTCGACGGCACGGCGAAGGGCGGCGTCATCCTCGGGATCGCCGACACCCTCGGGCTGCCGGTGCGGTTCGTCGGATTGGGCGAGCGGGCCGACGACTTGCACCCCTTCGTCCCCGAGAACTTCGTGGAGGCCCTGCTGGGCGCGGACGGTGAGGCGGGCGTGGAGTGATGGCGCGGCGGAAGTTTCCAAGTGCGGCGGAGGCCGCCGTGTCGACACGCGCGCGGTCATCATTTGGCATTGATCGCGGGAAAATCCGCGTGATATAGTCGCCGCGCTCGCGCGGGAATCCAATTTCCTTTGTAGTTTCAGTCACTTCCCAGGGGCGGCTTCGAGCCGCGCACCCGCAAGACGGTCCGATCCGAGGCAACCCCAAGAGGCATCGATGAACAAGCGTGGCATCGGGCTCCTCATCGCCACCGCACTCGCGGTCGCGGGGACGAGCGCGTACGCCCAGCCGAAGAAGCCGGCAGAGGGCGAGGCAGCAGCGGGGGCTGGCGCCGAAGGCGAGGCAGCCACTGGCGAAGCGCCGGAGGGCGAGGCGCCGGAGGGCGGCGAGACCCCCGAGGGTGAGGAGCCGGTGGAGCCGGACATCACCGGGGACGGCCTGGGCGACATCTGCAAGATCGACCCCGAGGCGTGCCCGCACATCGACATGGACAAGGAGGCCAAGAAGCCCCTCCGCGAGGACATCTACGCCGTCCAGCAGGAGTTCGTGCTGAAGGTGCGGCGAGTCCAGGTGAACCCGTACTGGGCCTTCACGCTGAACGACCAGTTCGTCAGCCACCCGGGGCCCGGCATCGCCGTCGACTACTACTTCACCAAGGTCCTCGCCGCGGGCCTGAACTTCAATTACTACCGCCCGTTCAACGTCGACAGCGCGTTCAACGCCCAGCTCCGCCGCGCCGCCCGCGTCGCCGTGCCGCTCACCGAGTACGACTGGGGCGCGGCGCTGAACTTCACGTACGTCCCCGCGTACGGCAAGTTCGCCGGCTTCGGCGAGTTCATCTTCCACTACGATGCGTACATCGTGGGCGGCGTCGGCGCGATCTCCACGCGGCCGATCGCCGTCATCGACCCGGACAATCGCGAGTTCGAGTACGAGCCCAAGATCTCGTTCAACGCCGGGATCGGGCTGCGCATCTTCTTCAACCGGTGGTTCGCTGCCATCCTCGAGGTGCGCGACTATGCGTTCTTCGACGAGCTCGAGAACCTCCAGATCGCGGCCAACCCGCGGGACAAGAGCACCTGGACCGACGAGACGAGCTTCACGAACAACGTGCAGGCTCAGCTCGGGGTGGGCATCTTCATCCCGTTCTCCTTCGACTACAGGCTGCCGAAGTGATGGACACGGAGCAGGCGATGGCAACGACCCCCACCACCAAGTCGCGCGGAGCGAGCCCCCGGCGGAGCCGGCGCGCCCGAGCCGTAGCGCTCGCCGTCGGCGCTCTCGCGGGTGCAGCGACGCTGCTGCCGGCCGGCGAGGCGCGCGCGCAGGAAATCCTCCTCACCGGGCCGCTCGCCGGGGCGCCGGCGGTGCGAAAGCTCCGGCTCTACCGCGAGGAGCGCCTTGAGGTCGCCCCGGCCGTGTCGTTCACTCTGCTGGACGAGTATCAGCGCACGATCGTGCTCGGCGCGCGGGTGAACTACAACTTCACCGACTGGCTCGCGGCGGGCGCCTACGTCGGGTACGGCGGGCTGCTCCAGCTGCCGACGGGCCTCACCGAGAAGACCCAGAAGGTCAACGAGGCGCGCATCCAGGGCGACCCCGCCGGGACCTCGGCGGATCGCCGGCTCACGGCCGTCAACATGGGCCCGAGCTTCGAGGATCAGCTCGGAGGCATCGACTGGATCTTGGCGCCGCAGATCACGGGCGTGCCGTTCCGCGGCAAGCTCGCGCTCTTCCAGTCCGTCCATCTGGACACGGACCTCTATTTCTTCGCCGGGCCGGCCATCATCGGCGTCTCGGAGCGGCAGGACTGCAAGCGCGGCCAGTGCCCCAACTCGTTCGAGACGACGAGCCG
Organism: Polyangiaceae bacterium; assembly: GCA_020846005.1. Classification (GTDB taxonomy): domain Bacteria; phylum Myxococcota_A; class Polyangia; order Polyangiales; family Polyangiaceae; genus JADLEQ01. Next base: position 86,678 of record JADLEQ010000040.1, read on the forward strand.
GGTGCAGATCGCGCCGACCTTCGGGCTCGGGTTCACGTTCTACGCGAACGAGTGGAACGCGATCGGCTTCGAGTGGAGGGGGCTGCCCTTCCCGATCAACACCGGCGGCTTCGACACGCACGGCGGCGGGGCGGACGGCGAGTTCCCCGACGACCAGGTGAACGCTGACGACCGAGAGTATCGGTTCAACCAGATGCTGACCGTCAGCTACAACTTCTACTTCCCGCGGCTCCACCGGGTCAGCGAGTAGCCGGCCGGCGGGGAAGCCTCGCTCAGGGTTCGTCCTCCGGCGCCGGGGGGGTCCGCACGACGCAGCAGCGGCGCGCCGCCCCCCGGGGTTGGCTGCGCGATCGCCTCGCCGGACGGCCGCTCACCCGGCGCGGCGCGGCACGCCGCCATCGAGGCGGAACTCCGGCGGCAACGCCTCGCGGAACGCGGCGAGCTGCTCGGCGGGGACCTCGAACTTCCCCTCGGCGAGCCCCTGGGCGATGCGGTTCTTCACCCGCAGCGACTCCTCCTCGAGGAGCGCCTCCACGAGAGCGTCGCCCACCTCAGCGACCGAGTGCGCGAGGAGCGTGGTGACGGCTGCGAAGCGAACCGGCTCGCTCATGTCGCCGAGGAACGGCTCGACGGCCTCGCGGACGTCCGCGGACGGGTGCTCTGCCAGCTCCTGCAGGAGCTGAATCTTGGGCTGCGGGTCGCGGGTGTACTCGGTGTCGAACCCATCGAGGATCCCGAGGAGCTCGTCCGTCAGCTCCTGGCCTTCGACGATCTGCTTCAGCACCTTGAGCGGCCAGCTCAGGCTCTTCGCCCGCGCGCAGTAGTCTCGGATCGGAGCGAGCGCCTCGGCCCCTGCGGCGACGATGCCGCTGGCGGCGGACTCCTTCTCCTCCTGGTCGGTGATCGACGGATCCATTTGGAAGTCGAACCGCTTGAGGAGCGCTGCGGCGGACGCCGCGGAGGGGCACTTCCCCAGCTCGGCGATCGCCTCCTGGCGATCGTAGTCTTGGGCGAGCTTCTCCCCGACCACCTTCCCGAGCCGCGCGATGTCGCGGTCGCTCAGCTTTCGGGCGCTGGAATCGCCCTTGTTCTTGCTCAAGAAATCGAAGAAGCCCATGGTGTCATCCGCTCGCGCGGGTCGGCCTTGTACCAGCTCGCGACGGCCAGCGCCACGCGGCGGCGCGCCTCGGGCGCGCGCCGGTGCCGCGCTGCCGGAGGGCGACCGCCGCGCGGGCAGCTCCGCCAGCCGCGGTCAGCCGCGGTCGAACTCGCCGGGCGACGCGGCGCCGCGAGACGGGCGCCCCTCGTCGTCCGTGGTGTCCTCTTGGGTGCCGGTCAGCGCGTTCAGCACCGAGTTCAGCCGGCTGATGACGCCGCCCAGGTCGGGGTGCTCGAGCTGGAACCGGAGATCCGTCCGGCCGTTCATGACGGCGAGGAGCCCCTCCTCGATCTCGGCGATGGGACGCGAGATGAAGTTGCCGAGCAGGACGCCCGCGACGACGACCAGGACGAGCGCGATCGCGCCCACACCGAAGAGTGGCCAGAGGAGCGCCATCACGCTCCCGACGAGCGACGCGGGGACCGCCGCGAGGAGCACGGCCCGCTTGCCGTCGCCGTAGCCGAGCAGCGGCGACGCGCCGTAGAACGAGCGCTCGACGGGCTTCTCCGCGACGGCGATGGCACCGCTCCCCAGCGTGCCCTTCGTGAGCTCGATCCCGGCCGGGCCGGCCGTATCCATGACGGCCTTGCCGGTGCCAGAGCTGGCGACCACCTCGACCTGATCGCCGGCGGGGACTGCGAGGACGAGGTCCTGACCGCCCGTGAGCTCGCTCGTCCGCTGGAGGCGCTCGTCGTTCAGCGGCGTGCCGACGACGAGCGCGCCGATGACCTTACCGTCGTCGCCGCGTACCGGCGCGTAGCTGACGAACAGCTGCTCCTGCCGCTGGCGGTTCAGCCAGACGTCGCTGCCCGTCTCGCCCTTCTCCACCGCCTGCTTGAGCGACGGGTAGAGCTCGGCGAGCTTGTCACCGCGCATCAGGTTCGAGCCGTTCCGCCCGAGCGCGACGCCCGTCGAGTCGACGAAGGCGACGAGGGACGGCGCCATCTTCGCGAAGTCGGCCTCCGCGACCGCGCCGTCGCGCAGCCGGTTGGCCTGCGCGGTCGCGGCCTCGCTCCGGCCGACCGCCGTTCCAGCCGTGAACACACCCCGCACGCCCTCCGAGAGCGCCCGCGCCGCCGCCCACCGCTCCATCCGCACGCCGTCGAGCGCGAGCTGGGCGTTGGCCGCGCGGAGGGCGCGAGCGACCTCTTCCTTCCGATCCTTCGGGTTCGACACCACATCCGAGAGGGCGGTGGCGAGCATGAAGTAGGCAAGGAGGGTTGCCATCACCACGATGCCGGCGTTGACGACGATGATCTTCCAGCGCATTTGCTTCCCCTTCCGGGACGAACGGGCCACCCCGCCCGGGGGCGGGTCGGGATGAGCACCTCAGGCGGCGGCAGACTATCATCTCCCCTCCCCCGCTTGGAAGCCGTCCCCGCCCCGACCGCCCCCCCGACGCCGCGCGGCGCGCCGGCGGTGGGCGCCGTCGCGGTAGCGGACGACCTGCTCTTCGACCTCCACGCTGCCGAGGGTGGGCACCCGGAGCGCCCCGAGCGCCTCGCGGCGGCCCGCGCGGCGCTCGGCCGGGCTGCGCTGGGCGGGCGCGAGCGCCTCACGCTCGCGAGCCGGGACGCATCGGATGCGGAGCTGGCGAGGGTGCACACGCCGGGGCACGTGGCCCGGGTGGGCCGACTAGCCGGAGGGCGAGGCCAGCTCGACGGCGACACCTACTACGCGCCGGCGTCGGCGGCGGCGGCCCGGCGGGCGGCCGGCGCCGCCATCGCCGCGACCGACGCGGTCCTCGACGGCCGGGCGGCGCTCGGGGTCGCCCTCGTGCGGCCGCCCGGGCACCACGCGCGACCCGACCGGGCGATGGGCTTCTGCCTCTTCAACAACGTCGCGGTCGCGGCGGCCCACGCGCTCGCGCGCGGCGTCGACCGCGTGCTCGTCGTGGACTGGGACGTGCACCACGGCAACGGCACGCAAGAGATGTTCTACGAGGACCCGGCGCTGCTCTTCGTCTCGCTCCACCAGTCCCCGTTCTACCCGGGCACCGGCGAGACGGGCGAGACGGGCGCCGGCCGCGGGCGGGGCTACACGGTGAACGTCCCGCTGTCCGCGGGCGCCGGCGGCGAGGCGTACCGGGCGGCGTTCGCGCGGATCGTCGCGCCGGCCGCCGCGGCGTTCGCGCCCGAGCTCGTCCTCGTGAGCGCCGGCTACGACGCGCACGCGGCGGATCCGCTCGGCGGCATGGCCCTCCGCGACGACGACTACGCCTCGCTCTTGCTCGCCCTGGGCGAGGCGCTCCCGCGGCCGGCGCGCGACCGCACGGTCATCGTGCTGGAGGGCGGCTACGATCTCCGCGGCGTGAGCGGCTCCCTCCAGGCGACCCTCGAGGCCGCGTGCGGCGCGCGCACCCCGGAGATCGAGGATCGACCCTTGCCCCCGCGCCACGAGGCCGAGCTCGACGCCGCCTACCGCGCGGCCCGCGGGAGCTGGCGCCTCTAGCGCCGGAGCGGTTGCAGGGCGCGCGCCCGTGGACTAGCTTGCGCGGCGCGCCGGGTTCCCCGATGCGCCCCCGGCCCCGTCGCGCGCGAGCGCGCGGGAACCGGTGGCTCACGGTGGGTGTAGCTCAGTGGTAGAGCACTGGATTGTGGCTCCAGGTGTCGCGGGTTCAATTCCCGTCACTCACCCCAGACGCAACCGCGCCCCGCGGCTCCCGGCTCGACCGGGGCCGCGCCGCGCCCCACCCCGGACCGGATCTTGAGCGCCTCCCCCGACCGCTACGCCTTCGACACGCTGGCCGTCCACGCCGGGCAGACGCCCAGCCCCGAACACGGCGCGGTGATGGAGCCGGTGGTGCTCTCCAGCACGTTCGCCCAGCCCGAGCCGGGGAGGCCGCTCCGCTACGACTACTCCCGCAGCGGGAACCCGACGCGCGCGGCCCTCGAGCGGTGCCTCGCGGCGATCGAGGGCGGGACCTCCGGGTTCGCCTTCGCGAGCGGCAGCGCGGCGACGTACACGCTCCTCCACACCCTCACGCCGGGCGATCGGGTGATTTGCGGCGACGACGTCTACGGCGGCACGTTCCGGCTGCTCGACAAAGTGTGCCGCCCGCACGGGATCGAGACCACGTTCGTCGACCTCGGCCAGCCCGGAGCCCTGGAGTCGGCGTTCGATGCGCGGACTCGCCTGATCTGGCTCGAGACGCCGACCAACCCGCTGCTCAAGGTGTTCGACATCCGCCAGGTGACGGAGCTCGCTCGGGCGCGCGGCGTCCCCGTCGTGGTCGACAACACGTTCGCCTCCCCGGCGCTCCAGAGCCCGCTCGAGCTCGGAGCGACGGTCGTCATGCACTCGACGACGAAGTACGTGAACGGCCACTCGGACGTGGTCGGCGGCGCCCTGATCACCCGGGACGAGGCGCTGGCCGAACGCCTCCGGTTCCTGCAGAACGCGATCGGCGCCGTCCCGTCCCCCTTCGACTGTTACCTCGTGCTCCGAGGGGTCAAGACGCTCGGGGTGCGCATGGCGCGGCACGTCGCCAGCGCGACGGAGCTCGCCCGCCGGCTCGAGGCGGACCGCCGCGTCGAGCGGGTGCGGTACCCGGGGCTGCCGAGCCACCCCGACCACGCGCTCGCGCTCCGGCAGATGCGAGGCGGCGGCGGCATGATCTCGCTGGACGTGGCCGGCGGGGAGCCGGCGGCGCGCCGGTTCCTCGCGAGCCTGCGCGTGTTCGCGCTCGCGGAGAGCCTGGGCGGCGTGGAGTCCCTCGCCGAGCACCCGGGCATCATGACGCACGCCTCGATCCCCCGTGAGCGGCGCCTCGCGATCGGCCTCGGCGACGGCCTGGTCCGCCTCTCGGTGGGCGTCGAGGCCGTGGAGGACCTGTGGGCCGATCTCGATCAGGCGCTCGCCCGCGCTGCCGGGCTTTGATTTCCCGCGACGACGCGGCTAGGTTACCCGCGAGCTCGGAGGTCGAAGGCTCGATGGCTGTCACCGCATGCGCACCTGGACGTTCGGTTCTTCGCGGAGCAGCGCTCGCTGCCGTCGCCGCCTCGCTGGGCGCCGCCGCGTGCAGTGATCCGGTCACCCCGCCGGCCCTCGGGGCGGCGTACTGGTTCATCTCGAGCTCGCTGACGCCGCCGGCCGGGAAGAGCTGCGCCTCGGCTGGGAAGACGGGCCAGGTGCAGGCCGGGGCGACCCCGCTGACGGCCGCGAGCACCCGCGGCGTGTTGGTGTCCGACGGCGATGGCGGCGCGAAGGTGCGCTGCTCGGTCGCCCGGAGCGGCGTGGTGGAGGAGGGGGGAAAGAACTACACGAAGTACTCGGCCAGCGGCTCCGTGAAGAAGGGGAGCTACTCCTTCTACTTCAGCGGCGAGTTCATCGAGGGCGGGTCGGCGAGCGACCCGCAGATCGCAGGCTCGGTCCGCGGGACGGGCACGGGCTCAGTCGGGTTCTTCACGCCGGATAGCCTCGGCATGGAGAGCGACGAGGCGCGGCCCTGCACGTTCGACGTCATCGACGTAGCGGGCGGGAAGGTGTGGGCTTCCTTCGCTTGCGACGGCCTGGTGAAGTCCGACGAGCCGCAGGTGTACTGCGGCGTCCTTGAGAACTCCGGGAGCGTCTTCGCCTTCGCGGACTGCGAGAGCTGAGCGTCCGCGCGGCCCCTCCGCCGCGCCAACCGACGCGTGCGTGAGCGAGGAGCGCGCGGCGGCCGTCGTCGCGACCGCCGCCCCGACTAGCCCTGACCGGGCTTCACCGCGGCCGCGCCCGCCGGAGGCGTGTCCGCCATCTCGGGGGTCGGGGGCTCCGCCGGCTTGACGAACGGGCTCTGGACGGCGTGAGGGAGCGTGTCGCCGAGCGCGTCCTCCGCCTCCTCGACGATGCGGATCACCACCGCGGTGATGTTGTCCTCGCCGCCGTGCTCGTTCGCGAGCGCGATCATGCGCCGGCACGCCTCGTGGACGTCGGCCGAGCCTTGCACGATCTCGAGGATGTCCTCGTCGCGGATCATCCCGCTCAGCCCGTCCGAACAGAGGACGTACGTGTCGCCGGGCGAGGCCTCGTCGCTCTGCAAGTCGACCGTGACGTGGTCCTGCATCCCGAGCGCGCGGGTGATCACGTTCTTCGGCAGCTCGTTCCGCTGCTCCTCGGTGAGCTCCGGCATGGCGAGGAGGTAATCGTTCACGAGCGAATGATCGCGCGTGAGCTGATCGATCCGCCCCGCCCGGACGCGGTACGCGCGGCTGTCCCCGACGTGCCCGATGAACATCTGCCGCTTCCGCGGGCTGAACAGCGCGCCGACGACCGTGGTGCCCATGCCGTGGCACTCGCGCGAGCGGCTGCTGCGCTCGACGATCTGGCGGTTCGCGATCCGGATCCCCGTGAGCAGGCGGTTCTCCTCCTCGCTGAGCCGCGAGTCGAAATGGAACGGCCACGTCACGTCCTCGAGCGCCGTCTGACGGAAGAACTCGACGATGGACTCGGTGGCCAGGCGGCTCGCGACGTCCCCAGCCCGATGCCCTCCCATGCCGTCCGCGACGACATAGAGCTCGTGGTCGCTGAGGATCGCGTAGCTGTCCTCGTTGTGATCCCGCTGCAGCCCGACATCGCTGATGCCGGCAGCCAGTGCACGCAGACGCACGTCCTTGGTCCCTTCGTCGAGAGGTATCGGGAGTCTTTCGAGCATCCCCACCCGCCCTCCCGCTGTCAAGGACGGGGGGCGGAGAGGTCCCGGCCAGCCGGGCTAGACGGTCAGGATTTCCTTTTCCTTCGCCTGGATGATCTGGTCCACCGACTGGCCAGCCTCCGAGACCACTTCCTCGGCCTTCTTCTTGGCGCGCTCGACCTCGTCCTCGCTGGCGTCGCCCGAGTCGGCGAGCTCCTTCAGGAGGTCCAGGGCGTCGTGGCGGGCCTTCCGCATGGCGATCTTGCACTCTTCGCCCTGCTTCTTCGCTACCTTGACCAGCTCCTTCCGGCGCTGCTCGCTCAGCGCCGGGATGGGGACGCGGATCAGGTCGCCGTCGACCTGCGGGTTCAGGCCGAGGTCGCTCTCCTGGATGGCGCGCTCGATGGCCTTCGCCTGGCTCTTGTCCCACGGCTTGATCGTGAGGAGCCGCGGCTCTGGGACGCTGACGGTGGCCATCTGCCCGATGGGCGTCGACTGGCCGTAGTAGTCCACGCGCAGGCCATCCAGCATGCCGGCGTGGGCCCGGCCCGTCCGGAGCTTGGCGAGCTCGCGGCGCAGGGCGTCCTTGGCGCGCTCGATGGCGGCCCTCAGCTCGTCGATGGCGTCTTCGATCATGGCGACCCTCCCCGCGCTCGGGGCTGGCCCGTATACCACCGCTCCCGGCACCGATCGACGGCGAACGACTGGCCGCGGGCGGCCGGCGGGCGGCGCCGCGCTCGCCAGCCGCCACCCGGGCTGGAGTCGTGACCCCGCGGTCACTATTCTCGAGGCAGCCCGCCATGCCCGCCGAGCGCCGCCCCCAGCCGCCGTTTCGCCCGGGGCGCGTCCCCGAGGCACGGCCCGGCCCCTCGGGCGGCCGGCGGGACTCCAACCGGGCCGAGCGCGCCGCCGCGCTCTGCGTCGCGGCCGTGCGGCTGTTCCGCGAGCGCGGACTGGACGCCGTGCGCGTCGACGACATCGCCCGCGAGGCTGGCGTCGCGAAGGGGAGCTTCTACCGGTACTTCGCCGACCAGGCGCAGCTCGTCGAGGCGGTGTTCGAGCCCGTCGCGTCGCGAGCCGCCGAGGCGCTCGGCCGCTGCGAGGCTCGACTCGACGCCGCGCGGAGCCGCGCCCACATCGCCGGTGCCTACCGGCAGCTCGCCGCCGAGCTGGCGGGCTCCTTCCTCGACTCCCCCGAGGTCGTCGCGCTCTACCTCCAGGAGTCGCGTGGCCCGCCCGTGGGCGCGCGCCGGCCCATCCGCGCCCTGGCCGACCAGCTCGCCCGCCGGGCGATCGCGCTCACCGCGGTCGCGCAGCGGACCGGGTGGCTGCGGCCGCTCCCGCCGGAGGTCACCGCGGAGGCCGTGATCGGCGCGGCCGAGGCGCTCGCCCACGGCCTGCTCGCGGGGCGGATCACGCTCCCGCCTTCCGCGGCGGCGGAGGCCCTCGTCGAGATGGTGCTGGGCGGCGTCGCCGCCTCACCCGCGACCCGAGGGGCGCGGCCGTCGAGCGCCAGGCGGCGCGCCTGAACACTTGCTCCCGGCGCTGAGCCGGGCCAGCGTAGAGCCGCTCTTGGCCGCCCTGCCCCCCGCCACCGCCCGTCGGACCGCGCCGCGCGACCGTGGCGCGCGCGGCGCGCGCGCCGCCGGCCGCTGGCGCCGACTCGCGGCAGCCGCGATGGCGTTCGGGCTCGCGCGCCACGCGTCGGCCGCGTGGTCGCCCGAGGAAGCGCAAGGCGCCAAGCGATCCGCCGAGCGGCTCGCGCCTTCGGTCGCGCCGTCACCCACGTCGTGGCTCGCGTGGACGCTCGCGTCGCCGGTCCGCGTCCGGCTGTCCCCACGCGACGAGCTCGGGCTGCTGCGCGCGTTCGCGCAGCCGAGCGTGGAGCGGACGCCGGAGTGGCGCGCGTTCTGGGCCGGCCGCTATGGGCCGGCCCGCAGCCTGCACGCGTCCGCGCTCGCGTGGTCGCCGACCCGCTGCGCGCCGAGCGAGCTGGTGACGCACGAGGCGTGGATCGGCGAGCGCCTCACGTTCGAGCCGGCGGAGCCGGGTTCGCTGGGCGCCGCGTCGGTGCTCGTCGATCCGCCCGAGCCCGATCGCGTCTCCATCGCGCTCGACTCGTCCTGCCCGGCCGGCGCGCTCCCACGCCCGGTGACGCTGGTGCGCTACGGCGCCGAGTACGACGTGTTCCGGCTGGTGGAGTGCGACGGCAGCGTCGCGCCCGAGGCGATGGATCGGCTGAGCGTGATCGCGCGTCCCCCGGGCGCGCCGCGCCCGGAGCTCCCGCTCCCGCTCGAGGCACGGCCCGAGGATCTCGCTGACGAGTGGGTGCCGCGCGTGAAGCTGGTGCATCCGCGGCTCGTGTGGGCGCTGCAGCAGCTCGCGAGCGCGTTCCCGGGCCGAGCGATCTACCTCATCAGCGGCTACCGCCGTGACGACCACGGGAGCTTCCACAAGCTCGGGCGCGCGCTCGACCTGTTCATCTACGGGACCTCGAACGAGGCGGTGCTCGAGGTCTGCCGCCGCCTCGACGACGTGGGCTGCGGCTACTACCCGAACAACACCTTCGTCCACGTCGACGTCCGTGCGCCGGGCACCGGCCACGCGCTCTGGATCGACGCGTCGCGCGTGAGCGAGCCCGCCCGCTACGTCGACGCATGGCCCGGCGTGATCGAGGGCGGCGCGCTCGCGTGGGCGGGCAGCGAGTAGGGCGGCGACGGAGCTCGCGGAGCCGACGATGCCGGGACTGCTGGAGACCGTCCGCGCGCAGGACGTCGCCGTGGGGACGCTCACGCGCTCGCTCGAGGGCGGGCGGCTACACCACGCGTATCGGTTCGAGGGGCCGGCCGGCGTCGGCAAGGAGCTCGCGGCGTTGGGCCTCGCGCAGGCCCTCGTGTGCGAACGACCGACTCCTCGCGCGTGCGGCGCGTGCCGCGCGTGCCGGCTGGCGGTGACGTTCTCCGAGCAGGAGCCGCACGTCCCCCTCCACCCCGACGTGCTGTTCGTCCAGCGTGGGCTGTACGCACCGTCCCTCCTCGGCACGAGCAGCCAGGAGAAGACGGGCATCGGCGTCGAGCAGATCCGCAAGATCGTGCTCACGCGGGTGGGCTTCCCACCGCATGAGGGGCGCGCGCTCGTGGTCATCGTGCGCGACGCAGACGATCTCACCGTGTCCGCCGCCAACGCGCTCCTGAAGACGCTGGAGGAGCCCCCCGCGCGGACGCACTTCGTGTTGCTGACGAGCCGGCCCGGGCGCCTCCTCGACACCCTCCGGAGCCGTACGCTGGCGGTGCGCTTCGGCCTGCTGCCCGAGCCTGCGCTCGAGGCGCTCCTCGCGGAGCGTGGGCATCCGCCGGAGCTGGCCGCGCGCGCGGAGGGCAGCGTGGAGCGCGCGCTCGCGCTGGTCGGAGCCGCTGAGGTCGAGGAGCGCGACGGCTTCGCCGCGGCGCTCTCCGCGGCGGCCGAAGCGCCGGACCTCGCCCTCGCGCTCGAGCGCCTCGACGACCCAGGCGACCGCGGCGAGACACTCGCCCGGCTCGCGCACGTGGCGGAGACGCTCGCGCGCACGGCGAGGGAGGCGATCGCTCATGACGTCGACGCCGCGGCGCGCGCGGCGCGCCAGCACGCGTGCGTCCTCGCGGCGGCGGCCCTCGCGGAGCGGAACGTGCAGCCGCGCCTCGTGCTCGAGTCGCTGCTGATCCGGTTGCGCCGTTGCTGACGACGCGCCAGCACGCCCCGACGGCTCAGAACCCCTGGAGCTCGACGACGACCAGCTCGGAGGGCGCCGAGGGATCGTCCGGATCCGTGACGAGGAACGCCCGGTCCGGGCGGTCCGGGTCGATGGCGATCCCCTCCGCCTTCACGGCGAGGGGACGCTCTCCGTCGAGCACCACGGCGTGACGCGCGCGATCCTCGTCCAGCGCGCCGAGGACCATCCCCGCGACGGGGCCGTCCTCGACGGCGTTCGGCGAGTCCTCGGCGGCGGCCACATAGAGGACCCGCTCACCTTGCGCGGCGGCGTCCGTGAAGCCGAGCGACACGCCGGCGAGCGCGCCGAGGCGATACCGCACCACGTCGCGCGGCGCGGGCGCTGGACCGGCACCGCCCGCGTCGAGGAACGCGAGCACCTCGGCGAGCGGGAGATCGGCGGTCGCGTCGGACGCCGCCCGGCCGCCCAGCGCGGCGCCGTTCCCTCGCTGGAAGACGCGGAGCGCCTCGCCCACGATCACGGCGCCCTCCACGTTGAGCTCGGTCGCGCAGAACCATGCGTCCGCGCGGAGCCGATCGTAGAGCGCGCGCGCGTCGACGACGCGCGTCCTGCCGCCGCGCTCCAGGTCGACGACGACCACCCGGCAGCGCTCGGCGGTGGCGCCGGAGCCGAGCGCGATGAGCCTACCGGCGTGGACGAACGCCGCCTCGAGGTCGAGCTTCTCGCGCTGGTTCCCGCGCGCGTCGTCGAACTGACGGACGCCCCCCGGCGCGGGCAGCGCCACCGCCCCGACGAGGTCGTGGCGGGGCGCGACGAGCGCGAGGAACAGCGCGTCGTCCTGTACGACCGCGAGCCGCGACCCGACCCAGACCAGGCTCGAGCCGGCGCGGACGTGGGCCGGGCGGTCGACGGCGGGATCCGCGCCTGCGGTGTAGCGGAGCGGCCGGCGCTCGAGCACGCGCGCGGAGAGGGACGGATCGAAGGTGGCGGCGATCTCGCGCATCGCGCCCGAAGCCTACCGCAGGCCGGGCGCCGAGGCGCGCGCGCGGGCTCGCGGTCGACCGGCGAGGCGGCCGGGTGAGCGTCGTGGCCGCCGCGCCCGAGGTGCCGGCCCTCGAGTCGCGCCAGGCGATCGACCGGGAGCTCATCGCGATGGCCTGGCCGGGGGTGCTCGCGTTGCTGCTCATGAACGCGACGGCGATCGTCGACATCGCCATGGTCGGCCGCCTCGGCAGCGGCGCGGTGGCCGCGGTCGGCTACGCGGCGCAGATCGTCCACGTCCTGACGACGGTCCTCCAGGGCGTCGCGGTGGCCGGGGTGGCGCTCATGACCCGAGAGCTCGGGGGCGGCCGCCGAGGCGAGGCCGCCGAGGCGCTCGGGGGGACGACGCTGGTGGCGGTGGGCGTCGCGATCGTCTACGCCGTCCCCCTCGCCTCGTGGCCGCTCGCGGCGCTCGAGGCGCTCGGCGCCTCGCCCGGCGTCGCGCGCGCCGCCGTGCCCTACCTGCGGCTCGAGCTCGGGGCCGCGGCGCTGTCCGCGCTCACCCTGTGCCTCGACTGCGCGCGTCGAGCGCGGCGCGATCTCCGGACACCGCTGGCCATCGAGCTCGGCGCGACGGCCGTGAAGCTCTCGCTGAACGCGCTCTTCATCTACGGGGCTGGGCCGATCGAGCCGCTCGGGCTGTCGGGCGCGGGGCTCGCCACCGTCGTCGCCCACGCCTTCGCGCTCGGCGCGTACGCCGCGACGGCGCGGTGGGGCGCGGACCCGGCCGCCGTGCTCCTGCCGCGCGCGACCCGCGCGGGCCTGCCGCGTCACGCCCGGAGCGCGCTCCGCATCGCGCTGCCCGCGGTGGGCGAGCGGCTGGTGATGAACCTGGCGCTGCTCGCGTACTTCGCCGTCCTCGCGCGGTACGGCGACGCGGCGATCGCGGCCTACGCGATCGGGGTGCGGCTGCTCGCGTTCTCGTGGCTGCCCGGGATCGGCTTCGGCATCGCGGGGGCGACCTTGGTCGGGCTGTCGCTGGGCGCGGGGCGGCCGGAGACGGCGAAGCGCGCCGGGTGGCGGGCCATGGTGTTGTCGTGGTGGGTCATGCTCGGCCTCGCGGTGCCGTGCGCGCTCCTCCGGGAGCCGCTCGCGACGCTCTTCACCGAAGACGCGGACATCGTGAGCCGGCTGCGATCCTTCCTGCTGATGCTCGCCATCGCCCAGCCGATGATGGGCGTGCACTTCGCGCTCGCCGGGGCGTTGCGGGGCGCGGGAGACACCGTGACCCCCCTCGTGGTCGCCGCCGCCGGGAACTGGGCGCTCCGGGTGCCGCTCGCTTGGGTGGCCGCGCGCGCCGGGCTGCCGCTCTCGTGGGCGTGGGCGGCGCTGGTGGCGGACCACGCGGCCCGTTCGCTCTGGTATCTGGTGTCGTTCCGCCGCGCCCGGTGGGCACCCCGCGCGCGCGACTGATCGGCGCGCGCGGGGTGGGTTTCTCCACACGGGCGTTCCAGGGTAGGGATCGCGCGTGACCTCGGCGCACAGGACCCGCTCGGCGTGGTGGCTCGCGACCTGGTTCGGCGCAGGGCGCTCCCCCGTCGCGCCGGGGACGGCCGGCACGCTCGCCGCCGTGCCGCTGGCGCTGGTGCTCGAGCGGCTCCCGCTCGCGGCCCACGTCGCCGTCGCGGCGGGGGTGACCGCAGCGGGGATCTGGAGCGCCGGGGTGGTGGCGGAGGAGAGCGGCGAGGACGACCCGGGCTACGTCGTCATCGACGAGGTCGCGGGCGTGCTGGTAGCGCTGCTCTTCGTCCGCCGGCGGAGCTGGAGGGCGCGCGCGACGGCGATCGCGCTGTTCCGGGTGCTCGACATCGCCAAGCCCGGCCCGATCGCCGCCGCGGAGCGGCTGCGCCCTGCCGGGGTGGGTATGATGGTCGACGATCTCGTCGCGGGCCTCGCCGCCGGGGTGGCCGCGCGCCTGCTGACCCGCGGGTGACCGGGCGCCGGCCCGCTAGGGCGCCGGCTCGAGGCGCACGCGCCGCATCCTCGGCGGCGGCACGCGGCGGGAGCCCTCCCGCACGCGGACCGGCACCGGTCGCTCCGTCGCCAGGCGCCCCACGAACGCCTCGAGGCCGTGCTCGGCGCCCGAGAAGGGGAACGCCAGGCGCGCGTGCACCAGGTAGAGGCCGGCGGCGTCGAAGGTGCCGGCGGGGCACAGCTCCCGGAGCCGGGACGTGAGCTCCAGGGAACGCCCGGGCTCGAGCGAGACGAACGCGTCGCGCGGAGGCGCAAACTCGGTCGGCGCCGGCGCGCAGGTGGTGACCCCACGCGGGCCCACGATCTCGAAGCCGAGCAGCTCGCGCCGAACGTACACGCGCTTCGCCACGCCGGAGACGTTCCGCACGGCGACGGTGACCGTGACGCCTCGCTCCGAGCTGGCGTCGGAGCCCGCCTCGGCCTGGAGGCGGAGGATCTCCCCCTCCGGCGTCGCCTCGGTGCGGATCGCGGTCGCCGCCCACGTCGCGTACTCCGAGCCGAGCGCGAAGCCCTCCCCGACCAGCCGCTTCGCGCCGGCGGCCGGCGCCCCGACCTTGCGTCGCTTCCCGCCGGGCGCCTCCGGAGCCGGACCGGCGACGAACGGCGCCCGCTCCGGGACCGCGACTCGCTTCCCGCGGCGCCAGGCGGTGCGCTTCTCCTCGGGCCATCCGAACCGCGGCACCACGTAGGCGCCCGGTACGAGCACATCCTGACCCGCGGACGCGAAGCAGTAGAGGCGGGGATCGAGCGCCGCCTCCACCGTCTCCCCCGCCGCCAGCGCGACGACCCGGCGAGGCTCGGCGCGCTCGGGCGCGAGCGGCGCCGGCAGCCGACAGGTCACGGTGCCCTTCCTCCCCGGCACCCGGACCTCGAGCTCGAGCAGGCGCGGATCGGCGACCAGCGCGACCGGGCGGTCACCGCGGTTCGAGAGGTGCAGGATCCACGGCGTGTCCGTGCCCGTCGGCCGGAGCTCGACACCGAGCTCGATGGGGGGCGGCGCGGGCTCGGCAGCGCGGGCCTCCGCGACCGACAGCGCGACCCCGGTCGCCAACATCAACGTCCGAGCGGAGCGCTGCACGCCGGAGGGATACCAGACTCCGGCGGGACGCGGTAGGGCGCACCCGGCGCGGGGTTGCTATCGTGCGGGGAGCCCCTTGATCGCTCGCGGCCTCTACGCGCTCGTCTGTCTCGACGCGGTCGCGCGCGCCGCGCTCGATGCCGAGGAGGCGGCGGAGGCCGTGCTGCGCGGAGGCGCACGGACGATCCAGCTCCGCGGGAAGAGCGCCGGCTCCGGTGAGCTGGTGTCGCTGGGCCGGCGGCTCGCGGCGCGCTGCCGCCGCTACGGCGCCGCCTTCGTGGTGAACGACCGCGCCGACGTCGCGGCGCTCGTCGGCGCGGACGCCGTCCACGTCGGCCGCGGGGATCTCCGCCCGAGCGAGGTGCGCGCGGTCGCGCCGGGACTCCGCGTGGGCGTCTCGACGCACGATCTGGGCGAGCTCGAGGCGGCGCTCGCGGAGCGCCCCGACTACGTCGCGTTCGGCCCCGTGTTCCCCACCGCCTCGAAGCGGGATCCGGATCCGGTGGTCGGCCTCGAGGCCCTCGCGCGCGCGCGCGACCTCGCGGCCCGGGCCGGCGTGGCGCTGGTCGCGATCGGCGGCGTCGACCTCGCGCGAGCGCCCGAGGTGGCGGCGCGCGCGACCGCAGGCGCCGTGATCGGCGCGCTGTATGCCGAGCGCGCACCCGCCTGCGTCGAGCGCCGCGCGCGGGCCCTGCACGCCGCGCTCGGCGGGGCGACCGCGCCATGATCGAGCTGGCGGTGGCCGGCGCCGCGGCCGGCGCCGCCGCGCTCTGGTGGGCGTGGCGCGCGTGGGCGGGTCGCGGGGCGCGACCGCGACCGCCGAGCGCCGCGCTGGGCCCGCCCGCGCCGGCGCAGGTACGCGCGGCGCGGCGCGCGATCGTCGTCGGCGATCGGTTCACGTGCGAGGGGCTCGAGCGCTGGGTGGAGCAGGTGTGGGAGCTGCACGAGGGCGACGCGCTCGTGGCGACGATCGGGTGGGCGGCGCCCTTCGCGCTGATCCTGCCCGCGCGCGCCGCGCCGCTGCGGTGGGCGGGGCGCACCGTGCCGCTCACCCTCGGCGACGACGCGCCCCCGCGCCTGGAGCTGGCCGGGCGCCACCTCGATCTGCTCCGTCGCCTCCCCGTCGAGGCGGTGGCCGAGGAGGGCACGGGCGACCCGCCGGCTCCTTCTGGCCTGTGGTTCGAGTACCAGGCCGGCGCCGAGCACCTCTTCGCGTACGCGGCGAGGCAGGCGACGGTCGCCGTCCTCGGCGAGCCGGCGAGCGATGTTGACGGCGTCGCGGGCGGGCCCTAGCGTCGAAGCGATGCGTCAACCGGAGGAGGCGAGGCGGCGGGGAGCCGCGCAGGGCGTACGGTGCGGAGGCGGATGAGCCCGGAGGCTGCGCGCTCGGTCGGCTGGGGCGCCGCGGCGACGCTGGCGGTCACGGTGCTCATCCTCGTCGGGTCGCGTAACCTCGCGCACTTCGACGCCGCGCTCGTCGCCTACACGTTCGCCGTGCTCTTCGCGACGTTCGGGCTCGCGTATCGCTACACGATGTGGCTCCAGCGCCCCCCGACCGCCCTCTACTGGCGGCGCGGGTGGCAGGCGTTCCTCCAGCCGGGAGCGTGGCTCGGGAACCTCGCGTCGTGGACCACGCGCTTCGCCTCGGACGTGCTCGCCAACGCGTTCATCTTGCGGCGCGATCGGTCGCGGGGCGTGGCCCACCTGCTCATCATGTGGGGATGCCTCATCGCGGTCGCCATCACCTTCCCGCTGGTGTTCGGCAACCTTCATTTCCGCGCCGTCCCAGGTGATCTCTCGCGGTACGAGGCGATGGTGTCCGGGTTCCCGGCCTTCCGCTTCGAGCACGGCTCGATGGTCGGCAAGTTCCTCTTCCACGGGCTGGTGTGGGCGTCCTTCCTCGTCCTCGCCGGCGTGATGCTGGCCGTCCGGCGGCGGGTCCGCGAGCAAGGCGCGGGCGCCGTGCAGCGGTTCGCCGAGGACTTCATGCCCCTCATCCTCTTGTTCGCCGTGAGCCTGACGGGCCTCCTGCTCACCGCCAGCTACACCTGGATGTACGGTTACGGGTATACCTTCATCGCGATCCTGCACGCCATCACGGTGATCGGGACCTTCCTGTGGCTCCCCTTCGGGAAGCTGTTCCACGTCTTCCAGCGCCCGGCGCAGCTCGGCGTGCGCTTCTACAAGGACGCCGGCCGCGCCGGCGAGCCCGCGCTGTGCCGGCGGTGCGGGCACGCCTTCAGCTCGCGGATGCACGTGGAAGATCTCATCGAGGTCGAGCGCAAGCTCGGCTACACCTACGAGGTCGCTGACGGCGAGGTGCGGCACTACCAGTGGATCTGCCCGCGCTGCCGGCGGGCCTCCTTCGTGACGGCGCAAAGCCTGCTGTGGCAGGGTACGCGAGGCGGCGGGTCGCTCGAGGGATCGGGGGCGCTACCGATGCCGCGATACGCCAACCCCGGCGAGGGCGCGGGGCCGCTCGGCGCGGAGGACGCGGAGAACTACCACCCATGAGCGACGAGCAGCCTCCGGAGGGGAGCGCCCCGGCCGCCCGTCGGTGGCCGGAGCCCCCGCTCGAGCTGGAGACGATCCGGCGCTTCGGCCCGCACCGCGTCGACGCGCGCAGCGCCCGGCTCACCGCCGCGCGGGCGGACGAGCGGCTGGTGAAGACGCACTGCTGCTTCTGTGGACAGCAGTGCGGGGTGCAGCTCGTAGTGTCCGGGGAGACGGTCGTCGGGGTGGAGCCCTGGTACGAGTTCCCCTTCAACCAGGGGATGATGTGCCCGAAGGGCGTCAAGCGGTACCTGCAGCAGTCGCACCCGGACCGCCTGCTCCGCGCGCTCGAGCGTGACCCGGGGTCCCCCGGTGGTTTCCGCGAGCTGGGGTACGAGCGCGCGATCCAGCGCGTCGCAGGCGAGATCCGCCGCCTCCAGGAGCGCCATGGCCCCGAGTGCATCGGCATGTTGTCCGGCGCCAGCCTCACCAACGAGAAGGCCTACCTGATGGGGAAGTTCGCGCGGCTCGCGCTGCGCACTCCCTACATCGACTACAACGGCCGCCTGTGCATGGTGAGCGCAGGATCGGGGAACAAGAAGGCGTTCGGCGTGGATCGCGCGGCGAACCCGTGGTCCGATCTGCTGGGCGCCGAGGTCGTGCTGGTGAGCGGCGCCAACGTCGCCGAGTGCGCGCCCATCACGACGAACTACATCTGGCAGGCGCGGGAGCACGGGGCTCGCGTCATCGTGGTGGACCCGCGCCTCACGCCGCTGGCCCGCACGTGCGATCTCTTCCTGCCGGTGCGGCCGGGGCGCGACACCGCGCTCTTCGCCGGCATGCTGCACCTGATGATCGAGCACGACTGGCTCGATCACGAGTTCATCGAGCGTCACACCGTGGGCTTCGAGGCCGCCGCGGCGGAGGTCCGGGAGTGGACGCCACGCCGCACCGCCGAGGTCACCGGCATCGCCGAGCGCTCGATCGTGCGCGCCGCCGAGCTGTGGGGCCGGGCGAAGACGAGCTTCCTCCTGCACGCGCGCGGGCTCGAGCACCACAGCCACGGCGTGAAGAACGTGCTCTCGGCGATCAACCTCGTCCTCGCCTCGGGGCGGATCGGGCGCGCGAGCTGCGGCTACGGGACGATCACCGGTCAGGCCAACGGCCAGGGAGGGCGCGAGCATGGGCAGAAGTGCGACCAGCTCCCCGGGGGGCGCGACATCTCCGATCCGGAGCACCGCGCGCACGTCGCCGCGGTGTGGGGCGTCCCGGTCGAGGCGATCCCGGGCCCCGGCGTCGACGCCTACGAGCTGATTCGACGCATCGACCGCGGTGAGATCAAGGGGCTCCTCAGCCTGTGCTTCAACCCGCTGGTCTCACTGCCCGATAGCGGCTTCGTCCGCCAGGCGCTCCAGAAGCTCGAGTTCTTCGTCGCGATCGACTTCTTCCTGAGCGAGACGGCGCGGCTCGCGCACGTCGTGCTCCCGGGCTCGCTCCAGGAGGAGGACGAAGGGACGATCACCCAGGTCGAGGGGCGCGTCATCCGTGTCCGCAAGGCCGTGAGCTGCCCCGGCGAGGCCCGGGAGGACTGGCGGATCGTGCAGGATCTCGCGCGGGCGCTCGACCGCGCCGCCGGCTTCTCGTTCACGCACCCTCGCGAGATCTTCGAGGAGCTGCGCCGCGCGTCGAAGGGCGGCGTGTGCGACTACTCGGGCATCACGTGGGAGCAGGTCGAGCGCGAGCTCGGCGTGTTCTGGCCGTGCCCGGCGGAGGTCCCGCCGGGCGCGCGGCGGCCGGCGGCGAACGGCACGCCGCGGCTGTTCGAGCCGGGCTCGTGGAACCCGATCGCGCGGGGCGCCGGGCCGTTCTTCTTCCCGGATGGCAAGGCCCGCTTCCACGCGACCCCGCACACGGGGCCTGCCGAGGACACCGACGACGCCTACCCGATCCTGCTGACGACCGGGCGCGTCGTCAGCCACTTTTTGTCCGGCAACCAGACTCGACGCATCGGGCCGCTCATCGACCACTTCCCCGAGCCCCGGCTGGAGATCCATCCCCGCCTGGCGGAGCGCCTCGGCGTCGCAGACGCCGACTGGGTCACGGTCGAGAGCCGGCGCGGGAGCTGCACGCTGCAGGCCTGGGTCGTGCGGACCATCCGTCCGGACACCGTGTTCGTCGCGTATCACTGGGGGGGGCGCCGCAGCATCAACCAGGTGACGAACTCGGCCCAGGACCCGATCTCGAAGATCCCGGAGTACAAGGCGTGCGCGGTGCGGCTCCGCCGGGCAGAGGGCCCGCCGGAGCACGCGCAGCGGCTGGAGCCGCAGCAATGAGCGTCGACGCGCGGGACGCGCGCGTGTTCTTCGTCGATCCGGGGCGCTGCATCGGCTGCCAGAGCTGCGTGCAGGCGTGCACCGAGTGCGACACCCACCGCGGCCGGTCGATGATCCAGCTCGACGTGCTGGACCGCGCCCGCTCTCCGCAGACGGCCCCGGTGGTGTGCATGCACTGCGAGTCCCCGACCTGCGCCGAGGTGTGCCCGGCGGACGCCATCAAGCGGACGGAGGACGGCGTCGTCCAGTCCGCGCGCAAGCCCCGGTGCATCGCTTGCAACAACTGCGTGCTCGCCTGCCCCTTCGGCGTCCCGAAGATGGCCTCTTCCCTCGATCTCATGATGAAGTGCGATCTGTGCTATGACCGCACCTCGGTGGGACTCAAGCCGATGTGCGCGTCCGTTTGCCCGAGCCAGGCGCTGGCGTACCTCACGCCGGATGAGCTGGCGCGCCTCCGCCCGGCGGCGCGGCCGGTGAACACCTTCCGGTTCGGCGCGCAGGCGATCACGACGAAGGTCCAGGTCCTGGTACCGCGCGGCGCCCCCGTGGAGGTGATCGACGTGACGGCGGCGATGCACGAGCCGTCGCTGGGCCACGAGGTCGCCGCGGAGGTGTTCGACGCTGTGCTCGAGGGCGCCGACGCCCCGGAGGGGCGGTCATGAGCCCGCGCCCGCCGCGCCGGGTCGAGCGCTCGGCGGCGCCCGATGGCCGGCCCGCCCACGAGCAGCCACGGTGGCGGCAGGATTTCCCGGTCGACTGGGGCGACGCCGACTACGTCTCGCGGCGGGATCTGGTGAAGTTCCTGGTGCTGACGAGCGCGGCGTTCGTGGCCGGGCAGCTGTGGATGGTGGCGCGGAGCTTCCTCCAGCGAGGCAAGCCGGCCCCCGAGGCGCGCGCGGTGGCCGCGCTCGACGAGCTCCCGGTCGGCGGCGCCAAGACGTTCGAGTACCCCGAGGGGAGCACCCCGCGGCTGCTCGTGCGCACCGCGGCCCGCGAGTTCGTCGCCTACGACCAAGCGTGCACGCACCTGCTCTGCCCGGTCGTCCCGGCGGTGGCGGAGGGCAAGCTCCACTGCCCCTGCCACAACGGGTGGTTCGACCTCGCGAGCGGGCGGCCGGTGGCGGGGCCGCCGCAGCGGTCGCTCCCCAGGGTGCTCGTCGAGCTGCGCGGCTCGACGGTCTACGCGACGGGCGTGGAGGAGGGGGAGGCGTGAGCGCCGACGATCCTCGCCGCCTGTCGCGCGCGCAGCGGATGCCCATCGTCAACGGCATCCTCGCGTTCGTCTTGCTCATCGTGATCGTCCAGCTCTGGTTGCTGACGGCCACGGTGAACGCCTACCTCGGCGGCGACACGGACGTTGCCCTCCCCGCGTTCGGCGCCAGCGTCCTGTGCCTCGCGCTCAACGCGGGGCTCCTGGGCTACCTCCGCCGGCTCGACTGACCCTCGCCGCGGCCGCCGCTCGGGCGGCCCGGGTCGCGCACCGGTTGCGCTCACCGCGAGGGCCAGCGGTAAAACCCCCGTAAGCGGCTCGTAAGGCCGGGCGGGGCGGCGCGCGCCCTGCGCCTCCCGGGGCGGACCGCGATGGCGGGCAGCGCAGCGAGCTTCACGGCGGGCGGGCGCCGCACCGCCTGGTCCGCCGTGGCACGGGGCGTGCAGCCTGGGGATCGGGCCGCCCTCACGGCGCTGCCCGGCGGGCGCGCCCCGCGGTCGGTCGCGCGCCTCTCCCCTCCCCCAGGAGCACACGATGCACGTCGCCGCGTTTCAGGACAAAGGATTCTGGAAGGCTGGGCACTGGCCCACGCTGCTCACGTCCCTCCTCTACTTCGACTTCTGCTTCGCGGTGTGGGTGCTAAACGGCGCGATGGCGCCCTTCATCAGCAAGGAGTTCGGGCTCGATCCGGCGCAGAAGGGCTTCATGATCTCGGTGCCGGTGATCGTGGGCGCGTTGATGCGCTTCCCGCTCGGCCTGCTGAGCCAGTACATCGGTCGCAAGGCCGCCGCGCAGGTCGAGATGGGGATGATCATCGCCGGCCTCGCGCTCGGCTGGCTCTACGTCGAGACGATGGCGGGCGTCATCGCGATGGGCTGCGTGCTCGGAGTGGCGGGCGCGTCGTTCGGTGTGGCGTTGTCGCTGGGCTCGGGCAGCTACCCGCCCAAGTACAAGGGCCTCGCGATGGGGATCGCGGGCGCCGGCAACTCCGGCGCGGTGCTCGCCGTGCTCTTCGCGCCCCCCCTCGCGCAGACGTACGGCTGGAAGGCGGTGTACGGCATCGCCATCGCGCCCATCGCGTTCGCGATGCTCATGCTGCAGCTCTTCGCCCGCGAGCCGGACGATCGCGAGCACAAGAGCCTCCGGGGCCACCTCGAGATCCTGCTCGACCGCGACGCGTGGATCTTCAACCTGATGTACGCCCTCACCTTCGGCGGCTACATCGGGCTCACGAGCTTCCTCCCCACGCTGTTCCACGACCAGTACGGCATCCCGAAGGAGAGCGTCGGCAAGTACGCCGCTGGCATCATCCTCATGGCGAGCATCCTGCGCTTGGTGGGCGGCGGCATGGCGGATCGCGTGGGTGGGCTCCGGATGATCCGCTTCCTCGCCGTGGTCGCCGTGGCCGGCACGGCCGCGGCGGCCGGCCTGGTGCTGTCCGGAGGCGGGCCGCTCTCGAGCCCGTGGGTCATGGTCGCGGTGATGGTGGTGCTCTTCTCGGCGCTCGGCGCGGGCAACGGGGCGGTGTTCCAGCTGCTGCCGCTCCGCTTCCGCGGCAACACGGCCGTCGCGGGGAGCCTCGTCGGCGAGATCGGCGGGCTGGCCGGCGGCTTCCTCCCCAACGCGATGGGGCTCGGCGCAAAGTACACCGGGCTCGGCTTCACGCCGGGCTTCCTCGCCGGGACGGCGCTGTCCGTCTGCATCCTGATCGCGCTCGCCCTGGTGATGCGCCGCTGGACGACGACGTGGGTCGGTGAGGGTGGCAGAGCGCGACCGGAAGATGTATCGTCCGCCGCCACGGACGGCGGCGATCCCCCACTCGGCGCCGCTGCGCCAGGCTGACCGAGGACTCGATGAGCCAAGAATCGACCGCCCAAGCTCCCGCCGCCGAGAGCGGCGGGATCGTCATCCAGGGTTCGTGGATCGAGCGCTGGGACAAGGAAGACCCGAAGTTCTGGGCGTCCGGCGCGTCGAAGATCGCCTGGCGGACGCTGCTCATCACGACGGCGTCGCTCACCTTGTCGTTCGCCACGTGGTTCGTGGTGAGCGCCCTCGTCGTCCGCCTCCCCGCCATCGGGTTCAAGTTCACCGAGAGCGAGCTGTTCTGGCTCGCGGCGATGCCCGGGCTCGCGGGCGGCACCCTCCGCGCGATCCACATGTTCCTGGTCCCGAAGTTCGGGACCCGAGCCGTGGTGGCGGTCGCGACGCTGTTGAAGGTCGTGCCGTGCGTCGGCCTGGGCTTGGCGGTGATGGACCCGACGACGCCGTGGTGGGTGTTCATGGTGCTCGCCTTCTTGGCGGGCATGGGGGGCGGAGACTTCTCGTCCTTCATGCCGAGCACGAGCATGTTCTTCCCGAAGCGGCTGCAGGGCACGGCGCTCGGCGTCCAGGCCGGGATCGGCAACTTCGGCGTGAGCCTCACCCAGTTCGTCACGCCGTGGATCATCGGCTTCGCGGTCTTCGGTTCCCTCGGAGGGGAGCCCCAGACGCTCACGAAGGCGGGGAAGACCTCCAGCGTCTGGCTCCAGAACGCGGTGCTCTGGTACGTGCCGCTGCTGGTCGCGATCAGCGTCGCCGCGTGGATCTGGCTCCGCAGCGTGCCGTTCAAGGCGTCCATCCGCGAGCAGCTCGACATCTTCTCCAACAAGCACACGTGGTTCTGCACGCTGACGTACGTGATGACGTTCGGGGCGTTCTCGGGGTTCGCCGCCGCGTTCCCCATGATGATCAAGAGCTTGTACGGCGACTTCCCCGGCGCGCCGGACCCGCTGACGTACGCGTTCCTGGGCCCGCTGATCGGCTCGGCGGCGCGCCCGGTGTTCGGCTGGCTCGCGGACAAGACGGGCGGCGGCATCCTGACGCAGCTCTCGGGTCTCGGGCTCATCGGCTGCTCCATCGCCCTCGTCGCGACCGGGGCCCTCGCGCCCACCTCGCTTGAGTCGTTCCCGCTGTTCGTCGGGCTCATGCTCGGCATCTTCTTCTTCACCGGCATCGGCAACGGCTCCACGTTCCGACAGTATCCGGTGATCTTCGCGGACAACCCGCGCCAGGGCGCCGGCGTCCTCGGGTTCACCGCGGCCGTGGCCGCCTACGGCCCGTTCGCGTTCAGCCTCCTCGTCGGCGCGGCCATCTCCTCCTCGAAGGCCGCCACCGGCACGAAGGACGCTTCGTCCTTCTTCATCGGCGCCATCGTGTTCACCGCCATCGCGACCGCCGTGAACTGGCGCTACTACGTCCGAAAGGGTTGCGAGCGCCCCTGCTGAGCCGGGCCAGGCCCACGCCGCCACGCCCCCGCCGCGCCGGCCCACGCCGCGCGCGCCCCGCCCCCGACCCACGAGCGGCCTCGTCGCACGGACGCGAGCCGCGCGCCGACCGCCCCGAGCCCCGTCATGCCCGACCGAAAGCAGGCCATCACCGCGCTCACGATGAGCACCCTCGCCTTCACGATCTGCTTCGCGGCGTGGATGCTGAACGGGGTGTTGGTCACGTTCCTGGTGGACAACGGCGTCTTCCGCTGGACGGGCAGCGAGATGGGCACCCTCATCGGCCTCCCGGTG
The DNA here is from genome assembly GCA_020846005.1 of Polyangiaceae bacterium. Lineage (GTDB taxonomy): Bacteria > Myxococcota_A > Polyangia > Polyangiales > Polyangiaceae > JADLEQ01. Next base: position 110,846 of record JADLEQ010000040.1, read on the forward strand.
CTGACCGGCGCTGTGCTGCGCTTGCCGATCGGCATCCTCACGGATCGCTACGGCGGCCGCCCGGTCTTCACCGGGTTGCTCGTGCTCGCCGCGATCCCCATGGCGCTGCTCGGCTCGGTGGGCGGGTACTGGGGCTACTTCCTCTGCAGCCTCGGCTTCGGCACGATCGGCGCGGGGTTCGCCGTCGGCGTGGCGTTCACGTCCGTCTGGTTCCCCAAGAGCCAGCAGGGGACGGCGCTCGGGATCTTCGGGGCTGGCAACGCAGGCGCCGCGATCACCACCTTGGGAGCGCCCGCGTTGCTCGGTTCGCTCACGGGGGGCGGTTCGAACCTCGACGCCTGGCGGCTGCTCCCGCGCCTCTACGCGGCCGTGCTCGTGGTGACGGCGGTGGTGTTCTACGCCACGACCAAGAACCGGGTCCCCGAGGGCGCAGCGCAGCGCAAGCTGGGCGATCTCGTCGCGCCCCTCCGCAGCACGCGCGTGTGGCGCTTCGGCTCGTACTACTTCCTCGTCTTCGGCGGGTTCGTGGCCCTCGCCCAGTGGCTCGTGCCCTACTACACCAACGTCTACTCGATGTCCCTGGTGACGGCCGGGCTCATGACCTCGATCTTCTCGGGCCCCTCCGGCGTGATCCGGGCGCTCGGGGGCTGGCTCAGCGATCGCTACGGGGCCCGCGCGGTTACGCTGTGGGTGCTGGTGGTGACGGCGGTGTGCTGCGCGCTCCTCTTCTTCCCGAAGATGGACATCGAGTCCCCGGGCCGGGGCGTGATCGCGACCCGGGCCGGCACGGTCACCGCGGTGAGCTCCGCCTCCGTCCAGGTGGGAGACGTCGCGTACGAGCTCAGGACGCAGCCCCCGGGTGCCCGGAAGGCGTTCAGCGACTCCGACGTCGTCGTGATGCCGGTCATCCACTCGTGGCAGGTGCCGGCCGTGGCGGTCGGCGACGCGGTCACGAAGCGCCAGGTGCTCGCGCGCGGCGTCACGCACATCTATTTCCAGGCGAACGTCTGGATCTTCACCGCGCTGGTGTTCGCCGTGGGCATCGCCATGGGGATCGGCAAGGCGTCGGTCTACCGGTACATCGCGGACTTCTTCCCGCAGAACGTCGGGGTCGTCGGCGGCACCGTGGGCGTGATCGGCGGCCTGGGTGGCTTCTTCTGCCCGGCCATCTTCGGCTTCCTCCTCGACTCGATCGGCCTCTGGACGACCACCTGGATGCTCCTCTTCGCCACCAGCGTCGCCTGCATCCTGTGGCTCGCAGTGGCCGTCCGGGCGGCGACCGCGCGCCACCCGGGAGAGGGCGGCGAGGCCGTCCCGGACTGAACGGGCGTCAGCCGGCTTCGTCGGGACCCGGCTTTCGAGTACGCTCCGGCTCGGTGGCCGAGGCACGCACCAGGTCAGAGTCCCGCGCGATGCCGGGCCCGTTGCGGCGCGCGACGCGGGCGGCGTGCGCCGGGGCACTCGCCGCGGGCTGGCTCGGCTGTGGCGCTCCGCCCCCGCCGGCGCCGAGCGTGGTGATCGACGCGACGCCGACCTGGGTGTGCCGCGGGGATGACCACCGGACGGAGGTGATCCTCGACGCGTCCGGATCGCAGTCGCGCCTCACGCTCGTGCCCGTGCCCGATCCACCGACGGAGCCGCCGCTCGAGCTGGAGTGGCGGCTGAGCGGCTCGGCCTGGCGCCTCGTCGAGGGCGACCTGCGCGCCGAGCGGCTCCGCCTCACGCTCGCCGCGGATCGGCCGCTCCACGTGGTGCTCGAGGCACGCAACGCCGACGGAGGCCAGGCGAGCGCCCTGCGGACGATCGGGATCGCGGCGTGCGAGGCGCCACCGTGAAGCAGCTCGCGGCGGCTGCGGCTGGGACGCTCTCGACCCTCGTGGCGGCGGGTGCGTACGGGTCGGGGGGTGGCTATCTGATGGACGGCGCGCGCGAGGCCGCGCTCGCGGGATCCGTCGTCGCGAGGCGCGGGGATCCGAGCTCGCTCGACGCCAACGTCGCGGGCGCCGCCGACTCCGCCAGCGCGGCGCTCGCCCTCGGCGCCAGCGTCGGGGCGCTCGAGTCCCGCTTCGCCCGCACCGGGGAGCCCGAGTCACTACGCACTCGCGGTCTCACGAGCGCGTCGCTCGCGCTCGTCGCGCCGCTCCCCGCCCAGTGGGGCTGGGAGTCCGTGCGCTTCGCGCTCGGCCTCGATCTGCCGGGCGGGCAGGTGCTCCGGGTGAGCGTCCCCCAGCGCTACGATGCGCCCTACTCGCCGGTGTACGAGGCGCGATCCGAGCGGATGGCCGCGACGCTGGCGATCGCGTGGGGAGGCGGCCCGGTGCGGCTCGGCGCGGGCGTTGCCCTCGCCCCCTACCTGGACGTCCCGACGGAGGTCCGGTACGTGGCGTCGCGCGGCGCGACGCCGGAGGACGATGTCGAGGTGCGCTTGGAGCGCCGGCTGCATCTGGGCTTCGCCCCGCTGTTCGGGGCGCGGTGGGAGGTGGCGGAGGCGCTCCACCTGGGCGCCGCGTACCGCTTCCGCGCGGACGGCGGCGCCGAAGGCCCCCAGCGGACGGTCGCGGGCGGCATCCTCGCCGACGACCCGATCGACTACTACATCCTCTGGGACCCGGCGGAGCTCGCCCTCGGCGTACGCGCCGCTCCCTGGCGCGGGACGGAGCTCTCGCTCGACGTGGCGTGGGTGCGGTGGAGCGAGGCGCGGAGCGCGTTCGACACGCGCCTCGCGCAGCCGCTGGAGGACGTGTGGACACCTCGCGTCGGCGTGGAGCAGCGGCTGGGCGAGGTGCTCGTCGTCCGCGCGGGCTACTCCTTCGAGGGGACGCCCGTCCCCCCGCAGGTAGGCGACACGAGCTACCTCGACGCGGACCGGCACGTCCTGGGCGCCGGCGCCGGGTTCGAGCTCGAGCCGTGGCTCGGCTGGCCGCTCACGGCGGACGTGTTCGGGCGCACGCACCTCGGCGCCGAGCAGCGCGCGACGAAGGACCCGGGCGTGCTCACCGACGCCGACCCGGACGCGCCGGGCCAGCAGATCACGAACCTCGGCTTCCCGGGGTACCGCTCTACGACCCACCTCTACCAGGCCGGCGTCACGCTCACCTACCGCCTGGGTCACGAGGCGCCACGATGATCCGACGCACGCGACTCGCGTGGGCGCTGGGCGTTGCCGCCGCGCTCGCGACCGCTCCTGCGGGCGGCACGCTCGAGGAGGCGGTGGGCGCGAGCCCGCGCAGCGCGGCGCTCGGGGGCTCCGCCGCCGCGCGCGAGCTCGACTTCTCGGGAGCTTACTACAACCCGGCGACGCTCGCGCCGGGCGGCGCGGCGCGTGCGTTCGAGCTCTCGCTCGGTCTGGCCGCGATCCGCCCTGCCCTCTGGGTCCGCCGCTCGGACGGCACGGCCCCCACGGTGACGGGGCCGGCTCGCGACGTGACCGGGCTCTGGCTCGGCTCGCGGTTCGAGCTCGCGCGGCCCGCACCCGGGCAGCGGCTCTCGGCCGGGCTCTCCCTCTGGGTCCCGGGGGAGCTCTTCTACTGGAACATCGTCCCCGACGACGACCTCGTGTGGACCCAGTGGAACGACCGCCTGTCCAGGATCGGCCTCCGGGGAGGGCTCGCCTACCGGCTGAGCGACGCGCTCGCGTTCGGGGCGGGGCTCGGCGTGTACTTCGCCGCGGCCACCTACACACGCGGCGAGGTCACGGCGGTGCGGAGCGGCGTCGATCCAGTGACCGGCAAGAGCATGGTGATCGTCGACACGCGGATCGGGACCGACTCCACCGTCTACGGCAGGGCGACGCCCAGCGCCGGCCTCCTCTTCACGCCGACGGACACGCTCCGCCTGGGCGTCGCGTACCGCCACCGAGCTCACGTGGACGACTGGGGGGACACCCGGATCGGCGGCGCCCCGGGCCTCGGCAACCTGGGGTACTCGCACCACTACGCCCACTACTTCGAGCCGTCGTCGGTCCAGGGCGGGGTGGCCCTCCGCCTCGGCGCGGCGACCGAGGCTTCCTTGGACACGACGTGGGCGCGGTGGTCGGAGGCGCTCAGCACCAACCGCGACGACTGGGGCCCGGGGCGATGGGGCGACACGCTCACGCTCGCCGCCGGCGCCAGCCACCGGGTGTCGGCGGCGATCGGCCTCGCCGCAGGCTACCGCTACGTCCCGTCGCCCGTCGGCAACTTCGGCGGCCCGACGAACTTCCTCGACAACGACCGCCACGTCTTCTCGCTGGGTGGCGAGGTGGCGCTGAGCCGCCCGGTGCGCGCGGAGAGCGCGCGGGCGTCGTTCGTGTGGGCGCTCGGGTGGGCCACGCTCGTGCCACGAGCCGAGACGAAGGACTTCCGCCGGTTCACGAGCGACGACGCGCTCGCCGCCAACCCCGGCGCCTCCGGCTACCGGTACGGCGGACAGATCGGCTGGGCGACGGCCGGACTCGAGGCGCGATGGTGACGCGGGACCGCCGAGCGGCCGCCGGGCTCGCCGCGACGGCGCTGGCGCTGGCGTCCGCCTGCGGCCCAGACTCCGCGGACGTGCCGTACCTGCGGGCGACGCGCTGCTCGACGCCGGAGTGCGCCGACGCGGCGGCGCCGGCGGACGGGGGGACGACGCAGATCCCCTACGAGCCGCTCGAGCCCTGGTCGGAGGAGCCGGGTCCGCTGGGCGGCGTGTTCGCGGTCGAGGCGATCGTGAAGGCGCGCGCGGTGCTCGAGGTGGAGGCCCGCCAGCTCTTCCGCCTGCGCATCGCGCAGTCCGGCACCACGCTCCGCCAGAAGACGACGCTCTGCAAGTTCCTCCTCCCCAGCGTGGAGGGCGTGGCCGAGCTCGAGCTCCCCGCGAGGCTGGAGCAGGTGCTGCGGGAGAAGCCGGTGGAGGCGACGGGCGAGTTCCTCTCCCGCGCGACGACCGTCGGCGCCGAGTACCAGCCCGCGCCGAGTGACTTCGTGGTCGGGACGAGCGCGGGATTCGGCGAGCCGCTCCCGACCGAGGAGGACCGGTCCCGCGCGGTCGACGAAGACGCTGACGGGCAACCGGGGGTCACGCTCCTCGCGCAGACGATCACCTGCGACCAGCCGGAGGCGCTCTTCGTTGCGCTCCGCACGCGGGTGCGGCTGGACGGCGTCGTGATCTCCCGCGACCGGATCGAGGGTGACGTCGAGGTCGAGCTGGAGCAGTCGGTGGTGGGCTACGCCGATCCGTGCCTGGCCGTCGCCGCCGGTATCGCGATCAGCGTGCTCCCGGGCAGCACGTTCGCCGCGGTGCGGACGCTGCCCGAGGAGGATCTGAACGGAGACGGCAACGTGGGCTGCGAGGAGCTGCTCCGCTCCGCGCCTTCCCGGTTCGGTGACGCCTGGTCGGAGTGACACGCGGAGCGCGCCGGGTTCGCGGGCGCCTCAGGTGGCGGGAGCGCTCCCGTCCTTCGGCATGATGCGGTCGGAGTCGAGGACGTAGGCGACGAACACGACGAGACACGCCGGCACGATGTAGACGAGATCCTGCTGCACCAGGTCCTCGCCCCGGTGAGCGAGCTCGCCGCAGCTCAGCTTGGCGGCGGAGCTCCCGATGGCATGGCCGATGGCCGTGAGGAGGATGACCCAGCTGCCAGCGCCGAGTCTCGTCCAGAGCGTGAAGCTCCCGAACGCCATCTTCACGAGGCCGGCCGGGGTGGAGATGAGCTGCCGCATGGCGGGCAGCCATCGACAAACGAAGGTCGCCCCGGCGCCGTACCGCCGGAAGAGCTCCGCGGCGCGCTCGAGCCTCAGGGTCGGCAGGAAGGAGTGCTTGCCGTACCGCTCGAGGGACGGCGTCCCCACCCAGCCGGCGAGGTAGCAGTTCACCTACGCGCCGGCGAGCGAGCCCGCGATGCCCGCCACGACGGCGATCGTCGCGTCCCCCATCGGGCGCCCCAGCGTGAGCGCGCCGCGCGCGGCGAGGGAGCCCGCCGGGATCATCACGACCTCGCTCGAAAACGGGATGAACGAGCTCTCGATGGTCCTCCACACGAGCACCGGCACGAGGCCGCACGTGGCGGCGTGGAGCGCCGTGGCCTCGATGTACCGGACGAGCATCTCGGAGACTGCGCACCCCTCTCGCGGGGGCGCGCGCTGCCGCGAGCCGGGGGCGCGGTCGAAGACCGTGCGGCGGACCGGAGGATGGGCTAGCCTCCAGATCGGCGCGAGCCCTCCGGCGAGGTTCCCGGGGGCCCCGGAGTCCCGCCAGCGACGATGGTCCTCGAGGTCCGCACCTCAGCGTCCGATCCCATCCGCGTCGATTTTCTCGCGGGGGAGCGGGTTCCGCTCGGCCGCCTGGGGCTCACCCTCGCCCCCGGGAAGCGGAGCCCGGGGCTGGCCGCGCTTTGGCACCGCGATCTCGACGCCGATCTCGGCCGCCTCCGCGAACACTACGGGGCGACGCACCTGGTGTCGCTGCTCGAGGACCGGGAGCTCCCGCTGCTCGGGATCGAGCCGCTCTTCGAGCGCGCCGAGGCCCACGGGCTACACGTCGTGCGGCTGCCCATCCCAGACGGCACCGCCCCGCCCCGGCCCGAGGCGGTTCGGGCGCTGGTCGCAGACATCGTCGCGTGGCTCGCCGCGGAGGACACCGTCGTCGTCCACTGCCGCGGCGGGCTCGGCCGCGCCGGGACGATCGCCGCGTGCGCGCTGGTCGCCCTGGGGGCAGGCGCGGAGGAGGCGATGCGCGTCGTGCGGAGCGCGAGGCCGAACGCGATCGAGAACGAGCTGCAGGAGCGCTTCGTGCGAGCGTTCGCGGGCCAACCAGCCGGGGCGCCGGGAGGCTGAGCTCAGGCGCGGAGCCCCTCCTCGACGAGCGCGCCGACCCGATCCGGCGCCTCGAGGTGGAGGAAGTGCCCCACACCGTCGACCTCGACCCAGCGAAAGCGTGGCCCGAAGTAGCGCGCCTGCTCCCGGGCCAGCTCGACGCCGACGCAGCCGTCGGTCCTGCCGTGCACGTGCAGCACGGGCACCTCGAGGCGCGCCGCGGCGCGCGCGAGCGCGGTGTCCCGCGCCGAGGCGAGCAGCGCGCGGTAGTAGTCGACCGGGCCCGGCAGGCTCTCGGCGAGGCACCGCTTCACGCGAGCCAGGTGGTCGACGGGTGGGCGCCACCCAGGCGACCACGCGCGCCACAGCCGCTCGACGAGCGCGAAGTCGTGCCCGCGGAGCGCGGCCTCGGGGACGGCCGGGAGCTGGAAGAACGCCATGTACCAGCTCCGCGCGAGCTGGCGCGGGTGCCGGGCGACGCCAGCGCGAAACGCGAGCGGGTGCGGCACGGCGAGCGTCACCGCGCGCGCGAAGCGGCTCGGGGCGATCGCTAGCGCGACGAACGCCGCCGCCGCCCCCCAGTCGTGCCCGACGAGCAGCACGGGGGATCGGGGCGACAGCGCGTCCGCCAGCTCGAGGAGATCCTGGGCGATGCGCCGGAGGTGGAACGGCCCCGCGAGCGTGGACGGCGCATACCCTCGCAGGTACGGCGCGACCACGCGGTATCCCCCAGCGGCGAGACGCTCGGCGAGCGGGCCCCAGGTCTGCGGAATGTCCGGGAAGCCGTGCACGCACAGCACGACCGGCCCCGCCGGGGGCCCGTGCTCCAGCACCACGAACCGCCCTCCAGGTAGCTCGACCTCGCGCTCGATCATCGCGACTCCCTCCGGCGCGAGCGCACCGGACCGCCACCCTCTGCGGGCGCCAGGCCGAGGCGGCGCAGGCGGGTCAGCTGCCCGTCCAGCGCGCCGGGCGCTTCTCGAGGAACGCCATCAGGCCCTCTCGCGCGTCGTCGGTGCCGAGACACTCCGCCAGGCGGCCGGCGAGCATCGGGAGCTGTTCGTCGAGCGCGAGCTCCTCGGCGTCCGCCAGCGCCCGGAGCCCGAGGCGGATCGTGCTCGCGCTCTTCGACGCGATCCGGTCCGTCCAGCGCTTCACCTCGTCGTCGAGCTCGGCGGGCGCGACGGCGCGATTGACGAGCCCGATCCGCGCGGCCTCCTCGGCGCTGAGCTTCTCTCCGCCGAGCATGAGCTCGAGGAGGCGGCGCCGCGGCACGTGACGCCCGAGGATCGCCAGGATCATGAACGGGAACAGGCCGACCTCGATCTCCGGCGTGCCGAGCTTCGCTTCGGTCGACGCCACGGCGAACGTACACGCCGCCGCGATACCCAGCCCCCCGCCCAGCGCATGCCCGTTGACCTTGGCGACGACGGGCTTCGGCGCGCGCCAGAGCACCCGAAGCAGGTCGTCGTACCCGCCCTTCGGCGGCAGCGGCTCGGCCCCGGCGTCCCCCCCGCTCATCTGCAGGAAGTCGCCCCCTGCGCAGAACGCCTTGCCGGCGCCCGTGAGCACGACGCTCCTGGCGAGCGGATCGGCGAAGGCGTCCTCCAGCGCCCACAGGAGCTCGTTGGCCATCTCGCTCCCGATCGCGTTGCGCCGCTCGGGGCGGTTCAGCGTCAGCGTGGCGACGCCGTCCTGGACGGCGTAGAGGATCGTCCGATAGGTACGCATCACATCACCCGGGGCAGGTTCAGGATGGCGCGCGCCTCCTCGACGGTCGCCGGCCGGCGCCCCACGTCCCGGACCATCCGGGCGGCGACCTCCACCATCTCCGCGTTCGACTTCGCCATCTTCCCGGTCGGCAGGTAGAGGTGGTCCTCGAGCCCCGTCCGGATGTTGCCTCCGAGGACGATCGCGGTCGCGAGCATGCGCCAGTGACCGTGCGAGATCCCGATGACCTCCCACTCGCTCCCGGGGTGCATGATCTTCGTCTGGAGCTGCAGGCTCTCGACCAGCGGCGGGATGCCGCCGAGCACGTTGACGATGAAGGAGTACTGCAGCGGCGGACGGAGGATGCCCATGTCGATGAGCGGCCAGCAGCCGTGCGTGTGCCCCGTATCGAAGCACTCGAGCTCCGGCTTCACGCCGACCTCGTTCATCGCGGTGAGGAGCTTCATGATCTTCTCGTACGTGTTGGGGAAGATCATGTCGAAGACGAACGCCTTGCGCTTCTCGGAGTACTTCGAGTAGTTCATCGTGCCCATGTTGAGGGCCGCGACCTCGGGCGGCGACTCTCGGACATAGGTGCACTGGTCCGTCACGTCGTCCATCGAGGTGCCGGTCGACCAGTTGAGGAGGACGGGCGAACGCTTGCGCACCTCCTCCTTGATCCGCCGAAACACCTCGGGGCTGAAGGTCGGCGAGCCGTCGTCGTTCCGCGCGTGGATGTGCACGGCCGCGGCGCCGGCCTCGTACGCCCGGCGGGCCTCCTCGCCGATCTCGGCCGGAGTGTACGGGATGCCCTCGCACTGGCTGCGGTTGGCGAGCACGCCGGTGAGCGCGCAGGTGATCACACAAACATCGGGGTCGCGGGGGGTCTTCGGGTCGGTCATGGCTTCGGCTCCTGGGCAGGGCAGCGGGCTCTCAGGCGGGTCACTCTGGCGGCAGAGGGGGCTCCGGGGCGCGCACGATCTCGCGGACCCGGCGCGCGAGCTTCGTGAGGACGCGGCCGAGCGCCGCCGCGTCTCCGGGCTCGAGCTCGGAGAGCACCCGCCGGAAGATCGTGACGGGCTCCACGTCGAGCGTGCGCGCCAAGCGGCGGCCGGCGGGCGTCAGCGCGATGTGGACCACCCGACGATCCTGGTCGGAGCGCCGACGCGCGACGAGGCCCCCGTGCTCCATGCGATCGATGATGCCCGTCACCGTGCTGTTGCGCGCGCGGATCAGCGATGAGAGCTCGGACAACGAGAGGCGCTCCACCGACTCGAGCATCTTCACCACGGCGAGCTGCGGCCCGGTGAGCCCGTGACGACCGGCCGCCTCCTTCGTGACGCGCCGCGACTCGGTATAGAGGTACACGATCGCCTCGACGATCGCGTCGAGGTCGCTCTCGACGGCGGGCTCCGCGGCCGGGCGGCGCCGTGTGGGCGCGGCGCGGCGGGCTGGCGCGGCGGCTCGAAGGGCTCCCATTTGCTCCGAAAGAGAAAGTTTCGTGTGAGAAGTATCAGGCGGCGCGGCGGGCGTCAACGGCCGGGCCGCCGCGCCCGCGGCTCGCTCAGGGAGCGGGCGCGCGCTGCTCGCGGAGCTCGCGAAGCTCGTCGAGGTTCGGCTGCACCCTGGGGTCGTCCGGGGCGAGCGCCTGGGCCCGCCGGAGCGCGACCTCGGCCTCGTCGAGCTTGCCTTGGCGTGCGAGCGCCGTCCCCAGGTTGAGCCAGGCGCTGACCAACTTGGGATCCTTCTCGAGCGCGCGGCGGAAGATGCCGACCGCGCGCTCGGGATCTCCCGAGACGAGGTAGGCGTAGCCGAGGTTGGAGAGGAAGGTCGCGCGGTCCGGCGCGAGCTCCACCGCGCGCACCAGGTGACGCACGGCCTCCTTGCCGCGGTTGGCCGCGAGGTAGGCCGTCCCCAGATCACCGTGCGCGCGGGGATCCGTGGGCGCGAGCAGCACCGCCTGCTCGTAGGCACGGATCGCCTCGGGGAGGCGGCCTCGCATCAGGTACGCGGTGCCGAGGTTGGTGAGCCGCGCCGGGTTCTGCGGGTCGAGCTGGCTCGCGCGCTCGAGCCGGGCGAGGGCGCCCTCGGAGTCGCCGGTCGCGAGGAGCGCGATGCCGTGGGCGGAGTGCGCCTCCGGATCACGTGGCTCGAGGCGCACGCCGGTCTCCAGCGCCTGCAGCGCGGCCCGCGCGTCCCCGAGGACCAAGAGCAGCCGGCCGCGCTCGACGTGCGCGGGCCCATAGTCGGCGTGCTTCGCCAGGATCGCGTCGAGATCACGGACGAGGCGCCTCACTCGCGCGTCCGACGGCGCGGCGGCGAAGTCGGTCACCAGGCCCGTCCGCGCGAACGCGACGCGGACCAGCCCCACCCGCGGCGCCGGGTCACGCGGCGCGAGCTTGCGCGCGCGCTCGTAGTGGCGCCCGGCCCGCGCGAGGTCGTCCTCGGCGAACGCCTCGTCACCGGCGAGGAGCGAGCGGTCGGCCTCGTCGCCCGTGCCGCGCGCGAGCCCGCCCGGCACCGTCCCCGGGCGCGGCGGCTCGGCCGGCTCGGTCGGCGCCGGCGCGGGGTCCGGCGGCGCGGCCGGGGGGAGCTCCGCCGGCTCGCAGCCCGCGCTGCCCGGGCGCGCGAGCCCCGGGCCGCACGGACGCCCCACGGCCACCGGCGGCGCGTCGGCGGCCGGCGACCGCGCGCCCGAGGCGAGCGCCCGGTCGCCCGCGTCGCGGGCGACCGGGCGCGGCGCCGCCGCGGCACACCCGCCGGCCAGCGCCGCGATGACCACCCACAGCGCCGCGCCCCGGCTCACCTCGCAATCGACTCCCGCGCCGGGCTCACGGCGCGCCCTGCGTCACCGACTGCACGGCGCCGTCGTAGCGCAGCACCGCCAGCTTCTTCTCGACCACGGTCGCGAGACACACCGGCCGGCGCCAGACCCGGTGGAGCGCCCGGAGCGCCTCCTTGCAGTAGTCGTCTCGCAGGTCGACCCCGCCGTGGTCGTGCCGGAGGAGGAGCTCGCCGCGGTTCGCGTAGTTCGCGTCCTCGACGCGGATCACGGGCTGGCCGGAGTTGGTCAGCTGCGCGAGGAGCTTCTCCTTGACGGTGCGAAACTCGCGCGACTCGATCTCCCAACGCTCCCCGCGGTTCGACCACGCGAAGGTGAACAGCCCCTGCTCGCGGGCGAAATCCTCGGTGAGAAACTCATCGATGAACGTCACGTCCGTATAGAGCTGCCGCACCTCGAACAGCTTCTCCCGGCCGAGCCCGAGGCGCAGATCCCAGTGCCGCTTCTCGTCCAGGTCGTCGCACTCGTCCCAGTCGCGGCCGAACTGCCCGCGGTTCCACCGCTCCTCGACGCTGCGGAAGAGCTCCACGCCCAGCTTGTACGGGTTGAGCCGCCCGCCGCTCGTCGCCATGACGCCGGCGTTGTTCTCGGCATAGTCGACGATCTCGCTCGCGTCCGCCACGTGCTCCGTCATCAGCCGGCTGTGCCAGTACGAGGCCCAGCCCTCGTTCATGATCTTCGTCTGCGCCTGCGGAGCGTAGTAGTAGGCCTCCTCTCGGATCACGCCCAGGATCACGCGCTCCCAACGCTCGAGCGGCGCGTTGTCGAGCAGGAACCCGAGCACGTCGCGCGTCGGCTCCGCGGGGTGCCGCGTCCGCTGGGCTTGCCGTCGCTCCTCGATCCGCTTGCGCTGCTCGTCGAGGAACTCGCTCGGGTTGATGAACTCCTCCATGTAGTCTTTGGCCTGGAGGCGCGGCACGTCGACCTCGCTCGGCTCCTCCTCGACGGCCTCGTCTCGGTGGCGGACGACGAACCGGGAGTACGGATCGATGAGGTTCTCGAGGGAGAGGCAGATCTCGATGAACTCCTCGACCCGCTGGGTCCCGAACCGATCGACCACCCGCCGCACGGCGGCGCCGTGGTTCGCCATCTTGTCGATCCACTTGCGGTTCGGGTCGTAGGGCTGACCGGGCGCGCGCACGGCCTCGACCACGGTGGCGGGCGCGTCGAGATCGGTCGCGCGGAAGGCGAAGTTGTTCTTGAAGAAGTCGACGTGCCCGAGCACGTGGCACATCACCAGCTTCTGATCGGTGAGGCTGTTGCCCTCGAGCAGGTAGGCGAACGCCGGGTTGTTGTTGATGACCATCTCGTAGATCTTCGACAACCCGTACTCGTAGCTCTTGGCGAGGCGCTCGTACTCCATCCCGAACCGCCAGTGCGGATACCGCACCGGGAAGCCTCCGTACGCCGCGATCTCATTCATCTGGTCGTACGCCAGCATCTCGAAGACGACCGGGAAGAAATCCAGCCCCTGCTCGGCGGCGATCCGCTCGATCTTCTCCTGCTCCTGGCGGAGGTAGCGGGGGAGCGTGGTGTGCGAGAAGATCTTCGACATCAGCGCCCCTTGCCCAAGAAGTCCTTGATCGATCCGACGATCGCGTCCCGATCCCGGATCTCGCTCGTCACGACGCGCTCGTCCCCACCGAGGTGCTCGCGCAGATCCTTCAGGAACTGGCCGGAGCCATACGGGCTCTCCACCTGGCCGTAGGCGAACATGTTCACCCGAGGCAGGACGGAGCGGCGCAACAGCTCGATGCACTGCAGGGTGTCGTCCATGCTCCAGTTGTCGCCGTCCGAGAAGTGGAACGGGTAGACGTTCCACTCCTCGGCGGGGTAGTCGGCGTCGAGGATCTGCGCGCAGAGCCGGTACGCGCTCGAGATCATCGTGCCCCCCGACTCCCGCGTGCGGAAGAAGGTGTCCCGATCCACCTCGCGGGCGACGGCGTCGTGGATCACGTACCGGCTCTCGAGCCCCTGGTACTGCCGCCGCAGCCAGGCGTCGATCCAGAAGCTCTCCATGCGGACGATCTCCTTCTGCTCGTCCCCCATCGAGCCGGAGACGTCCATCATGTACACGATCACCGCGTTGACGACCGGCTCCTCCTCGACCTTCCACGAGCGATAGCGCTTGTCCTCGCGCTGCGGGACGACGAGCGGTGTCCCCGGATCGTAGGACCCGCTGGCGATGGCGCGGCGCAGCGCCTCCTTGTACGTCCGCTTGAAGTGCCGGAGGCTCTCGGGGCCGACGCGACGGATGCCGGTGTAGCGATCCTTCGCGCTGATGATCTTGGCCTTCCCGCGGCTCTCGATGTTCGGCAGCTCGAGCTCTTCGCCGAGGATGTCGGCGAGCTCGTCGAGGGTCACGTCCACCTCGAGGACGTGCTGCCCTTCGCCTTCGCCGGCCTTGCCTGCGCCCTCCTCGCCGGGCTCGCCGCCGACCGGATCGCCCGGCTCGCCGTCCCCCTGCCCCACGCCTCCGCGCTGGCGCTCGCCGAAGGTGAAGCGCGGGATGTCGATCTGTGGGACCGGGATCGAGACGAGATCCTTGCCCTTGCGCCCGATCATCTCGCCCTGCGAGATGTAGCGCCGGAGGTTCTCGCGGATCTTGCCGCGGACGATCCCCCGGAATCGGGCGTGGTCCTGGTCGACGCGCAGGGACATCCGCTGCGAGCATTCTCGCACATCTTGGCGGGACGTGCGCGACGCCTCACGCCCGCCGAGGCTGCCCCCGGCGACCGAGCCTCGGTCGCGGCGCCGGCGGGCGCCCGCTTCCGTGCTAGGGGGCCGGCCCCGATGACCGAGCGACTCCTCCGCTTTCGCTGCACCGGATGCGGCAACTGCTGCAAGGAGCCGGTGCTGCCGCTCACGAACGAGGACGCACGGCGCATCGCCGACGCGACCGGCGACGCGCCGCGCGATTTCGTGAGGTTTCTGCCGTCGAGCGCGATCGCGATGGAGCACGAGCCGGAGGCGTTCCTTCAGCTGCGGCAGGGGCGCAGGGTGATGACGCTGCGGCAGGTGCGCGGGCGGTGTCGCTACCTCTCACCCGACGATCGGTGCTCGATCTACGAGGCGCGCCCGCTCGGCTGCCGCGTCTTCCCGCTGAACGCGACGTTCGGCCGGCGCGACGGCGGGCTCCGGCGCCTCACGCTGATTCAGGCGACGACCTGCGAGTACGAGCTCGACGGCCGGCAGTCGATCCCGAAGCTCCGCGCGCTCGCACACGACTACGAGGCGGCGAACGCTCGCTGGCACCTGTGGATCCGCGAGTGGAACCGAGTGCAGGCAGCGCGCCGACGGCGCGGGCTCGCCGCGCGGCCGGCGAGCGCGCTGTTCGACTTCCTCGGCCTCACTGCGCGACGACCGAGCCTCGGTACATGTCCATCCCGCAGGTGAAGGCGAGGCTCCCGGACGCCGGCATCGTGATGTCGACCGGGACCTCCACGCCGAGGGGGAGATCCTTGGAGATGCCGAGCGCGGGGAAGACGAGCTTGTCGCCGCACCCTTCGTCCGACGTCCGCTTGAACAAGAGCTTCGCCGCCTTGCCCGCGGGGGCCTTCACCGTCGCCGGGTGATACCCGCTCGCGTCGACCGTGATCTGGATCGAGCCCCCCGCTGCCACGGCGGGCGCCTCGACGCTCGCCGCAGGAGTCGAGCCGTGCGGCTTCGCCGCGGGGTCACACGCGGCGGCCAGGACGACAGAGGCGAGCACGATGGGGCGGGTCTTCATCCGGGGCTCCTGGGAGATGAGCCCCGAGGCCGAGCGGCCCGGGGCGCCGAGTGCGTACGCGACACCGGTGGCCCGCGCAAGGAGCGAGCGCGCCTCAGAACAGTGACCCCTGGCGGGTGCCCCGCACCTCGGGTAGGCCCAGATGCTCGAACGCCTTGCGCGTGGCGACGCGCCCCCGCGGTGTCCGGGCGAGGTACCCCTGCTGCAGCAGGTACGGCTCGTACACGTCCTCCAGCGTGTCACGGGGCTCCGCGAGCGCGGCCGCCAGCGTCTCGACGCCGACCGGCCCACCGTCGTAGTGCTCGATGATCACGCGGAGCAGGCGCCGGTCCATCTCGTCGAGCCCCGAGGCGTCGACCTCGAGCCGCCGGCAGGTCGCCTCGACGACGCCGGCGTCGATGCGACCCTCGCCCTCCACCTCCGCCACGTCGCGCACCCTGCGGAGCAAGCGGTTGGCGATCCGCGGTGTCCCACGAGATCGCTCGGCGAGCGCGCGTGCGCCCTCCGCCTCGCAGGCCACCCCCAACAGGCGGGCGCTCCGCGCGATGATGCGCTCGAGGTCCTCGACCGGGTAGTAGTCGAGGCGGATGACCACGCCGAACCGCTCGAACAGCGGCTTGGTGAGCATCCCCGCGCGCGTGGTCGCGCCGACGAGCGTGAACGGCTGGAGCTCCAGCGGGATGCTCTCCGCGTACGCCCCCTCGCCCATCATCACGTCGATCCGAAAATCCTCGATCGCAGGGTAGAGCGCCTCCTCGACGGTGGCGCTCAGCCGGTGGATCTCGTCCACGAAGAGCAGGTCGGAGCGCGAGAGGCGCGTGAGCACGCCGGTGAGGACCCCTTTGTGCTCGACCGCCGGCCCGCTGGTGAGGTGCAGCGCCACGCCCATCTCGCGAGCGAGGATGTGCGCGAGCGTCGTCTTGCCCAAGCCAGGCGGACCGCAGAGCAGCAGGTGATCGAGCGGCTCGCCTCGCTGCCGCGCGGCGCCCACCCACACCTTGAGGTTGGCCTTGTGCTTCTCCTGGCCGACGAACTCGTCCAGCGTCGTCGGGCGGAAGACTCGATCGTACCGCTCCTCCTCGGGAGCTCCGTCCGCGGCGATCACGCGCTCGGCCGGCGGCTCGCCGGCCTCGGGCTTGCCTCGTCGTCGACTGGCCATCGCGGGGCAGCATAGCCGCGAACCCATGGCGGAGGCCGGCGACGCGGCGTAGGCTCCGCGCCATGCGCGCCGGCGCCGCCGCCAGCTCCCTCGCCCTCGCGGTGACCGCCGCCGCTGCGAGCTCCCCGGGGACCCCCTCGCCTGCCCCCCCGCCCGGGAGCTCCGCTGCCGCCGCGTGCGACCCGCCCGGAGCGCCGCCCGACCCGGCGCGCCGGGCCGGCGGTCCGCGGGCGCTCCTCAGCACGGCCCCCACGACCTGGATCTGGGCGAGCCCGGCGATCGGCGCCGAGCCTCAGCGCCTGGGCTACGTCCGCGCGGGCACCTCGCTCGCGACGACGAGCCCGGACCGGACGCCCGGGCCCGGCTGCCCCGGCGGCTTCCTGCCGGTCGAGCCGGCGGGCTGGGTGTGCGTCGACCGGACGGTGACGCTCGATCCCGAGAGCCGGCTCAGCCGCGCCGTCGCGCTCGTAGAGCCCGGTCCAGGTACTCTCCCCTACGGGTACGCTCTATCGGACGGCGCGCCGATGTATACGCGGCTCCCCGCCGTGGACGAGTGGACCCGCGCGGAGCGGTGGTTCGGGCCGGCCGGCGTACCGCGACCGCTCGCCTGGGGCAGCCAGGGGCACGGTCGCCTCGCCGACGCGCGCGCGATCGAGCCGACGGGCGAGGCGCCGTTCTTCCTCGACGCGGGCGGCGCCCTTCGGACGGAGACGCCGCTCGGCCTCGTGCGGCGCCGCCTGCCCCCCGGCTCGATGGTCGCGTACACGGCGGCGTTCCGCCACGCGGGGCGGACGTTCCTCCTCTCGGCTGATGGGACCGTGGTCCCGGCAGACCGGGTCCGCCCGTTTCGGCCCTCGGCGTTCCGCGGGGTCGAGCTCTCGGCGGTGAGCGGGCTGCCGGTCGGCTTCGCCCGCGCGGGCGGGGCGTCGCGGTGGAGCAGCGACGGGGCGGGCGCCCTCCGGCTCGTCGGCGCGCTGGCGGCGCGCGCGCCGATCGAGCTCGACGCCGCGCACCCGCCGCGATCGCAGGACGGCGCGCGGTACCTCGCCGTCCGCGGCTCGGGCGGGAGCGAGTGGATCCGCGAGTCCGAGCTGGCGGTCGCGCGCGGCGTGGAGCGGCTCCCGATCGGCGTCGCTCCGGGCGAGCGCTGGCTCGAGGTGAGCATCGGGCGGGGCACCCTGGTCGCGTACGAGGGCCTGCGGCCGGTGTTCGCGACGCTCCATTCGCCGGGCGCGGGGGGCGTGCCGCGCCGCGGGGTGGACCCGGTGAAGGCGAGCACGACGCCGCTCGGGGTGTTCCGCGTCACCTTCAAACACCGCGCCGCGACGATGAGCCCCGAGACGGGCGAGGACCGCAAGTTCTGGATCGCCGACGTCCCCTGGACGCAGTACTTCGCCGCGCCGTTCGCCCTGCACACCGCGTACTGGCACGAGGACTTCGGCCAGCCGATGAGCGCCGGCTGCGTGAACGTGTCCCCGGAGGACGGCAAGCGCCTGTTCGAGTGGACGGAGCCACGGGTACCCCCCGGGTGGGGCGGCGCGGCCGCGCTCGGCCGCGGCACGAAGATCGCGATCGTGCGCTGACCGCACACCCCTACGCCGCGGTCGCGCCGGGCAGCTGCACGCGAAAGAGCGTCGTGCCGTCCGCCACCTGGATGGGGTGCACCGTAGCCCCGTGCGCCTCGAGGACGGCGCGCGCCAGGCCCAGCCCGAGCACCAAGCCGCGGTGGGCCGTCGTCGCGGTCGGGTGATGCCCGCGGAGCAGCTCCTCGAGCGCGCGCGCCGTGTTCCGGCGCGTCGGCATCGTGATCTCGAAGCGGACGCCTCCACCCGCGACGGCGCCCGTCAGGCGCACCGGTCCCCGGCGGCTGACGCGGAGCGCGAACCCGACCAGGCTCGCGAGCGCGCCGGCGAACCGCTCGAGATCGACGCCGGAGAGCTTCCCGTCGTCGTTGGCGCAGTCGACCACGAGCTCGGTCACGCCGTCGCCCGCCAGGAGGCGGCCCCGATCCGCGGCCGCGGCGACCAGCGCCCCGATCGGGACCGCGTCACGTTCCAGCGCCAACTGGCCCGCCTCGACCCGCGCCGCGTCGAGGATCGTCTCGATGAGGGCGAGCAGCTCGCGGCCGCGCCGGAGGATCAGCTCGAGGCTCTCCCGCTGCGCCGGCAGGAGCGGCTCGCTCGCGGCCACGAGATCGGCGAAGCCGAGGATCGAGTTGAGCGGGCTCTTCAGGTCGTGGCTCACGCTGGCGAAGAAGAGCCCCCGGGTGCGGGTGGTCGCCTCGCGCGCCTCGATGGCGCGCTCCTGCGCCAGCGCGAAGACGCGGAAGCGATCCGCCAGCGCCACGACGGCCCGCCGGAGCGCCTCCACGACCTCGAAGCGCGCGCCGGGCGCGACGGAGGCCTGGCCGGTGACGACGGCCTCCGTGCCGAGCCGGCGGATGTCCTCGACGGCGCGCGCCAGGTCGTGGGCGACCGCGCGCGCGAGCCGCGACCCCACGAACCCCGCGAGCGCGACGGCGATCAGCGCCACCGACAGCGCCGACGCGCCCAGCACCGCGACCGTCGAGCCGCTGAAGCGGACCGCGGCGTGGCCGGTGTCGAGCGGGGTGACGAGCTCGACCTCCCCTGCGGCCCGGCGCTCGATCGAGTACGGCTGAGGCGATCCGGCGACGCGCGCGTCGTAGCCCCGGGCCCGCGCGCGATCGACCGCCTCGCGCAGGCCGGCCTGGGGCAACACGCCGATCGCTGGCTCGAAGGCGGCGCGGGCGACCATCCGCGCCGTCTCCTCGCGGTGGCGCTCGTCCGAGCGGCGGACGTGCGCGTTCACGATCAGCGCGGAGCCGAGCGCGAGGAACGCCACTGGAACCACGACGGCCGTCGTGATCCGGCGCGCGAGGCGGGTCTCCGAGCGCGCGAATCGCGCGGCGCCCTCGACGACCTCGCGCAGGACGGCCACGGGCGCGAGTTCCAGCGCCGCGAGCACGCGACCCCGCACCAGCACGTAGAGCGGCAGCGCGACGGCCGCGACGACCGTCATCCCCAGCAACCCGAGCGTCGCGCCCGTCGTCGCGTCCACGACCTCCGGGCGCGCGAGCGTCGCGCAGAGGAGGAGCGCCGGCAGGGTGAACAGCGCCCACGCCCCCACCAGACGCCACGGCTCCTCCTCGAGCTCGCGGAGCTCGTAAGGCTCGATGGCCCCCGAACCGACCGCCAGCGCCCGCAGCACGAACCGGTGGCGCCGGAGCCGGAGCGCGGCGTGCGCGAGGGCGACCACGAACGCCGCGGCCATCGCCACGCCGAGCGCCCGCGCCGCGGCGAGCTCCACGACCCCGCGGAGCAAGATGAGCTTCGGTCCGACCCCGGCGAGCGTCGCGCCGACGCACACGCTGGCCACGACCTCGAGCGCCAGGACGCGGGCCGCGAGGCCGCTCGCCGCGGGGTTCACGCGCCCCCCTGCGGCGGGCGATCGGAGCGCCCGGCCCCCGAGCGCGACGACCTGGGCGCCCGAGAGGAGCGCGGGGACGACGCGGTCGCGAGGGGCTCGCTCTCCGGATCGGACGGGAGCGCCACCACGAAGTGCGACCCCGCGCCGAGCTCGCTCTCCAGCTCAATCGTCCCGCCGTGCATCCTCACGAGCCGGCGGGTGATCGCGAGCCCGAGCCCGGTCCCCTTCCGGCGCGCGGCGGCGTCGCCGGCCTGGGCGTACTCCTCGAAGATGGCCGCCTGCGCCGCGGGCGCGATCCCTGGCCCCGAGTCGATCACGTGCAGCGCCACCGCCCCGGCGCGGGGCTCGATCCTCACCTGGACCCCCCCG
The DNA here is from genome assembly GCA_020846005.1 of Polyangiaceae bacterium. Lineage (GTDB taxonomy): Bacteria > Myxococcota_A > Polyangia > Polyangiales > Polyangiaceae > JADLEQ01. Next base: position 130,876 of record JADLEQ010000040.1, read on the forward strand.
CTCGATGTGAATTTCACCGCGTTCCCCACCAGGTTCCCCAGGATCTGACGGAGCCGACGCGGGTCCGCCCACACCGGCGCCCCGGGGCCGAGCACGTCCACCCGCAGCCCCTTGGCGGACGCCTGCACCGCGACCTCGCGCACGACCTCCGCAGCGACCTCGTGCGCGTCGACCTCGCGTCGCTCGAGGGTGAGCTCGCCGGACTCGAGCGCGGAGAGGTCGAGGACGTCCTCGATCAGGGCCCGGAGGTGGGCGCCGCTGGACCGCACCACCTCCAGGCTCTCTCGCGCGTCGTCGGACAGCGGCCCGTCCACCTCCGCGAGCAGGACGTCGGTGAAGCCGAGGACGGAGTTCAGAGGGTTCCGCAGCTCGTGCGACAGCGCCGCCAGGAACGCCCCGCGCTCTCGATCCGCCTCCGTCGCCAGGGAGAGGTCCTGCCGGTAGGCGCGAGCGGCCGCGGTGAAGCGCTCGACGAGACCGTCGAACTCGCTGACCAACAGGCCGATCTGGTCGGCGGAGCGGGGCGGCACCAGCGTACCGGCGGGCGCGTCCTCCTCGCTGGCCATGGCCACCACCCGGCGGCGCAGGTCGTCCACGTCGTCGTGCACGTCGCGGGCGAGCGCCCAAGCGACCAGCGCCGCGCCCCCCACGAGCAGCGCGGTGAGAGCCGCGATGCTCGCGACCAGGGAGCCGCTCGCGAAGGGCGCCTCCGGAGCCCGCACGAACGCGACCACCGACAGGTGATCGACGGGCGGCCCGAGCGGCGCGGCGACGAACCGGGTCGTCCCGAGCTGGGTCTCGGCGTCGCCCTCCCCTCGCACCAGCAGATCGCGGATCTGGTCGCGCTCGGGGGGCCGCAGCGTCTCGTCCACCTGCACGCCGCCGGCGTGGTCCACGAGCAGCAGCTCGGCGCCAGACCGGCGCGCCGCCTGCGCGAGGAGCGGAGGACGGTCGTCCCGCGGCACGGCGCGCGCGCGCGCGGCCAGCGTCTCGGCCAGGAGTCGAGCCCGAGCGGCGGCGACCCGACGCCCATCGCTACGCAGCTCCCCGAGCCCGCCGATCGCGAGCAGCGCGGCGGTCGCGACACCGACGGCCACGACGAGCAGGGGCACGAGCGGCGACAGCGGGAGCCGGCGCGCGCGGCGGCCGGCCGGATCGGGACGCCGCTCACGGCGCGACATCGGTCGAGAGCCGCGCGAACACGGCGTGGTCGAGCCAACGCGAGGCGACCCACTCGGCCTGCCGGCTGATCCCCTCGAACGTGAACCCGAGGTGCGAGATCACGCGGAGCGACGCGTGGTTGTCCGTGGCGGCCGCGCACCGGACGCGGTGCAGACCGAGCGGACCGAACGCCTGCCCCAGGAGCGTGGCGGCCGCCTCGCGCATCAGCCCCTTCCCGGTGACGTCGTGGCTCAACCAGTAGCCGAGCTCGCAGGATCGGTGCAGGTGCACGAGCGTGTCCAGGCTGACGACGCCGACGAGGCGCGACGACGCCCGCTCGCGCAGGCAGAACCGAAGCGCCCGCCCGGTGTCCCAGTCGACGACGCAGGCCTCGGCGTAGCGGAGGGTCGCCTCGAGCGACACCGTGAAGGGCACCCACGGCAGCCATCGCTCGAGGTGCCAGCGCGAGGCCTCGATCGCCGCAAAGAGATCGGCGGCGTCCTCGGGTTGGATCGGGACCAGCGCGAGCCGCTCGCTGCCGATCGGGGACCGGCGCCACGCCGATCGCACGGGGAGCTGCAGGCCGGCGGCGGTGGGTGGCTCGGGGCGCCGAGGCTCGCGGCGCCCCGGCATCAGCGGCACTCCGCCCGGACCAGGTAGGCCTCGAGCCGCGCAGACTCGTAGTCCCGCCACGCGACCAGCCACTCCCCGGGCCGCGCGCCAGGTACCAAGGAAGGGTACGGCTGGGCGCCGCTCACCCGCGCCACCGGCGTCGCCGGCTCGAGGCCGTCCCGCGTGACCTTGCCCAAGCGCACCCGGGCGCCCTCGAACCAGGCCAGCATCACGGTGTCCCCGGAGACGGCGACGGCGGGCCGGGACGCGCGCTTGCCGATCTCGCGATGCCAGAGGGGCTCGTGGGACTTCTCATCGAGGAAGGCGACGTGCGCGCCGCGCTTCTCGTCGTCCCACACGGCGAAGCACGCCGTCGCCTGGCAGGCGATCTGGGCCTGCGCGCCCTTGCCGTTCGGCCCGAGCTTCGCCACCTTGCCAAGGTAGCGATCGGGCGGCGCGGGCTTGCCCTCCGGCGGAGGCGCGAGGCCGGGCGCGGTGATCTCGGCGACGGGCACGGTGACCAGGTGCACGGGGTGCTCGCGACCGCGCTCCAGCGTGAACACGACGCGCAGCGTCCCGTGCGCTGCGGCGACGTCCGGCCGCGCGGCCACCGACGCCTCGGGCCGGCCTGGCTGCAGCGCCGTCAGGCGCGTGGGCTCGCCCGCCGGCTCGAGCGTCGGGCCGAGCTTGCGCACGAACAGGTCCGCGGAGCCCGCGGCGACGCTCTCTGCCCAGACGACCCAGTAGGCATCCTCCCCCTCGGCCGCGACGAGGGACGGGTGCAGCTCCTCCCGCTTGGTCGCCGCGATACGACGCGCCGGGCCGGCGATGCGCCCATCCGGCTCGATGAAGCGCGCGTAGACGCCGGGCTCCGCCCCGCCGTCCTCCCACCAGAGGAGGACCAGTCGGTCGCGCACCTGGGTGAGCTGGACGTGGCGGGCGGCGGACGCTTCGGGGGTGAGCCCGCGCGACGGCGAGATACGCCGCAGGGCGCCGTCGAGCACGACGGCGTACGCCTGCCGCTTCGCCGCGTCCGCCTGGGAGTCCGCCCAGGTGACGAGCGCGCCGCCCGGCGTCGAGATCACGTCCGGACGCGTCACGGCAGCCGCGGCGTCGTACGGGCGGGGGCGCGCGAGGGCGGTCACCACGCATCGCGCGTCCTTCGGAGCCTCGACCAGCGCCACGGCGGCGTGGTTCAGCAGACCGCGCGCCACGCCCGACCCGCCGTTGTTGAACGCCTCCTTGAACAGCGTGAGCGCGTCGGGCCGCTTGCCGGCGGCGAGCCGCGCCTGCGCCTCGGCGATCTGGAGCGCGAACGGCTCCAGCTCGAGCGGCCGTGGTGGGCCCTCCGAGGCCGCGGGGGCCGCGCTCGCGCTCGCGCTCGCGCTCGCCGAGGCGCTCGCTGCGGGCTGCGCGCCCCGGAGCTGGGACTCCGACCACCAGAGCCAGCCAGCGTAGCCGGCGACCGCTACGGAGCCCACGCCGAAGAGCGCGAGGATCGCCCCGCCCGCCCCGCTCCGCCTCCGAGGCGGCTCGAGCTCGGGCGCGGCGCCGGCGGGCGCGGCCGGGCTGGGCGCCGGCGCAGGCGACGGGCTCGGCGCCGGGGCCTTGCCGGTGAGGAGCTCGTCGACCCCGGCCTCCTCCCCGGGCGTGCTCAGCGCCGGCATCGAGCGTGGCCCGTGCCGCGGATCGAGCGCCTCGGCGAGCGCGTCGGCGAGCTCCCGGGCCGTCTGGAAGCGAGTGTCCGGATCGCGATCCAACGCCTTCGCGAACCACTCGTCGAACGCGAGCGGGAGATCCGGACGCAGGCGGCTCGGGCGCGGGATCGGCGCGCCGGCGATCTGCGCGAGGATCATCGCGACGCCCTGATCGACGTTCCAGACCGTCTGCGCCGTCAGGCACTCGTACACGATGCACCCGAGCGCCCAGAGATCGGCGCGGAGATCGACCTCCCCCTGCCCCTTCGCCTGCTCGGGGCTCATGTACGCCGGCGTCCCGAACAGCGCGCCCTCGCGGGTGAGCCGCGCCTGGGCCGCGTCCCCACCCGTCGGCGCGTAGAACTTCGCCAGGCCGAAATCGAGGATCTTCGCGAGGATGGTGCCGTCCTCGGTCTTGGTGAGGAAGATGTTCTCGGGCTTGAGGTCGCGGTGCACGATGTTCGCCTCGTGCGCCTTGGCGAGCCCGCGCGCGGTGTGCGTGGCGACGGTGAGCGTCGTCTGCACGTCGATGCGGCGAACGCGCGTCATCATGTCGTAGAGGCTCTCGCCCTCGAGGAGCTCCATCACCAGGAACGGCCGCTCCTCGAAGACCCCAGAGTCGTACACGTCGCAGATGTACGGGCTCCGGATCGCGGCGGCGGCGCGCGCCTCGCGGAGGAACCGCTCGCGGACCACGCGCGAGCTCAGCAGCTCGGCGGAGAGGATCTTGACGGCGACGCGCTTGCCGATGTCGACGTTCTCGGCCTCGTAGACCACCGCCATCCCGCCGCGGCCGATCTCCTTCGTGATCCGGAACTTCCCTCCGACGAGGGTGCCGACGGGAACCTTGGACTGGTTCGCTGGGGGCATCGGGGCGGCGCGTCGCTCTCGGGCGGGACCGCGCGCGAGAACGCGCGAAATCCGCGGCCCACCACTATAGTTGGGCGCGCTCGCCAGCAACAGGCCCGGCCAAAACCGCGGAGAATTCCGCGGAGAACCTCGGGGTCAGGCCCACCCTACGCGCGCCGGCTCTGCGCCCGGCCCGAGCGCGCGGGGGGTTCGCCCCCGCCGGACGAGGCCGCGGAGGAAAATCGCCGCCGGGCCGAGCTGAAGCCCAGGGGAAACACTCCGGAAACATGGGGCCGGCTAGTCCATCACCACCCCGCCGAGGAGACGACGCCGATGAAGAAGGTCGAGGCCATCATCAAGCCGTTCAAGCTGGACGAGGTCAAGGACGCCCTCGCCGAGGTGGGCGTCCAGGGAATGACGGTGACCGAGGTGAAGGGCTTCGGGCGGACCGGCGGCAAGAAGGAGGTCTATCGAGGCTCGGCCTACGTCGTGGACTTCGTGCCGAAGGTGAAGCTCGAGATCGTGATCCCGGACGCGCTCGTCCACCAGGTGCTCGACGCCATCGAGAAGAGCGCGAAGACGGGGCGCATCGGCGACGGCAAGATCTTCGTCTCGAGCGTGGACGAGGCCGTGCGGATCCGGACCGGCGAGCGCGGCGACGAAGCGATCTGATCCTGCCGGCCGGGAGGCGAGCGCCAGCCCGGCACGGCGACCTCCGGGTCGCGACGAACGCGCCCCCCCGATTCAGCGGACTCCGGGTACGGAGCCGTGCGAGAGCAACGACGAAGCGAGGTTCATCCGATGACGCCCAAGGAAGTGATCGAATACGCGAAGAAGAACGATGCCGTTATGGTCGATCTGAAGTTCCTCGACCTCCCCGGCAAGTGGCAGCACACGAGCGTCCCGATCGGCCAGCTCGAGGAGTCGAGCTTCGAGGATGGCTACGGCTTCGACGGCTCGTCGATCCGCGGCTTCCAGCCGATCAACCAGAGCGACATGCTGCTCATCCCAGATCCGAAGACGGCCCGAATGGATCCGTTCACCAAGCACCCGACGCTCTCGCTGATCTGCAACATCCAGGACACCATCACCCGCCAGAGCTACACGCGCGACCCGCGATACATCGCGCAGAAGGCCGAGGCGTACCTGCGCTCGACCGGGGTCGCGGACACCGCGTACTTCGGCCCTGAGGCGGAGTTCTTCATCTTCGACGAGGTCCGCTACGACGTGGGCCCGAACGGGTGCTTCTACGAGGTGGACAGCGTGGAGGCCGAGTGGAACACCGGCAGGGACGAGCGCCCCAACCTCGGCCACAAGCTGCGCGCCAAGGAGGGCTACTTCCCGGTGTCGCCGAACGACACCCAGATGGACCTCCGCACGGACATCGTGCTGGTGATGCAGAAGGTCGGCATCCAGGTAGAGGTGAGCCACCACGAGGTCGCGAGCGCCGGACAAGGCGAGATCGACATGCGCTTCGACCGGCTGCTGGAGACGGCTGACAAGCTGCTCTGGTTCAAGCACATCGTGAAGAACGTCGCGTGGCAGAACGGCAAGTCGGCCACCTTCATGCCCAAGCCGATCTCGGGCGACAACGGCAACGGGATGCACTGCCACCAGTCCCTGTGGAAGGACGGCAAGCCCCTCTTCGCCGGCGATGGCTATGCGGGCCTGTCCGACATGGCGCTCTGGTACATCGGCGGCATCCTCAAGCACAGCAAGGCGCTCGCCGCGATCACGAACCCGACGACCAACAGCTACCGCCGGTTGGTCCCGGGGTTCGAGGCGCCGGTGAACCTCGCCTACTCGAGCCGCAATCGCTCGGCCGCGATCCGCATCTCGACGTACTCGCCGTCGCCCAAGGCGCGCCGCCTCGAGCTCCGGTTCCCGGATCCCACGTGTAACCCGTACATCGCGTTCTCGGCGATGCTGATGGCCGGGCTCGACGGCGTGCTGAACAAGATCGATCCGGGTGACCCGCTCGACAAGGACCTCTACTCCCTCTCGCCGGAGGAGCTCCGGGACGTGCCGCGGATGCCCGCGTCGCTCGAGGAGTCACTGAACGCGCTGGAGGCCGACCACGACTTCCTCCTGAAGGGCGACGTCTTCACGAAGGACGTGATCGAGATGTGGCTCGAGATGAAGCGGGAGAAGGATCTCCAGCCGAGCCGGATGTACCCGACGCCGCTCGAGTTCAAGCTCTACTACGACTGCTGAGCCGCCGGCCGCGCGCTGGGCGCCGCCCCACTGCTCGGCAGCGAGCAGCGGCGAGCGGCGCCCAGCCGGCCTACCGAGCCGCGCCCGGCCCTCCTCCTGCCGTCCTCTCGCGCGAGCCCGCACGAACGACCCGGCCCCTCCAGGGGCCCGGGGGCTGTGGAGCGCGTGTTCCGTGCTAGGCTCAAGGGTCAATTGCCGGACGACACGCACGAGACGAAGGTCGGGGTCACCCTGCCCCCGGAGCTCCTCGGAGCGCTCCGCTCCGCCGGCGCTCAGCAGGCGTGCTTCGTTCAGCTCTCCGGGGATCGCATCGGCAACCGGACCGTCCTCGGGGAGTCGACGCTCGTCATCGGGCGCGGGTCGGCGTGCGAGCTCCGGCTCGACATCGACTCCGTGAGCCGCCAGCACGCGCGGGTGGAGCACGCCAACGGCGAGCACTGGCTCGAGGACAACCGCTCGACGAACGGGACGTACGTGAACCACGTCCGCATCCAGCGCACGGCCCTGCGGGACGGCGATCGCATCGGCATCGGCAAGTGCATGCTGAAGTACCTCGCCAGCGGCAACCTGGAGGC
>JADLEQ010000041.1 GCA_020846005.1 Polyangiaceae bacterium
ACAACCGCTCGACGAACGGGACGTACGTGAACCACGTCCGCATCCAGCGCACGGCCCTGCGGGACGGCGATCGCATCGGCATCGGCAAGTGCATGCTGAAGTACCTCGCCAGCGGCAACCTGGAGGCCGCGTACCACGAGGAGCTCCAGCGCCTGGTGAACCACGACGGCCTCACCGGGGTGAAGAACAAGCGCTGGTTCGATGAGGAGCTCCCCTCGGCGCTCGACCGCGCCGCGGCAGACGCCGCACCCTTCGCGCTGGCCCTCTTCGACCTCGACCACTTCAAGCGGGTGAACGACTCCCACGGCCACCCCGCGGGCGACGCCGTGCTGCGCCGGGTCGCCGAGGTCGTGCAGCTCGCGCTGCCGCACGGGACGACCCTCGCGCGCGTGGGCGGCGAGGAGTTCGCGGTGTTGCTGCCCGATCACACGCTGCGCGACGCCTTCGGCGTGGCTGGCGCGCTCCGCGAGCGCGTCGCGGCGACGCGCATCGTCTTCGAGAAGATCCATATCCCCGTGACGCTGAGCCTCGGCGTCGCGGAGCACGCGGAGCAGGAGCCGGCCGCGGAGCTCTACGCCCGGGCCGACTCCAAGCTGTACGACGCGAAGCACGGCGGACGCAACCGCGTGGCGTACTGATCGCGACGCGGCGCCCCCGCCGCCCGCGCGCGCCGAGCCGGGCGCGTGCTCACTCCGGCACGGGCGCCGTCTTCGGCGGCGCGCCCTGGCCGATCGACCAGGTGAAGTTGTCAACCAGCACGGTGCTGTTCAGCGCGTGATCGCCCATGTCCCAGATCGCGAACCGGAGCCGGATCTGCTGGCCCCCTGGGATCGGCGCGGTCGTCCGCAGCCACCCGGTCGCCGCGCTCGGCTCGAAGCCCGTCCCCTGGAGCTGGGCGGTGCCGAGCGGACACGTGAACGTCTTGCTGCCGAAGGTCCCCGGCGAGCACACCTGCAACAGGCCGTTGTTCACGCTGACGGGGTTGCCCTCGGAGTCGAAGGAGATGTTGCCGTCGAGGGCGCTCGGCGGGCTCGGATCGACGAGCGCGACGAAGAAGTCGTTGTACTGCGTGCAGACGTAGCCAGGGTACTCGTAGGTGTAGAAGTTGAAGTCGAACTCGAACTGGTTCGCGTTGGTGGGCGCCCGGATCACCAGCTCGAGCGCGGCCGGATCGTTCGTCACCTTGTCGTTCGCGGTCTGCACGCCGCCGCAGGACGGTGAGTCCTTGGGGTACCCGCCGGGGGCGAACCCCGTGGTGCCCATGTCGAAGAGGCCCAGGGCCTCAGGGGGGCTGTAGCCCGAGTCGCCCGGGCGCCGCGCCGTGCCCGAGGACAACACGAGCATCGTGAGCCCGCTCCGTGGCTGCACGTTGGGGCCGAAGCCCGAGAGCAGCCCGTGGGAGAGATCGTTCATCCCCGCGGAGCCGTCGGCCTTGACGTACTTGGCGCTCACGACGCCCCAGCTCGCGCCGCTCTGGCGCCGGCACAGGCCGATCACCTCGGCCGCGACCATCGGATCGCCGTACCCGATGTCGAACACCGTCTGATCGCAGCTCACGGGCTCGTCGTCGGGCGCGCCGTTGCAGTCCTCATCGACGCCGTTGCCTGGGTAGTCGAAGGCGCCCGGGTTCATCTGCGCGGTGCAGTCGTTGCAATCGCCCTGGCCGGGCGTGAACCCGTCGAGATCGAGATCGGCGCCCGCGGCCTGCGCGCTGCAGTCCGGCGTCGTGTTGAGCACGCCGCCGCCCGCCGCGGCGCCGCCGTTGCCGCTCAGGTTCAGCCCCGCGGTGCCACCGCCGCCCGTCTGCGCGGCGGAGCCGCCGCCTCCGGTGAAGGGATCACGCTGGCCCGCGCCGTCGTTCGCGCTGCAGGCGAGCGCGAGCATCCCGGGAACGAACCAGACCCAGAGTGAAGTGCGCCGCATCTCGATCGACTCCTCGCCGACACGGAATGCCACGACCGACGCGGTCGAGCAACGCTCCGGACGAGGCGCCGCTGCGCTTTGCGGCGCCTCTGGAAGTTTGCGTCGAACCGCGAGCGCTGCGGACGCGGCGGCTCAGCGACCGCGCCGCGCCGCCTGCTTCTTCGCCGCGGGCTGAGGCGCCCGACGCTTCGCTGCCGGCGCGGGCTTCGCTGCCGGCGCGGGCTTCGCTGCCGGCGCGGGCTTCGCTGCCGGCGCGGGCTTCCCGGCCGGCGCGGGCTTCCCGGCCGGCGCGGGCTTCCCGGCCGGCGCCGCCTTCGTCGCCGCAGCGCGCTGCACCGCCCGAGCGGGCTTCTCCGCCGGGACAGGCTTCGACGCCGCCCTGGGCCGCGCGACGACCGCGCGTCGCCCCGGCAGCAGATCGTCCGCCATCTGCGCGGCGCGCCGAGTCTGCTCCCAAGAAAAGTCCGCCCGACCGAAGTGCCCGTACGCCGCGGTGGGCCGGTAGATCGGGCGCAGCAGGTCCAGCTCCTCGATCAACGCCTTCGGCCGCATGTCGAAGTGCTCGAGGACGTACTGCTGGAGCACGTCTTCGTCGACCTTCCCGGTGCCGAACGTCTGGACGTAGACCCCCACGGGCCGTGCGACGCCGATGGCGTAGGCGATCTGCACCTCGCAGCGGCTCGCGAGCCCAGCCGCGACGATGTTCTTCGCGACGAAGCGAGCGTAGTAGCAGGCCGAGCGATCGACCTTCGACGGATCCTTGCCGCTGAACGCGCCGCCGCCGTGGCGCCCCATGCCGCCGTAGGTGTCGACGATGATCTTGCGCCCCGTGAGCCCGGCGTCGCCGTAGGGGCCGCCGATCACGAAGCGCCCCGTCGGGTTGACGAAGTACTTCGTCTTCGCGTCGACTAGGTGCTTCGGCAAGGTGGAGGCGAAGACCAGCTCGTGCATCGCCTCCGTGATCTTCTTGTGGCTCACGCTCGGCGCGTGCTGGGTCGAGAGCACGACCGCGTCGATCCGCGCGGGCTTGCCGTCCACGTACTCGACGGTGACCTGGCTCTTCGAGTCCGGGCGGAGCCACTCGGCGTGGCCCTTCTTCCGCACCTCGGCGAGCTGCCGCACCAGCGCGTGCGAGTACATGATCGGCGCCGGCATCAGCTCGGGCGTCTCGTCGCACGCGTAGCCGAACATGAGGCCCTGATCGCCGGCGCCCTGCTCCTTGTGCAAGCCAGCGCCCTCGCTCACGCCCTGGGAGATGTCGGGCGACTGCGGCTCGATGGCCGTCAGGACGCCGCACGTCTGGTAGTCGAAGCCCTTCTCCGAGGAGTCGTAGCCGATGTCGTGGATCACGCCGCGCGCGAGCGCGCCGAAGTCGATCCACGCCTTGGTGGTGATCTCGCCCGCGATGACCACGAAGCCCGTCTTGCACAGCGTCTCGCACGCGACGCGGCTGTGCGGATCGGACGCCAACGCCGCGTCGAGGACGGCGTCGGAGATCTGATCGCACATCTTGTCGGGATGCCCCTCGCTGACGGACTCGGACGTGAAGAGGTGACGGCTCATCTTGACTCCAGGGACGTAGGATCGCGGGCTCGCCCGCGCCGGAAGGCCGGCGACGCTACCACCCGCCTCAGGCGATGGCGAGCCTCGCCGACGCCGGACCGGCGCGCGCTCCGACGCCCCGCCGAGCCCGGCGCCCGCGCCGCCCACGCGCGCTCCGCACACCGTCCCGGCACGCGGCCCCGGCGCGCGGCCGCCCTACCGGCGACGCCGCGCCAGGAGCGAGTCGATCGTGCTGATCAGCTCGCCGGCGTCGGCGGGCTTGCGCAGCCAGGCGTCGGCGCCGGCGTCCGCCCCGCGGAGCGCGTCGATGCGCGCGTCCTTGCTGGTCAACATCACGATGGGGATCGCGGCGTGGCGGGGATCGGCGCGGAGCGCCCGCGTGAGCTCGTAGCCGTCCATGTCGGGCATCACCACGTCGGTCGAGACGGCGTCGAATGGTCGCTCCAGCGCGAGCGCGAGCGCCGCCCGGCCGTCGGCCGCGACCTCGACCTCGAAGCCGGCCGCCGCCAGCTCGCGCCGGAGCGTCTCGCGGACCACGTCGCTGTCCTCCGCGATCAGCACCCGCGCCCGCCGGCTCGCGCGCGCCGGGGCGCGCCGCTCTCGGGCGGCCCGCGGGTGCCGCGCGCGCTCGGCGACGGCCACCAGGTCGACGACCAGGAGCACGCGGTCTCCGATCAACGTCGCGCCCGCCGCGCACTCCGCCCCGGCGAGCAGCGGCCCGAGCGACTTGATCACGACCTCGTGCCGCCCGAGCAGCTGCCGAACCAGCAGCCCCAGGCGATCGGACCCCACGTCCACGATGACGACGCTGGCCTCCTGGGACTCCCCGATCGTGCCACGGTCGTCCAGCCCGAGCGCGTCGGCCAGGCGCACGACGGGGACGAGCCGGTCGTCGAAACGCAGGCACTCGCCCTCGGCGACGGGCTCGAGCTCGCCTGGACCCACCGTCTGCGCCGCGACGACGGCGTCGAGCGGGATGGCCACGAGCTCGGCGCCCGCGCGGGCGGCGAGCACCTGCGTGATCGCGAGCGTGAGCGGCAGCCGGAGCTCGAGCGTCGAGCCCCGGCCGGGACCCGAGTCGATGTGGATCGCCCCCTTGAGCCGAGTGATCGTGTCGCGGACCACATCCATCCCGACGCCGCGCCCGGAGACGTCGGAGACGACGGCCGCGGTCGAGAACCCGGCGCGGAAGATGAGCTCGAAGCTGCGGGCGTCGTCGAGATCCGCGGCCTCATCCGGCGTGAGCACGCCCTTCTCGACTGCCTTCGCCCGCAGCTTGGCTGGATCCATCCCGGCGCCGTCGTCGGTGATGGTGACGACGATCTGACCCCCGCGCTGGCTGGCCGCGAGCCGCACCGTCCCGGCGGCCGCCTTGCCCGCGGCGAGTCGCGCCTCAGGGCGCTCGATGCCGTGGTCGACGGCGTTCCTCACCAGGTGGAGGAGCGGATCCTCGAGCCGCTCGACGAGCACCTTGTCGAGCTCGGTCTCCGCGCCGACGAGCTCCACCCGCACCTCCTTGCCGAGCTTCGCCGCGAGATCCCGCACGGTGCGCTGGTACTTCGTGAACAGCCGCGAGATGGGCACCATGCGGAGCTTCATCACGTTGTCGCGGAGCTGACCCACGGCCAGCCCGAGGCTGGCGAGCCCGGCGTCCAGATCCGCGTACGTCTCGCGCAGGACGCGCTCGGTGCGCTGGAGATCTTCGGCGACGGGGCCGCGCCCCTCGTCGCGGGCGGGCGCCGTACCCGCCGCGGCGAGGGCGCCGAGCCGCTTGCGCAGCTGCCCGACCTCGCGGAGCAGCGCGCCCTGGACCTCGGCGGCGCCGGACAGCCTCCCCCGAGCGAGCACAACCTCGCCCACCAGGTTGAGCAGCAGGTCCACCTTCTCGAAGTCGATGCGGAGCGTGGCCTGGCCGCCGGCGCCGGCGCCCGCCGCCGCCGGCGCCGGCCCGCTCGGCGCGGGGAGCGCCTCGGTCGCGGCCCGCGGCGCGTGCGCGCCGGCCGCCGCACGCGCCGGATCGCGGAGCCGCTCGAGGAGGTCGCGCACGTCGACGTCGATCGGCGCCTGAGCCCGCGCGCGGTCGACGATCGCGCGCAGCACGTCGAGCGTCTCCAGGAGCACGTCGATGAGGGGGCGCTCCACCGCGCGCTTGCCGGCCCGGACCTCACCGATCAGGTCCTCGGCCAGGTGCGCGACGCGGTTCATCTTCCGAAGCCCGGCGAAGGCGCTCGAGCCCTTCAGGGTGTGGAGGTCGCGGAACAGCGAGGCCACGAGCTCCGGGTCGGCGCCCCGGCCCTCGAGCTCCAGGAGCCGCTCGGCGAGCCCGTCGAGGCGCTCGGCGCACTCGTCGAGGAACGCCGCGACCATGTCCTCGGCGATGGCCGGGGTCCACGTCGTCTCGTCGCTGGCGTCGCCGACCCCGCCGGGCAGCGCCTCGGCCGCGGGCGCGGGCGGCTCCCGCTCCCGCGGCGCGAGTCGCGCTGCGAGCTCGCGCAGCGCGTGCTCGTCGACCCGAGCGCCCGACGCATCCCCGCTCGCGAGCGCGACCGCGGCGCCCTCCAGCGCGCCCACCGCCTCGGCCACGGCCCCTGGCGCTACCCCAGCGACCGACGCGGCGGTCGCCAGCTGGGAGAGGCCGTCGGCGCCGAGGAGCGCCGCGTCGACGGCGAACGGGACCAGCGCGGCACGGACGGCCCGCGCTCGCTCCGCCGGCGCTGGCGCCTGGAGCGCCGCGCGCGCCGCGGCGAGGCGCACGTGCGCGAGCGTGAGGAAGAGCTCGTAGGCTTCTCCCGGTTCGAGCGGCACGCCCCGCACGCTACAACGACGCGCGCCCAGGGACCAACGGCCAGCGCGCTCGACGCTCAGCGCGGAGCCGAGGCGGGCGCCGTGCGCGCGGAGCCCGCGGGCGGCGGCCTGCGCTTGCGCGCCGCGGTGCGCCTGAGCTCCACCCGGACGATCTCCTCACCGCGCTCGAGGGTCAGCCGGGCGAGCGTCCCGACCTCGCCGCGCAGCTCCTGCCGGAGCTCGGCCTGATCGAGGGCGCGCACGTCGGCGCCGTTCACCGTGAGGATCCGATCGCCCTCCTTCACGCCGGCTCGCTCGGCAGCCAGCCCCGGCTCCACATGCCGGACGTGCAGCTCGCCGCCCGGGGCGCGGCCGAGCACCGCGCCGATCGTCCCACGCTCCGCCGCGCAGGCGGCGAGGCCGAGCGCGGCGACGGCGAGCGCCCTCACGTCCGGTAGCTCGCGTTCACGTCGACGTACCCGTGCCCGAGATCGCTCGTCAGGTACCTCGCGCTGGCCGAGCTGTCCCCCAGCTCGAGCTCGATCACGTAGTCCTCCGCCGCCATGGCCGCCTCGGCGCGCGCCTCCGCCTCGGCGCCCACGGAGACGCCGGCCCGGACGATCTCCACCCCGGCGATCGTGATGCGCGCGCGCCCCGGGTCGAAGCCGACCCCCGCTCGACCGGCGGCGGCGAGCAGCCGACCCCAGTTCGCGTCGCGCCCGTGGAGCGCCGTCTTCACCAGCAGCGACGTGGCGACCGTGCGCGCGACCGCGCGACACGCCGCGACCTCGGCGAGCCCGCGGACACGCAGCTCCACCACGTGCTCCGCGCCCTCGCCGTCGCGCACCATGGAGCGGGCGAGCGCCTCGAACGCGGCGCCGAGGGTCGCCTCCAGCTCCGGGAGCGACGGCCGCGCGGCCGTAGCGCCCGAGGCGAGCGCGAGGACACAGTCGTTCGTGCTCGTGTCGCCGTCGACGCTGGTCGCGTTGAACGTCCCGGCGGCGGCGCCGACGAGCGCGCGCTCGAGCGTGCCCGGGTCGGCGACTGCGTCCGTGAACACGAACACGAGCATGGTCGCGTGCGGCGTGCCCGCGTCCGCGTCGCCGAGCGTCCCGAGCTCCGGGTGGATCATCCCCGCGCCCTTGCCGACGGCCACGACTCGCCCGCCGCCCGGGAGCGCGCGCTCGGCGACCTTCGGCCAGCGATCGGTCGTCAGGATCGCGCGCGCGAACTCCCCGAGCGAGCCCGGCGAGAGCGCGCCCACGAGCCCGGGCACCTGCGCCTCAATTCGATCAGCCGGCAGCAGCCGGCCGATCACTCCCGTCGACGCCGGGAGCACGTCCTCGCGGTCCCAGCCGAGCCCGCGGGCGACCGCCGCGGTCACCCGCTCGGCCGCCTCGAGCCCCGGCGCGCCGGTGCAGGCGTTGGCGCACCCGCTGTTCACGACGATGGCGCGGCCGCGACCGGCGCGGAGGCGGGCGGACGCGAGCTCTACCGGCGCCGCGCGGACGAGGTTGCGCGTGAACAGCCCCGCCGCCCCCGCGACGCGGTCGGCCACCGCGAGCGCGAGATCGGCGCGCCCGTCCGCGCGGATCCCGGCCGGGAGCGCGGCGAAGCGAAAGCCCGGGACGGGCGGGAGGGGACCGAGCTCGTGCTGCGCCACGACGATCGGTTAGCACGAGGGCGGCCGGCGGCGTCGCGAGGACCGGCCCGATCCCGCGCGCGCTTGACCCACGCCCTCGCGCGCGTATCCTCCCGCCGCTTTTTGGCCGATTTAGCTCAGTGGTAGAGCAGCGGTTTCGTAAACCGCAGGTCTGGGGTTCAAATCCCCAAATCGGCTCGGTGATTTCTGCGGGATCGTGAGATCCGGCCCGGCGGCTTGGAGCGGTTTTGGAGCGGCCGTTTGGAGCAGCGCTCCCGGGGTCGCTGCGGCGGCCTCCGCGATGGCGCAGCTGGTCGACCGTCCGATGGCGGACGACCGCGTGAGCGGCGTGCTCTCCGCGCGCGCGGCGCTCCGCCGCCTCCCGCTCTCCTTCCAGGCCGACCGCGGCGGGGCGCGCGTCGTGCGCGCGCTCGAGGCCGGCGGCGACTTCTGGCGGCGCTGCCCGAGCGCCGAGCTGCAGCGGGCGCTCTCGTGGCGCGCGCGCTCGGGGCACTCGCTGGGGCGGCGCCACCGGGTCGACGAGGCCGGGCAGCGGCTGGTCCACGACGACCGTAACGTGCCGCGGCGCGAGATCTGGTCCCCCGAGGACCTGCGCTTCGAGCGCCTCCCCGGGCACCGGCGGGTGACGCGCGTCGGAGACCTCGACGAAGAGACCGAACTCGTGCAGGTCGAGCTGGCGGACCGCGGGATGGCCATCGCCATCGCGGGGCAGAACCTCTCGTCCGAGGTGCAGGGCGGCAGCTACGCGGCGGCGCAGGTGCGCGCGCTCGTCGCGGAGCAGATCTGGGCGGCGGACGCCGAGGCGCTGAGCGAGCAGCTCAGCGAGCAGCTCAGCGAGCAGCGCCTGCGCCCGACGTGGCCGCGAACTTCAGCTCCACCGCGACGGTGCCGTACCCGTCGGCGGGCGGCGCCATCAACCAGCCGGAGCGCGCACAGGTGGCTCGGGGGCTCGCCGAGCCTCTTCGACCGCGTGCTTCGTGCCGCGCTCGCCACGACGCTGGCGCGCCTGGCCTACGTGCGCTTCATCGGGGATGATTACGACCTCACCTTCGAGGTCGAATGAACCACCCAAACCTGTTCGTCGGTAGTGATCTGACCCGGCCGGAGCTGGCGGAGCTCATCGCCAAGTGCCTGGGTCTGAAAGTGAACCACTACCCGGGTGACCGGGTACCGCGCTCAGTGTTGTCGGGGTTGCCCCCTTTGGCGCGCGGCGTCGCGCCTGGGGCGCTGTGTCTCTACGACCCCGCCATCGTCGTCGATGGCGAAGAGATGCGCGACTTCTACCCAGACACCCCGCTCGCCGCCACTGGCTACGAGATCCACTGCCGTGTCGCAGGAGAGCGCGAGGAGCAGGAGGCGCTGGTGCTCGGGTTCTTCGAGAAGCTGAAGGAGCTCGGACTGCCGCTCCTCGTCCTCGATGAAGGTGATCACGTTCTAGGAGAGTACGACCCATGATGAGACGAGACGCTGCCCCGCTGCTGTTCTGCGAGGCTCGCATCGCCGCACGCGGCGCCGTCGCGCCCGCGGGGAAGCGGAGCTTCGCGGTGGTGGCGTCGACGGAGAGGGTCGACTCCCACGGGACGCGGCTCCGCCAGAACGGGCGGCTCGACCGCTAGCAGGCGAACCCCGTCGTGCTCTGGGCGCACGACTCGCACGAGCTCCCCATCGGGCTGGCCTCGGACGTGCGCGTCGAGGATGGCAAGCTCCTCGCGACGGTCGAGCTCGCGCCTCCCCCACTCACGCCCGGGACGTCGGTCGCTCGCGCCAGGTCGCGGCCCCGGGCGACCAGCGCTCCCAGGGGAGCGTCGGGTCGCTCCATGGCCCCCAGGCGACCAGCGGCCGAAATCGCACCGCCGCGAGGCCCAGATCTCGGTGCGTGCCCGCGAGCGTCAGATCGTAGCCGGAGAGCCAGCGGCGGGCGAGGCGTGGCTCGAGCGGGCGTCCGTCCGCCTCGAGGGTGACGCGCGCCGGGGTGTCTCCGCCCGGCACGTAGCCCAAGCGCACGAGCGCCCTCGAGCAGAGGCCGGAGGCGACCAGGTGCTTCGCGAGCTGCCGGGCGCGGAGCGCGCCGCAGCGATCCACCTTGTGCGGATCCTTGCCGCACAGCGCGCCGCCGCCGATGGGGACCGCGGGGCCGTAGAAGTCGACGACGAGCTTCTTGCCGGAGAGCCCGTTGTCGCCGCTCGGTCCGCCCACGGCGAACGCGCCCGCGCCGTTGATCCGCAGGGTGTCGGGCCCGAGGTCGGCGCCGCCGAGCGACGGGAACGCGCGCGTCGCGCGCTCGAGCCAGGCGTCAGCCGCGAGGCGCACCAGGCGCACGACCTCGACGTCGTCGGCGGCCTCGGCGTGGTGCGCCGAGACGGACACGGCGCGGAGCTCCGGCGCCGCAGTCGTGCCCGCGAGTACGACGAGTACCTTCCCGTCCGGGCCCAGCGAGCCCGGGCGCTCGCGGCGCACCCGGTCGAGCTCCTCGGCGAGCGCGCGCGCCAGGAAGTGCTCGACGGGGAGGAAGTTGGTGCGCTCATCTCCGCAGGCGAAGCCGACCACCACCGACTGGTCGTCCGAGACGCCGCGGATCTCTCGCTCTCCTTCGGCGAGCTGGTCGAGGCACACCTCGGACATGATCCGCAGCTCGCCCGGCGCCGGTCTCCAGGCCCCGTAGCCCACCTCGGCGTAGACTCCCCGCGCGAGGGCCGCCACGTCGAGGTCGACGGCGCCGATCCCCGCGAC
The DNA here is from genome assembly GCA_020846005.1 of Polyangiaceae bacterium. Classification (GTDB taxonomy): domain Bacteria; phylum Myxococcota_A; class Polyangia; order Polyangiales; family Polyangiaceae; genus JADLEQ01. The sequence goes on from JADLEQ010000041.1 coordinate 10,664, forward strand.
GCGCCCGTCGACGAACACCACGTCGCGATGCACGGCCACCTCGACGCCCACGAGGGCGTCGGGGTCGCGCGCACAGGCGGCGTCCACCAGGGCGTCGGCGATCGCGTCTGCCACGCGGTCGGGGTGCCCGGGCAGCACGTACTCCGCGAAGCGAACGTCCTCGGCGGGCTCGGCATCAGCGGTCATGGGCGACTCCTCGCGGGGGGAGGGGGACAATCGTCCGGGCCACGCCGCGGAGGACTTCGCTGCTGCCGCCCGGCGTGAGCGCCACGTCGATCACCGCGCGACGCTTCCACAGCCACGCGTGGTGCGCGGGCGGGACGTGCCCCACCCAGCCGTCGGTGAGCCAGAGCGCGCGGCCGACCCGGTTGCGGACCATGTGCTCGGTCACGCACGCGATGTCGGTGCCGCCGGTGGTGCGGACGCGCCCGCGCCTCACGCTGCTCGCGTCGAGATCCACGACGCGCTCGCTGAACGCGTGGACCGCGCACCGACCACGCGCCACATGCGGTCGCACCGCAGCCAGCAGGTCCGCGCGATACGGGTCGGTGCTGCCACTCACGTCCAGGTAGACGTGGACCACGGCGGGCTCGGGCAGGGGCGCGCGCTGCGGCAGCTCGACGCGGAACGACAGCGGCGTCTCGCCGAGGAGGCCGCGGACGAGCGCCCGGCGGTCGCGGAGCTGTGGAGCGGAGGTCTCCGCGATGCGGTCGGCGAGCCCCAACCGTGTGCGGAGCGCCGCGCCCGCTCCGCCGAGGGCCAGCGTGCGGAACATGCGCCGGAGCAGGACGACGGCGGCCGGGACGCGCACACGCTCGCCGACCAGGGCGTCGCGGAGCTCGCTCCCCACGCCGCGGCCGCGGCTCGGATCGGCGGGCGTCGGCCACCGCTCGACGACCGAGCGGAGGGCGTCGAGCAGCGCCGGGGCTCGCGCGGCCTCCGCCGCGCGGCACTCGAGGCCCGCTTCGGGCCCGTGGTCGCCCACGAGGGTGTAGCCGCCGGGCTGGCCCGGGCAGGCGCCGCCGCCGATCGCGCGCTCGACGGCTCGGAAGAGCTCGGCGTACCCTACGCCGCTCTCGCCGTAGAGCGCGAGGACGAGCTCGCGGACCGGGTGGGCGAGGGCGGCGGGCGGCTCGGGCGTGGACGGCCACCCGGGCGGCGGCCGCAGGAAGCACGCGGGCTCCGCGTCCGCTGCGTTCAGCGCCTCGAAGAAGCCCCGGTACGCCTCCGCCGGGAACATGTGGCACAGCACCGCGTTGATGACGGCGTCGAACGCGAGGTTCTGCGCCTCCGTCATCCGGGGGAAGAGCCGCGTATGGCCCAGCAGGACGTGGTGAACCTCGTGGAGGACGAGCATCGCGAGGTGCTCGTCGGTGCGGCAGTACCGCTCGAGGAACGCCGGGTTCAGCAACAGCAGCGGCGCCGCTCGGCACTCGACGGCAGCCGAGTCGACGGAGTCGTCCAGGGCGATGTCGAGCAGGCGGAGGAGGCCGTCGAGCGCGTAGTGGGCCGCGGGGAAGACGCCGAGGATGCGGCGCCGAAGCGCCGCCGGCGCTGGGCGCCGAGTCATCGGTCGCCTCCGCGAGCGAACCTGGGGTCGCGGCTGACGAGGCGCCGCCCGAGCGTCTCGAGATCGAGCATCGGCGTCTTACGCGCGACCCACACCACGTCCGACGCCTTGGAGAGCAGGACCAGCGCGAGCGCGAGGTCGGTCAGGAGCTCGGGCCCCTCCTCGGCCGATCCGTCCTCCGCGCGAGAGACGACCGCGCACCCGGCGAGCCCCCGTCGCTCGACCTCTCGATCGATCCGCCCCCGCAGCGCCTCGACGGGGTCGCCCGCGCACGCCTCACCAAGGCGCTCCAGGAGCCACGCCGCCAGCTCGGGCGCCTCGCGGCACCGCCGCGCCACCGCGCCCAGGTCGGCGACCACCGGCCGTGGTCCGCTGCCATCCGCCGCAGGGTGGATCTCGAGCGGCCGCACGTTCGCGTAATGGCGCGCCGGCGCGCTCAAGTTCCTGGCGAGGTTGAACGTCACCGTCCCACCTCCTCCTGCCAGCCCAACAGACGGACGAGCTCCCGAAACCAGAGCACCAGCGTGGCAGGAGCGAAGTCGCCCTCGTCACGCTCGAAGGCGACCAGGAGCACGTTGTGCAGGGTCCGGTCGCCGATGCTCTCCGGCTGCAACCCAGCGAGCGCGTGCGTCACCTCGCGCCAGAGCTCGAAACGGCGCGAGCCGGGGACCATGCCGTGGGTGCGCGCGCGCGGGTCCTCGACGCGCGCCTGGATCTCCGCGATCACCTCGAACGCCGCCGCGGTCAGGTCACCGCGGGTGGAGACGATCGGGTAGAGAGCCGCAGCGAACCCGACCCGCTGCGCCGGCGGGAGCTCGGCGTAGGCGTCGAGCACCAGCGTGGAGAGCTGGATCGCGCCGAGCCCCACCCGCAGCCCGAGCGCCACCCGCCGGACCGGGTCGGGCTCCGAGAGCACGAGGCGCGCAGGATCCGTGGGTGGTAGGCGCGCCAGGGCCCACGCCTGCCGGTGCGCCGCGAGCAGCCTCGCGCCGTCGACGCGCCGCCCCGTCGCGGGGTGGGGCATTCCGCAGCGGAGGGCGAGGTAGGCGGACTCGCCGGGGTCGCAGCGCGCGTCCGCGCTGGCGCGAGCTGCGTGAACCCCGACGACCGCGTCGTGCAGGTAGCGCGCGCGGCGCGGGCTGAGCGTCCTGCGCAGCTTCTGGAGGAGCGGGAGCAGCGCCGCGACGTAGTCGCAGGCCGCGGCGCAGAGCTCGCGGCGGACGGCGGGCAGGCAGCGACGGACCGTGTCGACCTCGACGCGGAGCCGCCCCTCGGCGCCGGCGCCGAGGTCGTCGGAGGCGCCGCCGATGACGGCGCGGCGCTCGGCGTCGCTCATCGTCTGGAAGTCCGGCGCCTCGATCACGAACGGGAACCGGTCGGCCAGCGCCGGGTCGAGCGGCTCCGATCCTCGATACACGTCCGTCGCCTCGTCTTCGTCCTCGTCGGCGCCGGGGAGCACCGGCGGGTTCATCGCCGCCCAGCGGTAGCGCAGGCTCGGCAGCTCCAGCCCCTGGACCACGCGCTCGTGGAGGATGGGGAAGAGCTTGTTCTGCAGATCGACGCGACAGCGGGAGATCTCGTCGAACAGGACCGACTCGGCGTCCCAGATGGAGCTGGCGGTCGGGACGTAGACGAGGCGCGCGCGATCCGCGGACGGGATCGGGTAACCGACGAGATCGTCGAAGTTCAGCAGCGACGCGTTGAAGTGGCGATGACGGAGGCCCATCGCTCGCGCGAGCCGGTTCAGGAGCAGCGACTTCGCGGTGCCGTGCGGGCCGATGAGGAGCACCGGCTCCTCCGTCGCCAGCGCGGCGAGGATCACGGGCTCGAGCGCGCGCCAGCCGAAGACGCCCAGCCCGGCCAGCGCTCCGCCGCGGACGCCGGGCGTCTCCGCCTCGCCATCTCCCGAGCTACGTTCTACCGCTTCTGCAAGTCGCGCCATGGGCCGCCTCTCCTCGTCGCAGCCACGCGGACGCGAGCTGTGCCCCAGGGCTCGGCCAGCCCCGTTCGCAGTGCGAGCCGGGACGCCGCCTACGGCGCCACTCATCGTCGGCGAGGCCTCGTGGGCCTCGCATCAGGCGTTGCCACCTTACCCGTTGGGGCAGGTCGGCCGGGTTTCGTAGGGCCTTTCCCTCCACCCGTCCTGATGAGAGTCGTCTTCTCGGATTGTCAGGTCGGCGCCAGCCGACTCCGTGAGTCTACTGCATCGGCGAGCGGCGCGCCAGCGAGACCCCCGCCAGCGGACGCTCGCCTCGACGGCGCGCCCGGCGCCTCACACCCGCCGGACGCGGTAGGCGCCGCTCCCGGCGACGAGCGGCGACTCGATCGGCTCGAGCGCGCAGTCCGCGCGCTCCCCGATCGCAGCGCGCACGGCCTCGGTGACGAGCACCTCGCCCGCCCGCGCGGTGTCCTCCCCGAGCTTGCTGGCGGCGTTCACCTCGCGCCCCCAGACGTCGTCGTCGCCCACCCGGAGGATCCGGCCGTAGCCGATCCCGGCACAGAGGAGCACCTTGCGCTCCGGCGCCCGCTCCTGGTTGATGCGCTCGCACTCGGCCTGCATCGCCAGCGCGCAATCGACCGCCCGATCGGGCCGGCGAAACAGGACGAGGAAGCTGTCCGCGTCGCTCTTGATGAGGAGGCCATCGTGGGCGGCGACGACGGGCAGCAGCGACCGGCGCTGCTGGTGGATGACCTCCAGGAAGTGCAGGATCCCGAACTCCGCGACGTTCCGGGAGAACCCGGCGAGATCGGTGAACAGGATCGCCCAGTCCTCGCCGAACAGATCCCAGATCCGGCGATCGATCGAGGCCACGTCCGCGCCCGGCCTCGCGCGCTCGGCGACCAGGCTCCAGAGGCGCGCGCTCGAACCCTTCAGCTCGTCGTCCCGGTGGGGATCCACGGGCGTCACTCTACCAGCGCGCCGCGAGGAGCGGGAGCGGGCGGGCGGGCCGCCGAGCGCCGGCGGCTGCGTCAGTGCCAGCAGAGCTGGTCGGCGGAGGTCGGGTACCCGGAGCTCACCGTGAACAGCCACTGGTCGGAGCCGGTGGTCACGCTGTCCTGCGGGTTCGTGTCGACGCAGTAGTCGAGCGCGCCGTCCTTGTCCGTCTTGGGCGCGTTGGAGTGGACCGGCGTCACGACGCAGTCCGTCATCGAGCCACCGGTGACGACCGCCTCGACGACCGCCGCCGCCCAGAAGTCACCGGCCGCCGTCTGCCCGCTCACCAGGAGTTGCGGGTAGTCCTGCTGGGACGCCGGATCGTAGCCGAGTGAGAAGCGGCGCTCGCCGTTGCAGTAGATGTTGACGTGCCCCTTCACCGGAGGCGACCCGATGGTGTAGGCGTGGAGACCCACCGCGAAGCGGTCGCCGTCGTTCGGGTTGTCGAGGTTGATGTTCTCGGCTCCGCAGAACTCGCCCGTGCTCGAGTTCGGGTCCGTCACCGACGGGTCGCAGCTGATGTTGTCGCGATCCAGGCGAGGGTTCTCGCAGAGCGTGCCCGAGTAGCGCCGCGAGCCCCAGCCGTGGCAGGTGTCGCCCGGCGAGTCCGCGTAGCCCCACTGCATGGTCGAGGCTCCGGTCGCGCCGGCGCAGTTCTGGTAGTAGCAGTCGTCGCCCGCCGGCCCCGTCGCGCAGGTGTCGAACCAGCCGTGGCCGATCGACGAGGAGCTGCAGGTGGCCCCCTGCAGGCGCGCGAGGTGGAGATCGAGGTCGTTGGGCATCGGCGACCAGCAGGCCTCCGCGCGGATTCCGGGCGCGCGCACCTGGACCTTCACGGTGCAGGCGTACGGCTTGCCGTCGAGCTCGAACTCGCCGCGGACGAGGTAGTCCCCGGAGAGCGCGAAGGCCGGGTACACCTTGCTCCGCGCGTCGTCCGCGGGGACGACGATCCCGCGCTGGTTGGCGCCGGCCCCGAGGTCGTCCTGCTCGCCGCCGACCGGCGCCGCGGAGGCGGCGGTCGCCGAACCGTACACGGCGAAGCTCGGGTGCGGCAGCACGTTGTCGCAGTCGCCGCCAGTGACCGTCCACTTCCACTGCGTCGCCCCCGCGGCCGCGCCGCCCTGCACCCACGCGGCGCCATCGATCTCCGGGAGGTTCGCCGGATCGGGGTACGGCGCGACGGTCATCGCCTGCGTCGGGCACTCGACCTCGGGCACGAAGCACGCGCAGTCGATGTCGGAATTCTTCTCGGCGCCGTCGCAGTCCAGATCGCCCTGCACGCAGAGATCGACCGCGCGAGGCGCCTGCGCACCCCGGCACTCGCCGCTCCACACCGGCGGCTGGCCGAGCCCGCCGGAGATGCAGCGGCGGTTGCCGGCCGCGTACGTCTGGCACCAGCCGACCGGCTCCTTCGTCACCGGGTCGACCTGGCTCGCCGGCACGAGCCAGCAGTCGTTGCCCGTCGACCCCGCGAACTGCCCCGCGCCGCAGGTGCACCCCTCGTCGACCAGCCCGTCGCAGTCGTCGTCGAAGCCGTTGCCGTCGGCGCCGTTCGGGATCGCGGCGTTCACGTCTGCGCTGCCGTCGCACTCGTCCGTGGTCGCCGCCGCACACGCGCGCACGATCGGCCCAGGCGCCCGGACGTGCCCGGCACCGCAGCCGGCGTCCGCGTCGCTCCCCGTGTCCGGCGCGGCGTCCGAACCTGCCTCCGCGTCCGAACCTGCCTCGGCGTCCGACCCTGCCTCCGCGTCGACGCCCGCGTCGGCGCCGGCCGCGCCGGACTGCCCCGACGCGCCGCTGGCGCCGGCCTGGCCCGATGCGCCGGAGGCGCCGCTCTGACCCGCCACGCCGCCGCCCCCGACGCCGGCGCTCCCCGCTCCCCCGGACGCCCCGCCCACCCCCGCGCCGCCCGACTGCCCGCCGGTGCCGCTGGTGGCGCCACCGCCGATCACCCCGGAGTCCGTCTCGTCGTCGTTCGTCCGGACGACGCAGGCGGACACGAGGACGCAGCCCGCCGCCGCGAGGCCCCACCGGCTCGCCGCCCTCCACCCCAGCCTGGCCTGCCCAACGGTGACATCGCTCGCCATCTTCGACCTCGCGTGGTTCGCCCCGGTGGGCACGGGCCATGATACGCGAAGATCGGTGGGTTCCTCCCCGCCGCGAGCTACACGTCGATTTCCCGAGCCTCTTCCGCGCGTTCCATGATGAAGTGGAACCGGGCGCCCGGGTCCTTCCCCATGAGGTCGGCGATGGCGCGATCGGCGGCGAGCGCGTCCGGCAGGGTCACGGCGAGCAGCCTCCGGCGCCGCGGATCGAGGGTCGTCTCCCACAGCGTCTTGGCCATCATCTCGCCCAACCCCTTGAAGCGGGTGATCTCCGGCTTCGATCGGCCCCCATGCTCGGCGACGATCCGATCGCGGGCGGCGTCGTCGGCCGCCCAGTGCGTCTCTTTGCCGATGTCGACCCGGTAGAGCGGCGGGACGGCCACGAAGACGCGACCCTGGCGGATCAGCTCCGGCAGGTGCCGGTAGAAGAACGTGAGGAGCAGCGTCGTGATGTGGTGCCCGTCGCTGTCGGCGTCGGCCAGCAGCACGATCCGCTGGTAACGCAGCCGGCCGAGCTCGAAGTCCTTCCCGACCCCGCACCCGAGCGCGGTCACCAGATCGGCGAGCTCCTTGTTCTCCAGCACCTTGCCGAGCGCGACGCCCTCGGTGTTCAGCACCTTGCCGCGCAGCGGCAAGATCGCTTGCCGGTTGCGGTCTCGCCCTTGCTTGGCGGTGCCGCCCGCGGAGTCGCCCTCCACGATGAAGAGCTCGGTGTCCGCGCGGTCCGACGCGAGACAGTCGCTCAGCTTCCCGGGCAGTGTCAGGCGCCCGCTCGTCGCCGTCTTGCGGACCACCGCCTGAGACGCCGCGCGCGACGCCTCGCGCGCGCGCGCGGCGAGGATGATCCGCGCAACGATCTGCTCGGCGGCCGTCCGGTTCTGGTGGAGCCACTGCTCGAGCGCCGGGCGGACGGCCGCGTCGACCTGCGCCTGGGCCTCGGGGTTGTTGAGGCGGTCCTTCGTCTGGCCCTGGAACTGCGGCTCCGTGAGGAACGTGCTCAGCACGGTGACCATCCCCTCACGGACGTCCTCCGCCGTGAGCGTGAGCCCTCGGGGCGTCAGCCCGTGCGTCTCGACGTAGTTGCGCACCGCCTTGACGATGCCGGCGCGGAGGCCGTTCTCGTGCGTGCCCCCGGAGCCGGTCGGGATGCCGTTCACGTACGAGCGGACGTGCTCGTCGGTCGACTCCGTCCAGCGGAGGGCCGCCTCGATCCGCGAGCCGTTCTCCTTCACGAGGGAGAAGGCCGCCTCGTGCACGACGCGGGCCTTGCGCTCGGCGACGATCGCGTCGAGGAACGACCGGAGACCGTCCGCGTGCTTCCAGTGGTGGCGCGCGCCGGTCGCCTCGTCCACGAACGTCACCTCCAGGCCACGGTGGAGGTAGCTCGCGATCTCGAGCCGCTCGCGGATCAGCTCGGAGGAGAACTCGGTGCGCGGGAAGATCTCCGGGTCCGGCGTGAACCAGACGCTGGTCCCCGTCCCCCGGGCCGCGCCGACCTTCTTCAGCTTCGTCGTCGGAGCGCCGCGGGCGAACTCCATCGCGTGCTCGGCGCCGTCCCGCTTCACCTTGACGACGAGTCGGGTCGAGAGCGCGTTCACCACGGACGCGCCGACGCCGTGCAGGCCCCCGGAGGTCTTGTAGCTCCCCGCGTCGAACTTCGCGCCGGAGTGGAGCACGGTGAACACCAGCTCGACGGCGGGCTTCTTGTGCTTGGGGTGCAGATCGATCGGGATGCCGCGGCCGTCGTCCGTCACGCTGACGCTCCTACCGTCGGCGTGTAGGGTCACCGCGATCCGGGTCGCGTGGCCGTTCATCGCCTCGTCGACCGCGTTGTCGACGAGCTCCCACACCAGGTGGTGCAGGCCGGCGCTGCCCACGCCGCCGATGTACATGCCGGGGCGCTTCCGCACGGGCTCGAGCCCCTCGAGCACTCCGATGTCCTTCGCGCTGTACGCCATCTCGGGTGCCTCCGTCCTCAGCTCTCCGCCTCGAGGGGCGCGGGCGCCGGCGGGGGCTCCTGCACCCACCGCACGAGCTGCCCCCGGGACATCACCTCGTGGCCCTTGCCGCCGCGCCCGACTCGCTTGAACCGGCCGGCGCTCACCCGCTGCTCCCCGCCGAGCGACGTCTCGAGCACGAGCGCCGTCCGATCGTGGGTCGCGACGCCGAACGCCATCAGCTCGTCGTCCTTCGCCAGCTTGAGGAGGAGCACCCCTCGGCCGGGACCGCCGAGGTAGCTCACGTCCTCCATCCCGCAGACGATCGCGCGCCGCTGCCGGGACGCCGCGAGCAGCGTCTCCCCACCCTGGCAGGGGTAGACGCCGAGCACGCGCGCGCCGTCCGCGACCCGCGCGAAGCGCCGCCCGCTCCGCGTGCTCGGCTCGACGAAGCCGGCCAGCCCGAACGCGAGGACGTAGCCGTCGGTCGTCGCCGCGACCGCGAACGTCCGCGGGAGCTGCTCGCCCCGCTCGGCCACGTCGCCGACGACCCGCGGATCGAGCGAGAGCATCGTCACGATCGTCTCACCGTCGCGCAGCTTGAACAGCTTCTGCACGGGCTCGCCGTGACCGGTCGTCGCGGGCACGTCGGTCACGCGCGTCGTGTACGCGCTCCCCAAGCTCGAGAAGAGGACGAGCGTCGCCCGCGTCGAGCCGGCGACGCACGCCAGCACCTGATCGCCCTCGCGGAGCCGCGTCGCGGCAGGGTCCCGGATCTCCTTCTGCCGCTTGATCCAGCCGTCGCGCGTGAGGAGGACGTGGGCGTCCTCGGCGACGATCAGCTCCTCCTCGGAGAACTCCGCCTCACCCTCCACGGCGACGATGGTCGTCCGCCGCGGACTCGCCTTCGCCAGGGCGTCGCCGATCTCGGTGAGCTCCCGGCGGACGATCCCCCACCGGCCGCGAGCGCCGCTCGCGCCGAGGAGCTTCTCCAGCTCGCGCTTGCGCTTGCGCTTCTCCTCGAGCTCCTGCCGAATGACGAGGATCTCGAGCTTCGCGAGGCGGTAGATCTTGAGCTCGAGGATGGCGTCCGTCTGCTCGGCGTCGAGCGCGAAGCGGCTCATGATCTTGGAGGCGGCGTCGGCCTTGCCGTCGCTGGCGCGGACGATCTTCAGGATCGTGTCGAGCGCGTCGAAGACCTTCTCGAACCCCTCGAGCACGTGCATGCGCCGCTCGATCCGGCCGAGCTCGTGCTGCAGCCGCCGGGTCACCACCTCGAGGCGGAAGTGGAGGAAGTGCCAGAGCAGGCTCGCGAGATCGAGCCGCTCGGGGCGCCCCACCTCCGGGTTCTCGGTGGGCACGAGGCACGTGAGGTTCACGGCGAAGGTGCTCTGCAGCGCCGTGTGGCGGAAGAGGTACGCCATCACCTTGCGTTCGTCGGCGTCCTTCTTCAGGGTGAGCTCGATCCGGACGTCGTCTGCCGAGACGTCGCGGACGTCGAGGAGCAGCGGCATCTTGCGCGAGATCACGATCTCGGCGAGTGACTCGACCAGCGTGGCCTTGTTCACCGCGTACGGGATGCTGTCGACGACGACGGTCTTCCCAGCCCGGGACTCGGGGCCGAGCCTCCACGTGGCGCGCACCTTGAGGGAGCCCTGCCCCGTCTCGTAGACCTGCTTGATCTCCTCCGCAGACGACACGATCTGGCCGCCCGTCGGGAAGTCCGGGCCCTTCACCGTCCGCGCGAGCTCCCGGCTGGTGAGCTGCCGCCCCTCGACCAACGCCTCGAGCAGGCGGAGCGCCGCGGCGCAGACCTCCCCCGGGTGGTGCGGCGGGACGTTGGTCGCCATGCCGACCGCGATCCCGGTGGCGCCGTTCACCAAGAGGTTCGGGAGCCGGGCGGGGAGCACCACCGGCTCCGTGCGGGTGCCGTCGTAGTTCGGCCGGAAGTGGACGGTGTCTTCGTCGAGCTCTGCCAGGAGATCGCCGGCGATCGGAGCCAGCCGGCACTCGGTGTAGCGGTACGCGGCCGGGGGGTCGCCGTCGAGCGAGCCGAAGTTGCCGGAGCCGTCGACCAGGGGCGCGCGCAGGCTGAACGGCTGCGCCATGCGGACCAGCGCGTCGTAGATCGCCGAGTCGCCGTGCGGGTGGAACTGACCCATCACGTCGCCGACGACCGAGGCGCACTTGCGGTGCTTGCGGTCGGCGGTGATGCCCGCCTGCCACATCGTGTAGAGGATGCGGCGCTGCACGGGCTTCAGGCCGTCGCGCACGTCCGGCAGCGCGCGGCTGGTGATGACGCTGAGCGCGTAGTTCAGGTAGCGACTCTTCGCGAGGTCGTGGAGCGGCGCCTCGGCCGGCGGGGGCGGCTCGTCGGCGGGGGGCGCCTTGCCCTTCTTGTTCTTGGCGCCACCCGCCCCGCCACCGACGGGCAGCTCGAGCTGCTGACCTCGGGGGGCGCGCGGCGCGCGGGAGCGATGAGGGGGCTTTCTGGCTGCCAAGCGGGGCTCCTCGAAGGCGGGGCTCGGGGCCTGCCCCTTCGGCCGGAACTGCCATCGAGGTCAAGTTCGAGAACCCGGGGCCGCCGACGGGCCCCTACCATGACCACTGCGCTTCTGTACAGCCTTTCGCCCCCGGTCGCCGACGCCATGCGCGGCCGGCGGCTTGTGACGGCCCGAGCGCTGGGCTACCAAGCCGCGCCTCCGACCGCGCTCGTGGCGGCTGGCTCCTCGCGTCCCGGCCGGTCCCGGCGCCTGCGAGCCGGGCGTCCCGGGCCCCTCTCCCCGCCAGCCGTCCCCCCGGGCGCCTGGCCCAGCGCCGCCCCGGCGCGAGCCCGAGACTCCCCTTGCGTTCCTTTGCTTCCGGCCGCCTCACCCCGCGGGGGTGGCGCGCCCTGCTGCGGGCGCTAGCCGCCGTCGCCTGGATCACGCTGACCGGCGCCGCCTGGGCCCAGCGGGACCTCCCCGACAGCGAGGGAGAACGCGCGCGCGGGCTCGTCATCCGGCAGATCGTCGTCGACGGCAACCGCAAGGTGTCGGACGCCGACGTGATCGCGTACCTGAAGCTCCGGGTCGGGCTGGGCTTCGCGCCCGAGCAGCTGACGGACGACGTGCGCGAGCTGTTCGCGTCCGGGTTCTTCGACGACATCGAGGTCGACCTCGAGCGGGTCGGTGACGAGGTGGTCCTGCGCTTCGTCGTGCGGGAGCGCCCGGTGGTCGCCAACGTCGAGTTCGACGGCAACGACGAGATCGACGACGAGGACCTGGCGGAGGGCGTCGAGGTGAAGTCCTCGACCATCCTGAGCCTCCCCGCCGTCCAGCGCAGCCTGCAGAAGATCCGGGACCTCTACGCCGAGAAGGGCTTCTTCCTCGCCGAGGCCGATCACGAGATCGTCCCGATGAAGAACAACGAGGTCGCGGTGAAGTTCCGCGTCCGGGAGAACGGCAAGGTGAGCGTGAAGCGCATCACCTTCATCGGGAACCACTCGATCTCGGACGAGGAGCTCCGTGAGGTGATGTTCACCGGGAACGCCGGCTTCTTTGCGTTCGGCTCCGGGGGGCCGTTCCGCCAGGACGCCTTCGAGCGCGACGTGGCCGTGATCAGCGCGCTCTACTACGATCGCGGCTTCCTCTCGGTCTCGATCTCGACGCCTCGGGTGATGCTCACCCCGGACAAGTCGGGGATCGAGGTGTCGATCACGATCGACGAGGGGCCCCGCTATCGGATCCGCGGGCTGCGGGTCTACGAACGCGGCGCGTCCGGCGCGGAGGTCGAGCCGATCGGCGGGCGACGGGCGCTGCGCTACCGCGTGCGCGCGAAGCCCGGGGACTACTTCAACCGGGCCGAGCTCCTGGAAGATCTCGGCGCCATCCGGACGATGTATCGCGACGAGGGGTACGCGAACGTCGAGGCGAACCCGCAGACGCGGCTCGACCCGGCGCGGGCCGAGGTCGACATCGTGGTCCCGATCGCCCGGGGTCCCGTCGTCTATTTCGAGCGCATCGAGGCGCGGGGCAACGCGAAGACGCGCGATCGGGTCATCCGCCGGGAGCTCGAGATCGCCGAAGGCGAGAAGTTCAGCGAGACGAAGCTCGAGCGCTCGCGGGCGCGCGTCACAGCGCTCGGCTTCTTCGAGCGGGTCGACGTGTCGACGGAGGAGGGCAGCTCCCCCGACCGTGTGAACGTGTACTTCGAGGTGAGCGAGCGACCGACCGGGACGTTCCAGGTGGGCGCCGGCTTCTCCAGCATCGAGAGCTTCATCGCCACCGCGCAGGTCCAGCAGGCGAACCTGTTCGGCAACGGGCAGAGCCTCTCCCTCCAGGCCCAGCTGAGCGGCCTCCGCCAGGCGGTGAACCTGCGCTTGATCGAGCCGTACTTCCTGGAGAGTCCGTTCAGCGCGAGCCTGGACCTCTACGACCAGCTCCGCATCTACGACGACTTCTCCCAGTCGAGCCGCGGCGGCTCGCTCACCTTCGGGTACCCGCTCATCGAGCCCGAGCTCGTCGCGTCGCTCAGCTACACCGCGGAGTACGACGAGGTCTCGACGCAGACGCAGAGCACGTTCCTCGGCACCTCGAGCAGCGTGAGCGTCTTCACGCGGCTCCCCCTCGCGAACCTCTTCAACGACGGCCTCACCTCGAGCGTGCGCCCGGCGCTCACCTATGACGCCCGCGACAACCGCCTGTTCCCGACCAAGGGGCTCTACCTCCGCGGCTCCACGGAGTGGGCTGCGCCGATCCTGGCGAGCGACAACGAGTTCGTCCGCCACAAGTACGCGGGGCGCTTCTACTACCCGCTGACGAAGGATCTCGTGCTCAAGCTGAACCAGGAGGCCGGCCTGGTGACGAGCCCGTCGAAGGAGGGCGTCCCGATCTTCGCCCGGTTCTTCCTCGGCGGCATCCTCGACGTCCGCGGCTACCGCTTCCGGACGATCGGCCCCCGGATGCCGCTCACGCGCTCCACCGATCCCAACAGCTCGCCGTTCCTGAACGGGGCCGGGATCGGCGGCAACCTGATGTACTTCCAGAACCTCGAGCTCGAGTTCCCGATCCTCGACAAGGTCGGGATCCGCGGGGTCCTCTTCACCGACGCGGGCAACGCGTGGAACGTCGAGAAGGTCTACTGCGAGACGGGGGGAGCGAGCGTCCGCTACGAGACGACGAGCCCGTGCTTCGACGGCCTCGCGAGCCTGGCGAACCTCCGCACCTCCTGGGGGTTCGGGATCCGGTGGTTCTCGCCGCTCGGCCCGCTGCGCTTCGAGTGGGGCTTCCCGTTCGCGCCGCTCCCCTACGAGGAGACCAGCGTCTTCGAGTTCACGATCGGGAACTTCTTCTGAGCTGAATGAGGCGCGCGCCGGTCGCCGGCGCCCACGCCTTGCGGTAGTAGAAGTCGAGGAACGCGGGGACCCTCTCGGCGAACATCGCCTCGGCGACCCGATCGGCGGCCGCGATCCACTCGCCCTCCAGATCGCAGAGCGTCTCGGTGATGCGCCCGAGCCGCCCGCTCGACGCGACGTGGCGACAGCCGCAGTGGCTCTGGCAGCGCGCCTGCAGGTCGCACTCGCCGCAGATCTCGAGCGCCTCGTCCTTCTGCGCCTGGAGCGCGCGCTGACGCGCGGGGTCCACGCCGGTGGCGACGTGGCCGAGCACGAGCTCGCCGCCGCGGTCCTCGGCGACCATCTGCGGACACGGATAGAGGCGCCCCGAGGGCGTCACCGTGAGCTCGTCCCCGCCCAGCAGGCACCGCGACGGGCAGGGGACGCCGCCCTTCACGTGCCCGAGGATCTTGGTGTGGAGCGGCTCGACGCGCGGCGCCTGGCCGCCGCGAAACGCGTCGGCCCAGACCTCGCCGGCCGCCTCCAGGCCCGCGCGGAGCCCGGCGAGCGCGGCGGCGTCCCACGTGGCGGAGTGGTCCGCGTTGAGCTGGATCTTGGTCGCCCCGAGCGTGAGGGCGTGGCGGAGCGTGGCCCCGAGGTCCGGCGCCGTCGCCGGCGTGACGACGACCATGAGCTGGAACGCGACGCCGCCGGCCCGCAGGCGCGACAGGCCGACCATGACATCGTCGAAGGAACCGCGCCCTGCGGCGTTCACGCGATGGCGGTCGTGCACGTGGCGCGGGCCGTCGAGCGACACGAAGGCGGTCGACACGCGCGGCGGCGCGAACAGCGCGACCACCTCGTCGTCGACCAGCGTCGCGTTCGTGTTGAGCAGGAAGCGCAGCGAGGGGGCGCGCGGGCCGAGCGCCGCGACCTCGGCCTCGACGTGAGCGATGGTGGCCCGCAGCAGCTCGAGGCGCAGGAGCGGCTCGCCGCCGAAGAACGCAACGTCCAGGTGGGGCGGGGGCGCGCGCAGCGCCAGCGCGACGCCGGCGCGCATCGTGTCGACCGACATCGTGCGCGTCGCCTTCTCGCCCGTGTAGCAGTACGTGCAGCGCAGGTTGCACTGGTGATCGACGAAGAACACGAGCTCCATGCGCTGCGGCTCCGGCGTATCTGGCGAGCGCGTCAGCCGGCGGCGCCCGCCGCGCCACCGGTCACGGCGGCGCCGCCGTCGGCGTCGGATGGCGCGCCCGCGGCGCCGGCCTCGCCCCAGCCCTCCGCGATCCCACCTGCGGCCGAGCCCTCGCCCGCCCCGCCGCCGAGCCCCGCTGCGCCCGCGACGCCCGCTGCGCCCGCGACGCCGGGCTCGCCGCCCGCGCCGCCCGTGGAGGGGCTCGCGCCTGCCCCGCACCCGCCCCCCATCCCTGGATCGGCGCCCGACCCGCCGCCGGCGCCGCCAGTCACCCCGGCGCCGCCGGTACCCAACCAGGGATCCCCGATGCCCCCGCCGCCCACACCGCCCCCCGCGGCCGGATCGGCGCCGCCCACGCCGCCGCCCGCCGCCGGATCGGCGCCTCCCGCGCCGCCCGACGGCGACGGCCCTCCGTCGCCCTGCCAGGGATCTCCGATGCCGCCCGCGGCCGGCCCCCAGCCCGCCTCACCGCCGGCGCCCGCCTGCGCAGCGACGACGTACCCATCGAGGCGGTGGACCCGGACGTTCGCGTCGCCCGCCGCGCCCGCCGCGGCGGCCCGGCCGGGGTGCTCTTCGACCACGCCGCCACACGCGGTGGTGATGGCCGCCGCCGTCACCACGATCCCCAGCCGGGGGTAGAGCGGGAGCCTGGCGCTGCGCGGGCGGGCGGGGCGGGGGTCGTGTGCCATGAAGTCCTCCTGGGTTCGGGCTGGGCTAAGCACGCGCCATGCCACAGCGGATCCGCTGCAATTCCAGCAGACCCTGCGCTGGCCTGTGCCAGGCTGGGCCACCGCGCGTGGCTGGGGTCGCGCCGGCTTGCGTTCGCCTCGGGCGCGGGGCATCTGCCGGCCCAGGTCATGAAACTCGACGAGCTCACACGGGACGAGCAGCTCGCGCTCGTAGGACTGGTACGGCTGCTGGTGCGCCTCGACGGCAGCTTCTCGGAGAGCGAACGCGAAGCCGTCGACGAGCTCGCGGCAGACCTCGGGAACGAGCGGTTCTGGAGCCTCATCGACGACGCGGGGACGACGCTGAGCGAGCCGGAGGCGATCCGCGCGCAGGCGCAGCGCGTGACGCGCGAGGAGGCCCGGCTCACGATCTACGACGCGCTGCTCGACCTCGCGATGCGGGACACGATCTCCGTGGAGGAGGACGGCCTGCTCGAGTGGCTGCGCTCGACGTGGGATCTCCAGGACGCCTGACCCGCGCCGCTCACGGCGTGGCGCTCTCGGCCGCGCTGTCGGCGTGCGCCACCGGCGCGGGCGGCTGCGGCGCACGCGACGACCCACGCGCCCAGGCGACGAGCGCGACCGCCTCGGCCAGCGCCCCGGCCGCGCCGGCCGGCCTCCCGCCGAGGGCGGGCGGCGGGCGCGGCGTGGCTCGCCAGCACCACGCGCCGGAGGTCGAGCACCTGTTCGAGGGCGCGCCGTCCTTCGCCGGCCCGACGCAGCGCGTGGCGACGTCCCGCTTCCGCTTCGACGTGCCGCGCGGCTGGATCCGGGGCCCGATCGACGCGACGACCGCGGGCGCGACGAGCTCGGATCGGCGCGCGTACGTCGGCGTCGCGCTCGCGACGAGCGACGCGCGCGGCCGCGAGCTGGTCGAGCGGCTGCGGCGTGAGGCGCGACTCGACGAGCCCGTCTGGGAGGAGCCCGAGAGCACCCGGCTGGGCGTCGTCGAGTGGCCGGGGACGGCCGCCCACGGTCCGGCGACGCTCTCGGGAGCGCGGGCCGAGGCGTGGGTGGTCGTCCTCCCGTTCGGGGCCGAGCGCCTGATCGTCGTGGCGGGCGTCGCGCGGGATCGCGCCGAGCTCCGGCGAGACGTGGTCGCCGCCGTTCGCTCGCTCGGGAGCGCCGGCTCGACCCCGCCGAACGCGCCGCGCCCCGGCGCCGTCGCCCCGGCCCCTCCCCCGCGCGCGCTCGACCGGCGCGCCCGCCCGCGGTAGGGTTTTTCCCCTCTGCGCTGCGAGGTCCCGATGATCCGTGCTCTCCCCTTCGTCCTCGCGGGCCTGGCCGTGACCCTCGCCTCCGGGTGCGGCACGGACTCGGCGCCGGCGGGCTCGGGAAACGCCGCGCAGGACGGCGGCGGCACCTCGGGGGGCGGCGCCGGCGGCGGCACGGCGGGCACCGGCGGCGCGGCGGGCGGCGGAGGCGGGGGCGGCACGCCCCACAGCGACGCCAAGCTCGTGTTCGCGGCCCTCGGGGACTCGGGCTTCTCGGCGACGGACGACCTCGGCATCACCAAGACGAAGGAGGTCGCCGCGCTCGTCAACTCCTGGGACCTCGACTTCATCCTGCACCTCGGCGATCTCAACTACCCGGACGGCGCGGCGACGACGATCGAGGCCAACATCGGGCGCCACTACGCGCGCCACATCTGGGGGTACCAGGGGCCGAACGGGCCGGGCGCGGACGTGAACCGCTTCTTCCCGTGCCCCGGGAACCACGACTACAAGACGGACGGCGCGCAGCCGTACTTCGACTACTTCCCGTTCCTCGAGCAGCGCCACCACTACGACGTGGATTTCGGCCTGCTGCACGTCTTCTCGCTCGACAGCGAGACGGATGCGGGGCGCGACGCGAGCTCGCCGCAGGGGCAGTGGCTCCTGTCCGAGGCCCCCAAGTCCGGCGCCTGCTTCAAGCTCGCGATGTGGCACCGCGCCTCGTACACCTCGGGCAAGTACCACGACAGCCCGAACGAGGAGTCGCGCTTCGTCACGCGGGCGTCGACCGGCGTCGACTTGGTCCTCTACGGCCACGACCACGTGTACGAGCGGGTCGAGAAGGAGGACACCGTCTACCTCACCGTGGGGACGGGCGGCGCCGGGCTCTACGACTTCGAGGGGGCCGAGCCCGACTCCAAGGCGCGCTACCGCGGCTACGGCGCGCTCCTCGTCACGGTGACGCCGGGCAAGCTCGTCGCCGAGTTCCGTGACCTGGACGGCAACGTCCAGGACTCCCGAACGATCGAGAAGACCTGCCCGTAGGCGCGCCGCGCGCGCGCGACGGGGCCCTGCGTCCGCCCCCCAGCCGGCCTCCGGGCACGCGCTCCAGCGCGGCCTCGCCGCGTTGTGGCCCCCCCCGCGCCGGGCTAGGCCGGGCCCTCCGAGATGAGCAGCGACGAACCCACGAGCCCGACGAGCCGCCAGCCGATCAGCATCCTCGACGAGATGCGTACGTCGTACCTCGACTACGCCATGAGCGTCATCATCGGCCGCGCCATCCCGGACGCTCGGGACGGCCTCAAGCCGGTCCACCGGAGGATCCTGCACTCGATGCAGGAGCTGAACCTCTCACCGGGCGCCAGCTACAAGAAGTGCGCGGCCGTCGTGGGCGACGTGCTCGGCAAGTACCACCCCCACGGCGACACCAGCGTGTACGACGCGCTCGTCCGCATGGCGCAGACCTTCAGCCTGCGGCACCCGCTGATCGACGGCCAGGGGAATTTCGGCTCGGTCGATGGCGACCCGGCGGCGGCGTATCGCTACACGGAGTGCAGGCTGGCGAGGGTCGCGACCGAGCTGCTCGCCGACATCGACGAAGACACCGTCGACTTCCAGCCCAACTACGACGAGCGCGAGCGTGAGCCCGTCGTGCTGCCGGCGCGCTTCCCCAACCTGCTCGTCAACGGCTCGAACGGCATCGCCGTGGGGATGGCGACGAACATCCCGCCGCACAACCTGGCCGAGGTGATCGACGCCACGATCCGGGTCATCGAGAGCCCCGACGTGACCCTCGAGGCTCTGATGGAGCTCGTGCCCGGGCCGGACTTCCCCACGGGCGGTTTCATCCACGGGCGCGCCGGCATCCGCGCGGCGTACCGCACCGGGCGCGGCACGATCGTGATGCGCGCGCGCACGGAGGTGGAGCGCGTCAGCGGGAGCCCCGAGCGCGAGCAGATCGTCGTCACCGAGATCCCGTACCAGGTGAACAAGGCGCGCCTCCACGCCAAGATCGGCGAGCTGATCCGCGACAAGCGCCTCGAGGGCGTGCGCGACACGCGGGACGAGAGCGATCGCGAGGGGATGCGGCTGGTCATCGAGCTGAAGAAGGACGCCCACCCGCAGGTCGTCCTGAACCAGCTGTACCGCCTCACCGATCTGCAGGCGTCGTTCGGCGTGACCAACCTCGCGATCCTGGAGAAGCGCCCCGTCGTCCTCGACCTGAAGCGCACGCTCGAGGTGTTCGTCCAGCACCGGCGCGAGGTCGTGAGCCGGAGGACTCGGCACCGCCTCACCAAGGCGCTCGGGCAACGTGAGCTCGTGGAGGGGCTCGGGGTGGCGGTGACGGCCGTGGACCTCGTCGTCCGCACGATCCGAGAGTCGCCCGACACCGACGTGGCGCGCGAGCGCCTCATGCAGCTCCGGCTCGCGGGGCTCGAGGCGTTCGTGATCCGCGCCGGGCGACCCGAGGCCGAGATCGCGCGGGCGCGCGAGGTCGGCGATTACCGCCTGAGCGAGCGGCAAGCCCGCGCCATCCTCGACATGCGCCTCGCGAAACTGACCGGGCTCGAGCAGGAGAAGCTCGCGGCCGAGTACGCCGAGCTGTGCGAGGAGATCGCGGGGCTCGAGGCCATCCTCGCCAGCGAAGCGCGGCTCATGGAGGTGATCGTCGGAGAGCTGCGCGAAATCCGCGAGAAGCACGGGCAGCCGCGCCGGACCGAGATCGTGGAGGACGAGGCCGAGATCGGGATCGAGGATTTGATCAAGGAGGAGGAGATGGTCGTGACCATCTCCCACCAGGGGTACATCAAGCGGACGCCGCTCGCGGAGTACCGGGCGCAGAAGCGCGGCGGCAAGGGCAACCGCGGGATGGAGGCTCGCGACGACGATTTCGTGAATCAGCTCTTCATCGCGTCGACGCACTCCTTCGTGTTCTTCTTCAGCGAACAGGGCAAGGTCTACGTCAAGAAGATCTATGAGATCCCGCTCGCTGCGAGGAGCGCCAAGGGCCGCGCCATCGTCAACTTCATCGGGATCGAGGCAGGAGAACGCGTCGCGGCGATCACGCCGGTCCTGGCGTTCCGCGAGGGGCTCTTCGTCGTCACGCTCACGAAGCGCGGCCAGGTGAAGAAGACGGAGGTTTCCGAGTACGAGAACTACCGGGAGAAGGGTATCATCGGCGTGCGCATCGAGGAGGGCGACGAGCTCCTCAGCGCGGGCGTGACGGACGGGTCGCGCGAGCTCCTCGTCGCGACCCGCGGTGGGATGAGCATCCGCTTCGACGAGCAGAGCGTCCGCCCGATGGGCCGCAACACCGCCGGCGTGAAGGCCGTGGAGCTCGACGAGGGCGACGAGGTCGTCGGCTTCGGGATCGCGAGCGCCGAGCAGAGCCACGTCCTCGCCGTGTGCGAGCGCGGCTTCGGCAAGCGCACGTCGCTCGAGGAGTTCCGCCTCCAGGGGCGCGGAGGCAAGGGCATCATCCTGATCGACGCGAGCACCCGGAACGGGCCCGTGGTCGGCGTCGCGCTGGTGCGACCGGACGACGAGGTCATCCTGATCACCGACCGCGGGCAGACGATCCGTACGCGGGTGAGCGAAATCCGGGAGACGGGTCGGAACGCGCAGGGCGTACGCGTGATGAACGTGGAGGACGGCGAGCGGGTGGTCGCGCTCGAGGTCGCCGCGGGCGCCCGCCTCGACGACGACAGCGAGCCCCCGGAGAACGGCGGCGAGGGCTCCCCCGGGGCCGGCGCGTCCGAGCCCCCGCCGGCCGAGCCGGCGGACGAGGCCGCGGGCGCGACCGGCGACGGGGGCGACGAGGGCGGCTGATGGCGGGCGGGCGCAGCGCGGCCGCGCGCGCCCCGACACGCGGCGCGACTCCAGCGGCGCGCGCGCCCCAGACGCTCGAGCGGCTGCGCGCGCTGCACCCGGACGCCCACTGCGAGCTCGTCCATCGCGACGCGTTCGAGCTGCTCGTCGCGACGGTCCTCAGCGCGCAGAGCACCGACACGATGGTGAACGCCGTCACTCCGGCGCTCTTCGCGCGCTACCCGGACGCCGCGACGCTCGCGCGCGCCGACGTCGCCGAGGTGGAGCGGGCCCTCGCGCGGCTGGGGATGTTCCGGCAGAAGGCCCGCAACGTCGTGGGGTTGGCGCGCGGGCTGGTCGAGCGACACGGCGGCGAGGTGCCGCGCACGCTCGCCGCGCTGATCGAGCTGCCGGGGGTCGGCCGCAAGACGGCCAACGTCGTGCTCGGCGTCGCGTTCGCCGCTCCCGAGGGCGTGGTGGTCGACACTCACGTGCTGCGCCTGGCGCAGCGCCTCGGCTGGACTCGCCAGCGCGACCCGGAGGGCGTCGAGCGCGCGCTCTGCCGCCTCCTCCCGCGGGAGACGTGGGACGTCGCCAGCCACACGCTCATCTTCCACGGGCGACGGCTGTGTACGGCGGTGAAGCCCGCGTGCGCCGCGTGTCCGCTGTCCGACGGCGCGTGCCCGAGCGCGTTCCGCGCGGAGCTCGTGGGGCGCAAGCCGCCGCGGGCGCGCGCGAGGTGACACCGCCGCGGCGGTCGGGCGCCGGCGCTCGGCCGGGCGCGCGCGGCGGCTCAGCGTGGGGGCCGGGGGAGGAGCTCGACGCGCTCGACGCGCGTCCGCGCGGACCGCCCGACCGCCTTGCCGAGGAGCCCCTCGTCGGCCGCCACTCGGGCGCCGCGCGCGTCGCGCGGGGCGATGTCGAAGGTCGCGAGCGCGACGGTGAACGGCTGCGGCGTGTCGAGGACCACGCGGGACGGCACGACGCCCGGCGCGGGCGGCGCGCTGAAGTAGAAGGTCACGCGGAGCCCGAGCGGCTGCTCGATCCGCCGGCCGTGGAGCTCGAGATCGCCGCGGACCTCGAGCTCCACGCTGCGCGCGGCGACCTCGGCCGCGGGCGCCGCGGGACCGCCGTCCGGGGTCGCGTCCGCCGCCGCGGCGTCGGCCGCGGGGAGCGAGACCGCGCGGCCGGCCCAGGCCGCCTGCGCGCTCGCGCGGGTGATCTCCTTCAGCCGGAACCTCGCCCACCGCAGCCGCTCGCGCTCCACCTCCGGCCGGCTCGCGCCCACGTCGAGCCAGCTCTGCGCGACCTGGCTGCGCTGGCGGGACTCCGCGACGTCCGCCCCCTCGACGAGGACGCTGGCGACGTCCAGCTCGATCGTGCCCGTGGTGCGCGCGAGGTCGTCGGGGGCGATCTCCAGGCTCCCGCGCGCCACGCGGAACCTCCCGCGCGGCCCCCCGGCAGGCACCGGGAGCTCGAACGTCACGGCCGCGTCCGCCGCGACCTCGTAGCCGTGGCGGACGGCGGGCGCCCCGGAGTCCTGGGCCTGCGCCGGCCACGGCTCCGTCCGCGGCGGCGGCGGCTTCTCGCGTTCGCAGCTGGCGCCGAGGAGCGCCACCGCGGCGAGGGCGGAGCGGAGCGACGACGAGGAGCGACGGGGCATCGGGCCGAGGGGGCAGAGACGGTGCCGCGGTAGGCATAGCGCGGGCCGCGGGCGCCGCCGAGCGCGCCCGGCGGCGAGCGGGCGGCCCCGGCGGGGGCGTGCGTGCCCCGGGTCGCGCGGGACAGGGTATGCTCGGCGCATGAGCCGGTGGCGTGCGTTGATGGTGATCGGGGTGTGGGCGCTCGGGTGCAGCTCGGACGACTCGCCAGGTGCGCGCGGCGGGGGCGCCGACGCCGGCGCCGACGCCGGGCTCGCGGGCGAGTCGATCTGGGTCGGCGCGGCCGAGCTCTCGACGCTCTCCGAGGCGAGCTTTTTCGATCATCCGTGGCCGAGCGATCTGCGCCGAGACGCCGCCGGCAAGGTCGACTTCGCGGGCTATCCCAACCCGCGGGCGCAGCCGCTGATCCGCGATTTCCTCGACTCGCTGAACGGCACGCTGGATGGCTTCTCCCCGGCAGCGGCTGGGTACGTCCGCTTCTCGGTGCCGCTGGATCCCGGCTCGATCCCGACCGATCCGATCGCCGCGCTCGAGCCCGACTCGAGCGTCCAGCTCATCGACATCGATCCAGCGTCGCCAGAGCGCGGCGCGCGGCGCCGGATCTCTCTGTTCCTGCGCCGGGACGCGGGGGTCTACTGGCCGGCGGGCACGCTCGCCTTCCTGCCGACGTTCGGCTTCCCGCTCCGGCCCAACACGCGCTACGCGTTCGTCGTGACCGACGCGATCCGCGCCGAGGGCGGCGGTCGCATCGGGCGCGCGAGCGCGCTCGACGCCGCGCTCCACGAGACCTCCGGGGTCGTGGCGGACGCGGCGGCCGAGCTCACGGCGGCCGGCGTCGACGTGGCGTCCGTGGTCCACCTCGCGCCCTTCACGACCAACGACCCGACAGCCGAGGCGCGCGCGCTGCGCGACTGGGTGCGCGACGAGTACCCGGCGCCCACCGCAGACGCCGCGCGCTGGGCGGCGCGCGACGCCGTCGCCGGACGGATGGACGTGTACGAGGGCGAGTACGGACCGTCCCCCGACTTCCAGCGCGGGAGCATCCCGTTCACGTCCTACGGCGACGGCGGCGAGCTCGCGTTCGACGCGACCGGGAAGCCCCAGCTGCAGCGAGAATTCCAGCTTCGCTTCTCGCTCGCCGTCCCCGACGCGACGCTCTGCCCGATGCCGGCGGCCGGCTACCCGATCGTCCTCTACGCGCACGGGACGGGCGGCAACTACCGATCGATGCTCGGCGCGGACGACGAGGCCGAGTCGCTCGCGGCCCGCTGCATCGCGACGATGGGCATCGATCAGATCTTCCACGGCACGCGACCGGGCGGCGAGTGCGGCGAGGCGCCCCCGCCGTGCAACACGAACGTGGAGCTCATCTTCTTCAACGTGCAAAACCCCACCGCCGCTCGCGCGAACGGCCCGCAGTCGGCCATCGACGTC
Source organism: Polyangiaceae bacterium (assembly GCA_020846005.1). Classification (GTDB taxonomy): domain Bacteria; phylum Myxococcota_A; class Polyangia; order Polyangiales; family Polyangiaceae; genus JADLEQ01. Next base: position 34,564 of record JADLEQ010000041.1, read on the forward strand.
GTCCAGCAGGCGCGCCTCTTCACCGAGAGCGGGATGACGGTCCCGCCGTCGGTCTCGCGGACGGGCTCCGAGATCCGCTTCGACGGGAGCCGGGTGATGTTCTTCGGCCACTCCCAGGGCGGGCTGAACGGCCCCCTCTTCCTCGCGATCGACGACGCGGCGCGCGGCGCCGTGCTGAGCGGCTCGGGGAGCCTCATCAGCATCACGCTGCTCGAGAAGACGAAGCCGGTGAACGTCGCCGGACTGGTGAAGACGCTCCTCGGAGTCGTGAACCTCGAGGAGCAGGAGCTCGAGGACATCAACTCGTTCCACCCAGCGATCTCGCTGGCGCAGTCCATCGTCGACACGACGGACCCCATCCACTACGTGCCCTGGATCCTACGAGCGCCGCGGCCGGGGTTCGTGCCGAAGAGCGTGCTCATGACGGAGGGCATCGACCCGGACGGCAGCGGCGACAATTACACGCCGCCCCACGCGATCGAGGTCCAGGCGGTCGCGCTCGGGCTCCCTCCGCAGACGCCGCTGATCCATCCCATCGTCGAGCTCGCGTGGAGCGATCTCGCGCCGGTCACCGTCCCGGCGGGTGGGCTCGCGGGCAACCTCGCGGGCGGGCTCGCGTCCGGCGTCCTCGCGCAGTGGCCGGCGAGCGAGGCGAGCGACGGGCATTTCGTCATCTACGACATCCCGAGGGCCATGGATCAGTGCTCCGGCTTCCTGCGCGAGCTGGCCGACGACCCGCGCGGCCGCGTCCCGGCCCCCTGAGCGCGCGGGCCGGCCAGCGCCGCGAGCCCGGGCGGGCCGCGCCGCGCCCCGCGGGACGGGGGCCGACACCCGCAGCTCGCCGACCGCCTTGGCGCCGTGAACCCTGGCCGATAACATGATCGGGATGGGACTCGAACGGATCGCGCGGGCGCTCTCCAACGTCGAACGGATCGGGATGACCCCCGAGCTGGCGCGCCGGCTCGGCCTCGCCTCGGAGGATGCCACGCGAGGCCGCCTCATGGCGCAGGCGGAGGAGGACCGCGCGCACCTCGGCGTCTACCTCCTCGGCAGCTACGTGGTGGACGACACCGATCTCTGGGGAGACGGCGAGATCTACTGGTGGTCGATCCCGGCGCTCGTGGATCGAGAGGGCAAGTCGATCCGCGAGCCGCTGCACGGACTCCCCAACGGGATGGCACCGCACAAGGTGGGCTCGCTCGAGTGGATGACGAACGTCTCGCTCGCCGAGCCGCCGCTGCTGGCCGTGATCCCGCCCGTGGCGGACCTCGCCGGCTGCACGTTGCGGCTCGCGTTCTACGACGACGACGGCGCGCGGGCGAACTTCGCGGCCGCGATGCAGGCGGGCCTCGAGGCCTACGGCAACCTGTCAGGCGACCCGCTGCAGGGCGCCGACTCGGTGATCGCCCCGGTCCGCGACGCAATCTTCCGCGCGCTCAAGGCAGAGGAGGACGACATCCTCGTGGACCAGGACGTGATCCTCCGCCGCGGCGAGACCTCGCGCTTCGGGGCCGGCCTGGTGGGCTCCGTGATCAACTCGATGGTGCGGGTGTACTGGTTCGTCCGCGACGAGGAGCGAACAGAGCAGTTCGGGCCGATCGCGCTCCACAAGGGGCAGTCGGAGACGGTCCGCTTCGCGACTCCGCTCCGCGCGGGGGGCCGCCTCGCCGTGTTCGCGCGGGGCGCCACCGTGCACTGCGAGAGCTTCGGCGATCTCGACACCGACACCCCGTTCACCAACCGGGTGATCGAGGCCCGGCAGGAGCCGGCGTTGTCCGAGGGCTTCACCGTCCACGGCCAGGGGGCGGCCAAGCTCATCGCGTTCTATACGCCGCCGTGATCCGGGGCGCGTCCCCCTGCTAGGACCTTGCCCATGGCGTACTCTTGCGAGCTCCGGTGCTTCTCCGGCTGCGATGGCGCGTGGCCGGTCACGCGCCCCCTCTACACCTGCCCCAAGTGCGGCGGGCTCCTCCAGGTCGCGCATGATCTCGAGGCGCTGCGCGATCGCAGCGGGCCTGCGTGGATGAAGCTCTTCGACGAGCGCTATCGGGTGAGCACCTGGCCGTACGGCTCCGGGGTCTGGGGGAAGCGTGAGTGGGTGATGCCCCAGGTGCCGGACGACATCGTCGTCAGCACGTACGAGGGCGGCTCGAACCTCTTCTGGGCGGAGCGCCATGGCCGGGAGCTCGGTGTCCGCGACCTGTGGGTGAAGCTGTGCGGGCAGAGCCACTCGGGGTCGTTCAAGGACCTCGGGATGACCGTGCTGGTGAGCGTCGTGCGGCTCGCGCTCCGCGACGGCCTCGCCGTGAAGGCGATCGCCTGCGCGTCGACCGGCGACACGAGCGCTTCGCTCGCCGCGTACGGTGCAGCCGCGGGGCTTCCCGTGGTCGTCCTCCTCCCCAAGGGGAAGGTCTCCAGCGCCCAGCTCGTGCAACCGATCGCGCACGGCGCGCTGGTGCTCGGTCTGGACACCGATTTCGACGGCTGCATGCACCTCGTCAAGCAGCTCGCCGCTGAGAACCTCGTCTACCTCGCCAACTCGATGAACCCGCTGCGCCTCGAGGGCCAGAAGACGGTGGGGATCGAGATCGTCCAGCAGTTCGACTGGCAGGTCCCCGACTGGATCGTGCTGCCGAGCGGCAACCTCGGGAACGCGGCCGCGCTCTACCAGGGGTTCCGTATGATGAAGGAGCTCGGGCTGATCTCGCGGTACCCGCGCCTCGCGGTCGCGCAGGCGGAGGCGGCCAACCCGCTCTACCGCGCCTGGACGGCCGGGCTGCGGTCGGTCGCGCCGATCACGGCAGCCCCCACTCAGGCGACGGCGATCCAGATCGGCAACCCGGTGAGCGCGCCGCGCGCCCTGCAGGCGCTGGAGGCGATGAACGGGGTCGTCGAGCAGGCGAGCGAGGAGGAGCTCTGCGAGGCGGCCGCGCGCGCCGATCGCACCGGGCTCTACACCTGCCCGCACACGGCCGTGGGCCTGGCGGTGTTGCAGAAGCTGGTGGCCCGAGGGGTGGTGCAGCCCCACGAGCGCGTCATCTGCATCTCCACGGCGAGCGGGCTCAAGTTCACCGAGTTCAAGGTCCGATACCACGAGCGCGCCATCGAGGGCGTGCGCAGCTCGCTGGCGAACCCACCCGTGTTCCTGCCTCCCGACTACGGCGCGGTGGTCGACGCGATCCGCGAGCGGTTCGGCTGAGCTCGGGCCGGCCCCACCAGCGCGAGCCCGCGCCTCAGCCGCCCGCGGGCCCACCCGGCAGCGGCGCTGCGGGCGCGAGCCGCCCCTGGCCGACGAGGAAGACCTCGGACGACACCGAGCGGGTCCCTTCGGGCCGGATCGTGCGCACCGCGGCGTAGCGCTGGCGCACCTCGGCGCGCGCGTGCTCGAACGCCGCGCTCATGAAGAGCTTTCCCACGAAGGCCGACCCGGGGCGCCCCACGGCCGCAGCCACCGCGAGCGCGCGCAGGAACAGCTCCTCGCTGCGTGCCTGGTCGCGCGCCTTGTTCCCGCTGGTGTTGGGCGCCATGTCGCTCAGCACCACGTCGTAGGGCGCGTGCTCGGCCACCGCGGCCAGGTCGAGCGTCAGCGCGTCGCCCTGGATCGCGATCACGTTGGGCGCGCCGAGCTCCGCCAGCTCCTGCAGGTCGACGGCCACCACGCGGCCGCCGACGCCCACACGGCGACTGGCGTAGAGGGTCCACGACCCAGGCGCCGCACCGAGATCGAGCACCCGCAGGCCGGGCCGCAGGAGGCCCACGCGCGAGTCGATCTCCTCCAGCTTGAAGACGCTCCGCGCTGGGAAGCCGCGCTCCTTGGCGGCGCGCGTACGGGCGTCGGGGCGCGCGTAGGGGTTGCGCCGCGCCACGAGCCGCGCGTCAGCGCCGCCCTCCGCCGCGCACCACCCCGCGCCGCGGCGCGCCGCTCGCCGCGGACGCCAGCGTCTGCAGCGCCTCGCGGCGCATCGCGGCCTCGAGCAGCGGGATGAGCTCCGTCACGTACCGACGGACCAGCTCGCGCGCCTCATCCCGGAACGCGCCGACGTCGACCTCGCTCGAGCGGATGATCGCGAGGATCTGGGCGTCGAGCAGCGCGTCGGCTTCGGACGACGCGTCGCTCCCCGCAGGGTCGTCGTCCTCGCCGCCCGGATCGTCGTTGCCGGAGTCTGCGCTCGCCTCGGCGGCGACGCCCGCGGCGCGACGCGACGGCAAGGACGGCGCCCTCGGCGACCGCCGGGTCACCCGCGTGTCGGGCTGCGCGGACGGGCCGACCGGCTCGGCCGCCGCCGTCGGCAAGGTGATGATGCGACGGCGCGGCCGCTCCGCCTCGCTGGTCCCCTCCGTGACCGGCTCCGGCGCGCGCGGCGGCTGCGGGACGGGCTCCTCGAACAGCTCTGGCGCAACGTACGACGCCATCCGCGCCCGGGGCTCCGGGGTGTCCTCGGCGGGCGGCGGCGGCGCGATCTCGCTCACGTCGTGGACGACGAGGCGCGACGGCCGGAGCGCGGGCGCCGCGCCCCCGCGCCGCGCGTCGACCCACGCCCCGCGCGGCCCCGGCCGACCGCGCTCGGGCGCCGCGGAGTCCTGCGGACGGCGCGGGAGCTGAGTGACCGCCGGGCGCGGGCGCTGGGGCGCCTGCGGCGGGCCGAACGGCCCCATGAAGATGGCGCGGCGCTCGGCGCGCGGCAGGCGGCGCCGAGCGAGGAAGAAGAAGACTCCCCCCTTCGTCCGGCGGCGCGTGCCGTCGGGGATGGTCATCCCCCCGCTCTCCTCGAGGGTGTTCGTCTCTGCGAGCAGCGCCCGCACGGTCTCTTCGCCGAGCGCGTCGACGACGGCCGTGATCTGCTGGAGCGCAGCGGCGTCAGCTTCGCCGAGCTCCGCGGCGATCTCCTGGACAAGGTCGGTAGGCATCGTGGCGGCGGGCGTCCTATAGATTCCCCCGGGGCAAAACGCTAGCAGAAGTCGACGAACACGGCGTGGCTCGGGGCCGGCGCCGAGAACGCCGAGTGGGGGCAATCCACGGGCGCGGGGAGGTCCCGCAGCCGGGCGGCGCTGCGACCCGCGCGCTCGACGGCCCGCGCGGCGAGCCCCCGGAGCCCGTGGCGGAGCGTGTCACGGTGATTGGTGACGACCACGAGACGCCCGCCGTCGACGACGAGCGTGGCGCACACCGCCGCGAGGCGCTCGAGATCGTCTGCGACCCGGAACGTCGCGCGACCGGCGCGACCGAACGTCGGGGGATCGAGGACCACCAGCTCGTACCGCTCGCCACGACGACCGGCGCGCTCCGCGAAGCGGACCGCGTCCGCCTCCACGAAGCGATGGCCGCTGGGCTCGAGCTCGTTCGCCGCGTACGCCGCCCGGCCCCGCTGCAGGGCGCGCGCTGCGACATCGACGTTGGTCGTCCGCGCCCCGCCGAGCGCGGCCGCCGCGCCGAACGCGCACGTATACGCGAACAGGTTGAGCACGCGGGGCGGGGCGTCGTGCGCCTCGAGCCACCGCCGGCACCACTCGCGGACGAGCAGCCGCGTCTCGCGTTGATCGACGAACAGGCCCGTCGCGAGACCCCTCCCGAGTTCGACGTACGAGCGCTGCCCGTGCTCGGCCACGACGAACTCGCCCGGCGCGGGCTCCCCGGCCGCCGGCGCCGCGGCCCCGTCACCGCGCGCGGCGCTCCCTGCGCCGGCCGTGCGGGGGTGCACATACGCGCCGAGGGCGCCGAGATCGCACCACGCGCGCGCGACCTCGCCAGCACGCTGCACGAGCTCCGGCGTCCCGGGCTCCACCACGACGAAGTCTCCGTGCCGATCGACGACCAGCCCCGGCATCCCGTCCCCCTCGTCGTTGACGAGGCGGTACGACGTGCAGCCCGCCGCGAGCGACCGGCGCAACCACGCGCGATCCAGCAGCTCCCGCGCGAGCGCGCCACCGACCGCTAGGCGCCACGCCTCGCCGCGCACCCACCGGGCGAGATCGCCGGGCTCGGCCACCGAGACGTCGAGCGCGAGCGACGACGCGCGGACGCGCGCGGCGTGGAGGAGGAGGCGCCACGCCGGCTCGCCGCCATAGAGCGGATCGCCGGCGATGGGCGCGCCGATCGCGGCGAGCTGGACCCGGAGCTGGTGCGTGCGTCCGGTCTCCGGCCACAGGCGGACGAGCGCGCGCCCCGCTCGCCGCTCGAGGACCTCGAACCGCGTGCGCGCCACGAGGCCGCCGCGCCGCACCACGCGCGCGCGCCCTCCGCCGACCACGAGCCGGTGCTCGAGCGTTCCGGCGGCGGGCAACCCGCGGTCGACGACTCCGGCGACGTACGTGCGCTCGATCGCGCCGCGCTCCTTCGCGCCGGCGACCTCCGCGTTGCGACGAGGATCCGTCACCAGCAACAGCGCGCCGCTGGTGCCGACGTCCAGCCTGGAATGCACGCCGATCCGCGCCGCCGGGCCGAGCCACTCGGCGATCCGACCGACCACGTCGTCGCCCGCGCGAGCGCCCCCGTGCGTCGGCAGCCCCGGGGGTTTGTCGACGACCAGCAGGCCGTCGGCGTGCGACGCGATCCGGTGCTCGGGCCAGGCAACCGCGAGCGCGTCGAGGCTCACGTCCCGGCTCGCAGCGACGCCCCGCTCAGGCGCGCTTGCCGCCGCGGCGCTTCACCGCGCCGCGCACCTCGACGAGCCCGCTCGCCGGCCCGGGGACACCGCCGCGGATCAGCAGGAGCCCCTCTTCCGGGAGCACGCGGACGACCTCCTGGCTCAGCACGCTCACCGTCGCGTTCCCGTGCTGCCCGGGCATCTTCATGCCGAGCTTGACGCGACCCGGGGTCATGCGGGTGCCGATCGAGCCGCCGTGACGCCGGTACTCGTGGTTACCATGCGTCATCCGCCCCCCCTTGAAGTGGTGCCGCGTCATCACGCCGCTGAACCCGCGGCCGCGGGACACGCCGCGCACGTCGACGAGCTGGCCAACGTCGAAGAGCCGATCCAGCGTGATCGCCTGCCCGACCTCGAACCCGGCGGCCCACTCGGGCGAGCAGCGGAGCTCGCGGAGCACCCGGCGCGGCGCGACGCCGGCCTTGGCGAATTGGCCAGCGAGCGGGCGGCTCGTGTGCTTCTCCTTGCGCTCGCCCAGGCCGAGGATGAGGGCGTCGTAGCCGTCCTTCGCCTGGGTGCGCTTGCCGACCACCATGGCCTTCGACTCGACGACCGTGCACGGCACCACCGTGCCGTCGCCGAGGAACACCTGGGTCATGCCGAGCTTGCGTCCGATGACGCCGGGGAACTGGTTCATCGCTGCTCTCCACGCTCCGGCCGGGAGGGCCGGCCCGTCGCGGCACCGGCACCGAGCCGGGCGGAAGGGGCGCGTTAGTTACCGGCGAGTCGGCGTCCGGTCAAGTCGGCCCGGATCCCGGCGCCCGGCCGGAGTTGACTCGGGCGCCTCCACGCGGCATAAGTCGCGCCCTTCCCGGCCGGGCCCGTCGCCCGCACCCGGAACGCATCGCGGCCCGCGGGTTCGCGGAGGCACTCATGGCATTCAAGTCTTCGACCATCGCCGCGCTCGAGAGCGCGTCGCTCCGCAAGGAAGTCCCCGGGTTTCGCGTGGGTGACACCCTCGCCGTCCACTACAAGATCGTGGAGGGGGACAAGGAGCGCATCCAGGTCTTCAAGGGGACGCTCATCAAGCGCCACCGGGCCGGCGCACGGAGCACCGTCACGCTGCGGAAGGTCAGCTTCAACGTCGGCGTCGAGCGTATCTTCCCGCTCCATTCGCCGCGCGTCGAGCGGATCGAGGTGGTGTCGCGCGGCGTGGTCCGGCGCGGGCGCCTCTTCTACCTCCGTGGGCTCTCGGGCAAGGCCGCGCGCATCCAAGACGTGAAGGACCGCTGAGCCACGGCGCCACGGGCGGGCGCCGGCGTCGGTCCATTTCGGGGCTCGGTTCGCGCGCGGAACCGGTGTATGCTGAAAGCACCGCCGGATTTAGCGCCGGGAGGCTCCCATCATGGTCAACTGCTCGCGGTGTGGCGCCGCGAACCAATCCCACAACCGTTTCTGTCTCTCCTGCGGCGCGCCGCTGGCCCAAGGCGCTCCGGCGCCGCAGCCCGCCGCGCCCCCCGCTTGGGGCGCGCCGCCGCCCGCGGCGCCGGCCGCTGCCCCGCCCGGCTGGGCCCCGCCGCCGGAGGCCGCCCCGCCCCCCGGGTGGGGTCCGCCGCCCGGTGCTCCTCCCGCCCAGTACGGTGCGCCTCCCGGCCCGTACGGCGCTCCGCCACCGCCGGAAGCCGGCGGCTACGGTCCCCCCGGAGGGTACGCCCCGCCGCCGCAGCCCGGCGGGTTCGGCGGACCCCCGCCGGCCGCGCCCCCGGGCTTTGCGCCCGTGCCCGCCGGCGGTGGCGGCCCCGGCGGCTGGGGTCCGCCCGGCGCGCCAGGCGGGGGCCCCGAAGCGTTGAATCCGTTCGGCGCGACGATCGCGCCGGAGCTGCCCCAAGGCGGCGCTCCCCCACCGGGCTTCGGCGCCCCCCCACCCGGCTTCGGCGCTCCCCAGCCCGGCTTCGGCGCTCCCCAGCCCGGCTGGGGCGATCCAGCGCACGCCGCGACGGCGCCGCCGCCCCTCGCCGATCCCATGCAAGGTGGCGGCGCGGGGCCCCAGCCCTTCGGTAGCCCCCCTCCCGGGTTCGGGGCCCCTCCTCCGGCGATCGGGGGTCCGCCGCCGACGTTCGGTGGGGCCGCAGCGGATCCGTCCGCGGCCTATGGCGGGCAGCCCGCCGGCTTCGGAGCACCGCCGCCCGGCCTCGGCGGGCCGCCAGCAGGTTTCGGTGCGCCGCCGCCCGGCTACGGCGGCCCGCCCGCTGGTTTCGGAGCGCCGCCCCCCGGCGCTGAGGCGCCGCCGCCCGGGTTCGGAGCGCCGCCGCCCGGGTTCGGAGCGCCCCCGGCCGCCGCCGCGCCGCCCCCCCAGCCCGCGGCGCCCGTGTACGAGCCGGGCAACGTGCCCGCGGACGCCCCCCGCGTCCTCGCCGCGTTCCTCGTCTCGTACGAGGACGCCGACCTCGGCGTCTTCTGGCCGATCTTCCAGGGGCAGAACCTCGTGGGCCGCAAGGGCGCGGGAGACGGCCTCGGCGTCGAGATCGACCACCCGACGACCTCGTCTCGCCACGGCGTCTTCCACGCGACCGCGCGGCCCGGCCGGGTCGTGTACGAGGACGTCGGCAGCACGAACGGCACGTTCTTCGGCGACGAGAAGCTCGCGCCGGGGACTCGCTTCGAGCTGTCGGACGGCCAGGAGATCCGCTTCGGCGGGTACACGGCCAAGCTGAAGATCATCTGAGCATGACCGAACGAACGTCCCCCAGTCGGCGCGGCGGCTCGGGGCGCCGTGCCCTCGTGCTCGCGGCGCTCGTGCTCTGGCTGTGCCAGCTCGTCGCCTCGACGGCGATCGCGGCGCCGGAGGCGAGGCTCCTGCGCGTCGACCCGCGGGCGAGCACGGAGAGCGGCACCCCCGTCCTGACTACGGTCGTCGAGCTCGTGCAGCCCAAGCGCTTGAGCGACGCGATCGGCGAGTGCGCAGGGCTCACGGGCACCGGTCAGCTCGACTGCATGAGCGAGGCGCTGGAGAAGGACGGCGCGCTCTACACGCCGTTCAACCCGTTCCCGCAGGCGAACGCGATCTTCACCGTGACCGTCGATGGCATCGATCAGCCGGCGAAGTTCGTGTCGACGGCGAGCTGGGGGCAGAGCCAGACCCAGCCCAGCGTGGGGACGGCGTGGTTGCTCCTCGTCGACGCCGATCGCCGCATGGGCGCCTCGTTCGCGGACGCCAAGGCGACGGCCGCGGCGTTCGTCGCGGCGCTCGGCCCGAGCGACATCGTCAACATCGTGTTCCTGAGCGACCGGCAGTCGTTCGTGCGGGACAGCAAGTGGATCGCCGCCAGCGACAAGGCCCGCGCGACAGCCTTCATCAACGGCGTCACGGACACGTTCCCCAACAACAGCCGCAACCGCCCGCTCGCCTCGATCATCCGCGCGGCGGCGACGGACGCGTTCAAGTCGCTCGGCAACATCGGCGAATCGGTCAAGGTGCCGCTCCACCAAGCGATGGTGGTCCTCTCGAACGGCTACGGCGGCGCAGATCCGCTGACGAACGGCGCCGGCGGGCTCGAGATCTCGAAGTACATGACCAAGGGGCGGTTCCCGGAGGACAACACCGCGCTCCCCAAGTCTCCGCTGCCGGTCATCAGCGTCTACTACCCGTCTACGGTCATCGACGAATATCGCCTCGCGTCGCTCGAGTTCATGCAGAACATGGCGAACACGGAGATCGGCGGGTTCTTCACCGTGATGCGCCCAGGCCAGGCGGGCCGCGCGCCGAACATCGTGCGCGTGGTGCGCACGCGGTTCTCCAAGATGCACATCGTCCGGTGGCGGGTCGCGTGCATCGCCCCCTCCGTGACGCAGACGTTCAAGCTGGTCTTCAACAACGTGAAGCCCGCCATCCTGGGCGACAACTCCTTCGAGAACGTGCCCGTCGGCATCGACCCGACGACGTGGCCGCTCGACGTGAACGTCCAGTACACCGCGGAGATGGCGCAGCGCGACGGCGGCGTGCACCCGAAGGGCCGCTTCAAGGTGTACGGCGACTTCTGCTGGGGCGGCGACAAGTCGCGAGCCGAGGCCTACTTCGTCCCGGCGGGGCAGCAGCTCCCGGGCTCGCTGGCCGGTGCCGACGTAGACAAGGCCAAGCGCACGCAGCAGCAGCTCATCGCGATGGGCATGAAGGGGACGGCCGTCGAGACGAGCAACGCGTTCGTCGAGATCGAGGCGCCGGACAAGGACAAGATCCTGCACGGCGCGGGAGATCAGGCGCAGGTGCGCGTGGTCATCGTGGACAACAAGGCGGCGAGGACGAGCGGCGTCACGGCCGACAGCATCCTCACGCTGAAGGGTCGCGCCGCTCCGTTCCCACTGCTCGAGGCGCTCCTCGGCGTCTTCGGCCTGCTGGTGATCGTCCTGTTGGTCGTGGTGATCGTGCGCGGCGGCGGCAAGAAGAAGGGCGGCCCGCCTCCCCCACCGGTCGCGGCACCCCCGTACGGTGGTCCGCCGGGCGCGGGCCCGCCCGGCGGCTACGGCGCGCCGCCCGGCGGCTACGGGGGGCCTCCCTACGGTGGCGGGCCCGGGGTGCGCTCGGTCGCGTCCGGGCTCCTCGGTGGCGCGCCGGCTCCCGCGCTGACGCCCGCCCTCGCCGGCGGCGGCACACTGCCGCCGGAGCTCCTGTTCGGCGGCCGGGCTCCGCGGGTCGCGCTGACGGACGAGCAGCCCGCGCGAGTGCGCCCCGCGCCTCCCGACCCGTACGGCGGCGCCCGCGCGGTGGCGCGCGCGCGCCTCGAGGGCGAGGCGGGGACGCTGCATGTCGCGCCGGGGGTCGACGCGACCGTCGGCAGCGATCCCGCGCGTTCCCTGCTCGTCCTCGCCGCGCCCGGCGTCGAGCCGCTGCACGCGACGTTCGCGCTGCGGGGCCCCGAGCTGCTCGTGCGGGACGAGGGCACCACCCTCGGCACCAGCGTCGACGGCACGCCAATCGCACCGCGGACATGGGTCCGCGTGCCACACGGTGCCCAGGTCACCGTCGGTCGAGCCGCGCTCACCGCGCGCTTCGAGTGACCAAGGAGCCTTACGTTGCGCCGCTCCGCACCGGGCGTCGTGGTCGACCTGGCCGCGGAGAGTGATCCGGGCCGCGATCCCGCGAAGCAGAACAACGAGGACACGTTCGCCTCCGTCGAGACGGCGCTGGGACTCCTCCTCGTCGTCTGCGACGGAATGGGCGGACACCTGGGCGGGCGGCGCGCGGCTGAAGCCGCGACCAGCACCATCGTCGGCGCGCTCCAGGCCACGCCCGCCGGGGCGTCGCGACCCGAGGCGCTCCGCAGTGCGCTCGTCGCGGCAGGGGGTGCGGTCCACGCGGTTGGCGGCGAGTCGCCGAGCAGCGCGCGCCCGGGCTCGACGGCGGTGGTCGCCCTCCTCCACGCGGGCGGCGTGGACATCGCGCACGTGGGCGACTCGCGCGCGTACCTGTTCCGCAGCGATCGGCTCCACCCGCTCACCCGCGACCACTCCGTCGTCCAGGCGATGATCGATCAGGGGCTGCTCACGCCGGAGGCCGCGCGGGGGCACCCCGAGGCGAACCGCATCACCCGGGCGCTCGGCATCTACGCGGCGGTCGAGCCGGAGGTCCGCCCCGAGCCGGTCGCGCTGTACCCGCGTGACGTGTTGCTCCTCGCGAGCGACGGTCTCACCGACATGCTGGCCGACTCCGACCTCGAGGCAGCGCTCCGCCAGCACCTCCACGACGGCGCGGACGCCGCCGCGCAGGCGCTCGTGCGACTCGCGAACGCGCAGGGCGGATGGGACAACATCACCGTACAGCTCGCCATCGTCGCTGCCGCCTCGCACGCTGCCGCCTCGGCCGCGAGCGCGCCGACCCAGGCGCCCGCGCCCGGCGTGCGGACCGTGCCGCTCGCAGCGCCCGCGCCCGCCTCACCGCCCGTCGTCGCGGGGACGCAGCCCTTCACCTACATGGGCTCACCCGCTACCACCACCCTCCCCCTCGGAGCCTCCCTCTCGGGCGCCGGGGACGCCGCCGGGGTCGGCGACCGACCGGTCGCCTTCTCGACGCCGCCCGGCCCCCCTGCTCCCCCCCGGCGGACGGGCAAGATCGCGGTGCTGGCCGGAGCCGGCTGCGCGGCGCTCGTGGTGTTCGCGGTGCTGATCTGGTGGGCGGCCCGCCTCGCGCTCGGCCGGTGATGACACCCGCGTGACGCGCCGCGCGGCCCGCCGCGCCGGAGCCGCCCCCCGCGCTTACGGGGTACCCCTTGCCTCCGGGGCCGAACGGCGGCGATGATTCGATCATGGCGGACCCCAGCGTGTTGGTGCTCGGTGCGGGACTGGCGGGGCTCTCGACGGCGATCCACCTGCTCGAGGCGAGCGGGGGGCGCCTCGACGTGACGCTGATCGACCGCGGGCACGTCGTCGGCGGCAAGGCCTCGTCCGTCGCCCACCGTGATCCCACCCTCGGCCGCACGTTCACGGTCGACCACGGCTTCCACGTCTTCTTCGACTACCCGAACTTCGGCGCGCGATTGGAGGCGCTCGGGGCGTCCGCCGGCCTCACCCGACGCCACCACGACGTCCTCATCTGGAGCGCCGGCGCGATGCGCCGGTTCCGCGCGCTCCCGCTCCCCAGCCCGCTCCACTTGCTGGCCGGTGGGCTCGAGTCGCGGCTGTTCGGGCTCCGCGACGGCCTGGCGGTCTTCCGCTTCATGTTTCGCATTTTCCTCATCGACCTCGGGCGCCTGACCGAGGCGGAGCGCCACGTGCTCGACGCGGTGTCCTTCGACGACTACGCGCGCTCGAACGGGCTCTCGGACGCCATCCTCCGGTCGTCGTTCTTCCGCTTCGTCGCGCAGTCGGCGTTCATCTACCCGCACTCGATGTCCGCGCTGTCCGCGATCGCCGCGATCCAGCTGGTCGCGCAGAGCTACGACGCGGTCGCGGTACGCTACATGGAGGAGGGCACGTCCGACGCGCTCATCGAGCCGCTGCGTCGCCACTTCCTCCGGCTCGGCGGCAAGCTGGAGAAGTTCAAGCGCGCGACGCAGATCGAGGTCGTGGGTGGACGCGTCGACGCCGTCCTGGTCGCCGAGAACCGTCACTACATCCACAGCGGCGAGGTCGCGAGCGGCGTCAAGTCGAACTACTACAGCGTGGAGACGCCCATGCCCGGCCCCCCAGCGCCCGTGCGGCGCCAGGCGGACCACTACGTCTCGACGCTCCCGCCGCGGGACCTGATCCCGGTGCTCGACCCGGCCACCGCGGCCCTCCCCTACTTCGACGCCATCAAGCGGCTCCAGACGCAGCGGACGATCGCGCTCGAGCTCTGGTACGACCGCGTCGTCAGCCCGCCCGACGCGGACGGCGCCATCGTCGGACTCGACGGGCCGTTCTCGACGGTGTGCGATCTGCGCCGGGTCCAGCGCGTCGCGGAGGGGCACGGCTCGGTCGTCCAGTTCGTGGGCGAGGACGGCGCGTACGCCACACGCCCCGACTCCGAGCTGCTGGCCGACGCCCTGGCGACGCTCCACGCGATCTGGCCGCTGTCTCGCTCTGGCGTGGTGGAGAAGCAGTATTTCCATCGTGGCGCTCACGACGACTTCTTCCTCACCACCCCCGGGAGCGACGCGCTCCGCCCCGCCGCGCAGTCGCCGTTCCCCAACCTCGTCCTGGCCGGGGACTTCACGCAGACGGGCTTCCGCGTGATCTGCATGGAGGGCGCGTGGATCTCCGGCATGCGAGCCGCCAACGCCGTCCTCGCGCGGCAGGGGCTCCCCCAGGTCCCCATCGCGCCGATGCGCGGTCCCGGCGGCCTGACCGGCGTCGCGCGCGCGCTCCGCCGCCTGGCGGCGGATCTGGGCTTCGGGTGACCGCCGAGGACGACCTCGCCAGCGCTCGGCGCCGGCTGTCCGCCGTGCCGTGGGTCGTCATTCTCTTCTGCTGGCCGGCGACGCTCCTCGGCTGGTACTTCATCACGCTCGTCGCCGACCCGTCCTGGTGGCGCGACCGGTTCCTCCTCCACTACTTGACGGCGATGATGGCGGTCGACTCCATCGGCTGCCTCGGCGCGCTCCAGTTCTGGACACGCCACGCGCGCGCGATGCGGGGCGATCCCTCGCGGGCGAGCCTCGAGCAGGCGCGGCGGGTCTGGGTCGAGCTCCTCGCTCTACCGGAGCGCACCGCCGCGCTGCTCGTGGGGCTGATCCTGCTCACGCTGGCGCCGGGCACGGTGATCCTGCTCACCCGCGCCACCGTCGAGCTCGTCGGGATCGGCTACGCGGGCGCCGCGATGGCGGCGGCTTGCGAGCTCACCGTGCTCGTCCCGGTCGTACAGCACCTGGTGATCCCGACCCTGCGCCGACTGAAGGCGGCGCACCCCTCGCTGGGCCTCCGAGACGACGGGGCCCGGCCGGGCCCGATCCGCACGTACTTCGCCTTCGGGCTGGTCGCGATCAGCGCGGTCAGCATCGCGCTGGTCGCGACCCTGATCGAGAGCCGCACGGCGACAGCGCCGCGCTACCACTTCCCGGAGGGCCCGGCCGTCGCGCTCGCGATCGTGTGCATCGGCTCGATGAGCGCGGGGATCGCGCTCCACCTCTACTCCGCGGTGCTGGTGCCGCTCACGCGCCTGGCGAGCGCCATGCGACGCTTCTCGACAGAAGAGGTCGGCGTCCGCGTGGGGCTCCTCCACGTCGGCGAGGTCGGGCTGCTCTGCGAGCACTTCGACGAGATGGCGGCCGCCCTCGAGCAGTCTCGCGCGCGCCTCGCCGAGCGAGAGGCGCTCCTCCGCCACGCGCAGCGGTTCGAGGTGATGGGGACGGTGACCGCGACGTTCGCGCACGAGGTCGCGAATCCGCTCACGTGCGTCGCCCTCAGCCTCGAGGTCGTCGACGCCGAGGTGGGCGCGCTCACCGCGCCGGAGCCCCCCCCGCCGACGGAGGCCACCCACTCGCTGACGACCTGTCGTGAGGCGCTGGCCGACGCGCTGTCAGCGACCCAACAGATGCAGCTCTTGCTCCGCGACATGCGCACGTTCTCGCGGCGCGAGGGGGACGTCCACCTCGCGTGCAACGCCGCGGCGATGCTCGACGGCGCGCTCCGCCTGGCCAGCGGCGAGCTGCGCAAACATCAGGCCGAGGTCGTGCGCGAGTACGACGATTGTCCGCCCGTCCTCGGGACACCCCACAAGCTCTCGCAGGTGCTCCTCAACCTGGTCCTGAACGCCGTCCAGGCGCTGGTGGCGGGGCGAAAGGCGCGCGTAGGCGTGGCGGTGCGCCCGCTCGGGGACCGGGTGGAGATCGCCATCACCGACAACGGCCACGGCATCGCGCCGGAGCACCGACAGCGCGTCTTCGACGCCTTCTTCACCACGAAGCCCGAAGGCGTGGGGACCGGCCTCGGGTTGTTCGTCAGCAAGAAGATCGTGACGGAGCACGGCGGCGAGCTCGCCTTCGACACCGAGGTCGGCGTCGGCACGACCTTCCGAATCGTGTTGCCGGTCGCGCCCCCGTCGACCCCGAGCGCCGCGCCGGTGTCGTGACCGGCCGTCCGCCGGAGATCCCCGATCCGACGCCGCGAGCCGGGCGCGTTTGCGCTCCCGCGCCGGCTTGGCTAATCGAGCGGCCGTGATACCGGGATTCGGCAAGCAGTCGGTGCTGATCGGAGCGGCGCCGCACGCGGACGTACAGCTCGTGGGGCCGGGCGTGGCCGCCGAGCACGCGCGGGTGTCGCTCGAGGGCGGCGTGGCGATGCTGATGCCCTTGGCGCCCGGCGTGTCCGTCCACGGTGCCCCCGTCGCGCCCGGGGCGCCGGTCCCGTTCGACTTCCACGCGCAGATCCACGTAGCTCAGCTCCCCGTCCCGACGACACACCCCGCGTTCGCCCTGATGCTGATGCAGCGCGGGCAGGCGGCCCCGACACCGGGGCGGCTCGCGATCGGCCGCGACGCCACGCGGTGCCACCTGGTCCTCGCGCATTCGAGCGTGTCGGGCCTACACGCCACCTTGACGACCGAGCCGCTCGCCCTGGTGGACGAGGGCTCGTCGACGGGCACCTGGGTCGGGCAAACCAAACTCGAGCCGGGGCGGCCGCTGGCGCTCACCCCGGGAGGGATGGCCGCCATCGGGCCCGTCCCCATCTCGACCGAGCTCGCCCGCGAGCTGCTCGCGGCGCTGGGCGCGGCCCCGGCGGCCGCCGCCGGGCCGTCCAAGCCGAAGCATCGCACCGTGATCGGTCAGGTGCAGATGGGCGCCGCGGGCGCCGCCTCCAAGACGATCGGGCGCACGCCGGACAACGACATCGTCGTCCCCCACGCTCAGGTCTCGAGCAAGCACGCCGTGCTGCACGAGATCGGCGGCCAGCTCTTCCTTGAGGATCGCGGCAGCGCGAACGGCACCTACGTGCGCGGCGCGCGGATCCCGCCGGGGCAGCGCGTCCCCGTGCAGAACGGCGAGAAGGTGTTCGTCGGACCGATGCCGGTGCTCCTGCAGGTGCAGGATCGCCAGATCGCCGTCGTGGTCGAGGACCACTCGGGCGATTGGGCAGGCCGCCCACTGTACGAGATCGAGGCGTGGGATCTGGTCGTCCAGGTGCCCGATCGAGACGACTCCAGCCGCCTGAAGACGCTGCTCGACCACGTGAGCTTCAAGGCGCTCCCGGGCGATCTCATCGCGTTGATGGGCCCGAGCGGCGCCGGCAAGACGACGCTCCTCCTCACGCTGAACGGCTATCTCCCGCCCACGGCGGGTCAGGTCCGCATCAACGGAGAGGACCTCTACGCCATCTTCGACGCGCTCCGCGGGTCGATCGGGTACGTCCCGCAAGACGACATCGTCCACCCGGAGCTGACGGTCTGGGAGGCGGTCCGCTACAGCGCGCGGTTCCGCCTCCCCCCAGACTACTCGGACGATGAGATCGATCGGAGGGTCGCCACCACGCTCGCGCAGCTCGGGCTGGAGTCGGTGCAGCACCTCCAGATCGGGAAGCCCGAGAAGAAGATCCTCTCCGGCGGTCAGCGCAAGCGCGTCAACATCGCGATGGAGCTCGTCACCGACCCGGTGATCATGTTCCTCGATGAGCCCACGAGCGGCCTCGCCGCGGACGACACCTCGGCGCTGGTGAGCCTCCTCGCGGAACTCGCCCGGTCGACCGGAAAGACGATCATCTGCACGATCCACCAGCCGGCCAAGGACGAGTACGAGAAGTTCAACCTCGCGTTGATCCTGGGCCAGGGCGGCATCCCGATCTACTTCGGACCGACGCAGGACGGCTACCGGTTCTTCGGCGGCTTCCTCGAGCGCAAGGGGCGCGCGAACGGCATCGACAACCCGCGCGACATGTTCGACATGCTCAACCAGCGGGAGCGGGACGCTGCCGAGGCCCTGCGGGCACAGAACCCGAACGTGCAGCGCGTCGAGATCCGTGAGGCCGCCGCGCGCGCCTGGAACCAGGAGTTCTACGCGCCCAGTAGCGCCTTCTTCAACGCGATGTACTCGGGCCGTCGCGCGATTGGGTCCGGCACCAGCCAGCAGGGCGTGCCTCGCCGCCGGCCCAGCACGTCGGGGCAGTTCGGCCTGCTGCTCAGCCGGTACTTCCGGGTGAAGACGCGAGACGTGAGCGGCACCGTGATCATGCTCGCGCAGGCGCCCATCATCGGCGTGCTCCTCGCCCTGGTGTTCGGCGGCCAGAAGGACGCCGTCCCCTACTGGTGCCTCGGGGCTCTGCAAGAGCTCGCGCGCAAGGCCGGCGGGGCCGGCGGCGACGTGCTGGGCGGGCTCACGCCCACCGCCGATCACTCGGGCGCGCTGTTCTTCCTCGTCGTCTCCGCGGTGTGGTTCGGGACGAGCAACGCCGCCCGGGAGATCGTCAGCGAGCGGGCCATCTACCTGCGCGAGCGCATGGTGAACCTGAAGCTCCTGAATTACGTGCTGTCGAAGTTCCTGTTGCTGAGCGCGTTCTGCGTCGTGCAGTGCACGGTGCTGCTCGGCATCGTGTTCTTCGCCCTGGGGTTCCACGGGGGGCCTCAGGCGTTCGGGATCGAGCTCGCGGTGCTGATCGTCACCGCGATGAATTCCGTGGCCATCGGCCTCCTGCTCTCGACGCTGGTCATGAGCGCGGAGGCGGCGATGGCGCTCACGCCCATCGCGCTCATCCCTCAGGTGGTGCTCGGCGGGCTCATGGTGCCCATCACCACCAACCCGCTGCTCGAGTACCCCATGTACGCGGTGCCCGCCCGCTGGGGGTTCCAGGGGGTGGTCGCGCATGAGCGGGCCGCGGTGGCGCGGGACCCGTCCTGGGTCATCGACCTCAAGCGCCCCGATCTGACCAGCGCATCGGATTTCGTGACGGGAGGGCGCTTCGAGTGCGCGACGGCGCAGATGGCGAGCATGGACCTGAACGGCGCGTGGGGCTTCACGACGCACGATCTGCCGTGGCTTCCGCCCGCGGTGCTCGCAGGCATGATGGGCGTGGTGCTCATCGGCATCCTCATCATCCTGAAGCGGCGCGACCGCATCTGAGCGCCGGGCCGCCCGCGTGGCCAGACGCCTGGCGTCGGCGCGCGCCTCAGCGCGGGAAGGCCGCGGGGTTTCCGCCGTCTACCGTGACGACACAGCCGGTGGTCGCCTCGGCGCGCGCGAGCCAGCCGAACGCCTCGGCGACGTCCTCCGCGAGCGTCTCGCGGGCGAGGAGGTTCTGGCGGAAGTACTCGTCGGGGGTGAGCCCACGCGCCTTCGCGCGCGCCTCGAGCACGCCGCCGCCGAACAGCGGCGTCCGGATCCGATCAGCGTTCACGGCGTTGGAGCGGATCCCGTGGCGCGCAGCGTCGATCGCGTACTGGCGCATGAGGGCGACGAGGCCCGCCTTCGCCACGGCGTACGGCCCGAACTCGGGGCCCGGCGCGAACGCGCTCTTGCTGGCGTTGAACAGCAGGCAGCCGCCGAGGCCCTGCGCGGCCATGGCCTCGACGCACGCTCGCGCCACGCGCTGGTGCGCGAGCAGGTTCACCTCGATCGAGGCCTCGAGCGCCGTGGCCCCCGCCGGCGTGTGCAGGAGCCCGGACGGGGCCGTCCCCGCGTTCGACACGAGCAGGTCGAGCCCGCCGAAGGCGTCGACCACCGCGCCCACGATCTCACTGATCGCGTCCGGCGAGGTCACGTCCCCCGCCGCCCGCGCCACCCGTCCCCCGTGCCGCCCCGCGAGCGAAGCGTACGACTCCTCCAGGCGGGCGGCGTCGCGGTCGGTGAGCAGCACGTGCGCCCCGAGCTCGAGCAGGTGCGCCGCGGTGGCGAGCCCGATGCCGCCGGCAGCCCCGGTCACGAGCGCGGTCCGCCCGCCGAGCGGCGGAGCCGCGCCCTTGCCGAGCTTCGCTTGCTCCAGGCTCCAGTACTCGACGTCGAAGAGATCGAGCGGCGCGACCGGGCGGTACTTCCCGGCGGCTCGGGCGTCGAGCATCACGCGCGCGTCGTGCGCGTAGACGTCGCCGGCGATCCGCGCGTCCGCGAGCGTCGCGCCGAGCGCGAGCGCGCCGACCCCGGGGACGACCACGATCCGCGGCAGGGGATCGAGCGGCTTCACGTCGCGGGCACGCGCGGCTCGCGCGGTGGCGACGTACTCCGCGTAGCGCTCCCCGAACTCGGCGATGGTGCGCTCGACGGCGGCGCGCAGATCCGCGCCGGACGGGAGCTCGAGCCACGCGGGCCACGGCTTGACGCGGATCACGTGGTCCGGCGTAGCGGGGCCCGTCTCCGCCAGGGCGCGGCCCTCGGGGTGGGCGGCGAGCGCGAGGATCTCCGGCTCGCTCCGCCACGCGCCGACGAGGCGCCGGCCCCCGGCCGCTCGCGCCAGCGCGCCGCGCACGATCGGCGACAGCTCGCGCTGCGTCGCGCGCCGCTCGCGTTCGCCGGACGTGAGCGATGCCATCGGGGCCGCCACGGGCTGGGGGGGCTCGGCACTCGCGGCGAGGAGCGTCCACCGCCCGTGCCGCGCCTCCAGCCACCGCTCCGCCGCGGCGACGGCCTCGATCATGCGCTCGTAGCTCTCTCGCGCGGTCGCGCCCCAGGTGAAGATGCCGTGCTGACCGAGCACCAGGACCCCCGCGGCTTCGAGCGCTCCCCCGAGCGCGACGACGGCCCGAGCGAGCACGAAGCCAGGCATGACATACGGGACATAGGCCGCGCCGGTCCCCCAGATCTCACCCACGATCTCCGCCGCGCCCGGCTGATCGAGGACGGCGAGGACTGCGTCGGCGTGGGTGTGGTCGACGTAGCGGGCGGGGATCCAGGCGTGGAGGAGCGCCTCCACGCTGGGAGTGGGGCTCGCGGGATCGAGCATCTGCGCCCGGAGCGCGCGCACCATCTGCTCGTCGGAGAGGGCCTCGAGCGCGCACAGGCGACGGAGCGGCTCGAGCCGGCAGGCCGGGAACCCGCGCGGGTCGATCGTCGCGAGATCGTGCCCGCTGCCCTTCACGTACAGCACCTCGACCGGCGAGCCGTCGACCTCCCGCGCGGACGCCTTCACGCTGGTGTTGCCCCCGCCGTGGAGGACGAGCGCCGGGTCCTGCCCGAGGAGCCGGGAGGTGTACACACGGAGAGCGAGCGCCTCGCCCCACGCGGGGGCGTAGGCGGCGACGGCGGCCTCGGCCTCGGCCTGAGCGTATCGGGGCACCATGCGCGCGACTCTAGTGCGGGCGCGGGGGGGGAGTCACGCCGCGCGCCCGGCTGCCGAACGGCGGCCGACCTGGTACGTTGAGCGGCGTGAGCCAGCGTTCCGCCGCACCCCAGCAGGGGGATCGCCTCGTCGCGCGCAATCGCCGCGCGAGCTTCGACTATGAGCTCGGCGACGCCTACGAGGCCGGGCTGGTGTTGATCGGCAGCGAGGTGCGCGCCCTGCGGACGGGCAGCGCCGATCTCTCCGACGCATGGGTCCGCCTCGGCCGCGCGGGCGAGGCGTGGCTCGAGGGCATGCGGATCCCGCCGCTGAACCACGCGGCGTTCGGGCACGAGGAGCGACGGCCGCGCAAGCTATTGCTCCACGCCGAGCAGATCGAGCGACTGCGGGCGGCCGTCGAGAAGGACGGCCTCACCGTCGTCGCGACCAAGTGTTACTTCAAGTCGAACCGGGCGAAGGTCGAGATCGCGCTCGCCCGCGGCAAGAAGAAGCACGACAAGCGCCAGGCGACCCGCGCCAAGGATGCCGAGCGCGAGGCCCGCCAGGCGATGCGGCGGGGCAGAGATCGATGAGCGCCCGGCCCGCGGACACCGCGACCCGAGGGGAGTGGCTCGCGCTCACGGGCGGCGGCGAAGCGCGCGCTCTCGATCTCAGCGGGGACCGCGTGGCGCTGGAGGCCTCGCGCGCCTTCCCCCCGGGCGCTCCGCTCGGTCTCGCGCTCCCGGGGCTCGCCTCGCCGCTGCGCGTGAAGGTGCGCGGCAGCCGCCGGACGGGCGCCGGGCGCTACCTCGTGGAGGGGCGACTCGTGAGCGCCACGCGCGAGGCGCGGGAGCGTCTCGCCGCGCTCAGCGCGCGACCTGCCGGCCCGGCGCCGGGCGACGCTCAGGTGTCGGCGCCCGCGTCCGCTGCGCCGGCCGAACCCGCCGCGCCCGACGCGCCGCCCGATCCGGACGCGCCGCTCTGACCACCCGCGCCCGCGGAGGCGTCCGCCCCGGCGTCGCTCGCGCCACCACCGCCCGAGCCGCTCACACCGCCGCCAGCGCCGGACGTGCCCCCGGCTCCGGACGCCCCGCTCGCGCCGCTCGTCCCGCCGGCGCCCGAAGCACCGCTCGCGCCAGCCGCAGCGTCTACGCCCGAGTCCGCGCCCGACGCGCCGCCGCCGCCCCCGGCTCCGGCGCCCCCGCAGCTCGCCCGCGGGATCGCGGTCAGGATGCACCGGCGCTGCTCGAAGTCGGTACAGCGGTCGTACTCGAAGATGTACGCGACGCAGGCGTCGACGGTCGCTTGATCGTAGTCGAAGCAGTCGCCCCCCGCAGGGCGGATGTAGCCAGGACAGGCCGCTCGGGTGAGCGCGCCGCAGTGGAGCTTCGTGCTCTGCTGGTCCTCCGCCGCCACGATCGCCGAGCACGCCGCGTCCTCCCCGACCGCCGCGCCGCTTCCGGGCGGCTGGTAGGTGCCGCGGCGAGAGTCGATCACGTCACCCGTCTCCTCCGTCGGCGTGCAGGCGACGGCCACGAGCGCGGCCCAGGCGAGGGTGCGAAGCGTCGGCATCCACCGCATCGTACGCGAGGTCCGGGCGCTTGCCGAGCCCTCGCCTCGGCGGCGGGCGGCCGCGGTTGACGCCCGCGCCGCGGCCGGGCTAGCGGCCCGCCCATGCCCCTCCGCCGCGCCCTCCTCTCCGTCTCCGACAAGACCGGCCTGGTCGAACTCGCCCGGGCCCTCGCGGCCCGCGGGACCGCCCTGCTCTCGACCGGGGGCACGCTGCGAGCCCTGGCGGACGCTGGCGTGCCGGTCACCGCGGTGGAGGCGTACACCGGTTCGCCGGAGGTGATGGACGGCCGAGTGAAGACGCTGCATCCGCGCGTGCACGGCGGCCTCCTCGCGCGCGAGGGGCACGACGAGGCCGACCTCGAGCGATTGGGCGCCGCCCCCATCGATCTCGTCGTCGTCAACCTCTACCCGTTCGAGGCGACGCTCGCACGCGGAGGCGCCGCGCACGACGAGCTCGTCGAGAACATCGACATCGGCGGCCCGAGCATGCTCCGCTCGGCCGCGAAGAACCACGCGCGCGTCGCGGTGCTGTGCGACCCGGCCGACTACCCGCTCGTCCTCGCGGAGCTCGAGGCGCATGGCGAGGTGACGCTCGCCACGAGGGAGCGCCTGGCCGCCAAGGCGTTCGCGCAGACGGCGGCCTACGACGCCGCGATCAGCGGCTGGCTCGGCGCGCGCGGCGAGGAGGACGGCTGGCCGCGGACACTCACCCTCCCCCTCCGCAAGGCCTACGGGCTCCGTTACGGGGAGAACCCGCACCAGCGGGGCGCGTTCTACCAGGACCGCGGCGCGGCGCCGGGGACGCTCGCCCGAGCGACGAGCCTCGGCGCGGGCGCCAAGGAGCTCAGCTTCAACAACCTAGTCGACGTGGAGGCGGCGCTCGACGCCGTGCGAGACCACGAGGCGCCCGCGGCCGTCGTCGTCAAGCACGCGAGCCCGTGCGGCGTCGCGACGGCCGCCGCGCTCGCCGACGCCTACGCCGCCGCGCGCGAGGCCGACGCGTTGAGCGCGTTCGGCGGGATCGTGGCGCTCAATCGCGCGGTGGACGAGCCGACGGCGCTGCTGCTCGCCGAGACGTTCCTCGAGTGCATCGTCGCCCCGTCGTTCTCCGAGCCGGCGCTGGCGATCCTCCGGAAGAAGTCCGCGCTTCGTCTCCTCGCCACGGGGGAGTGGCTGCCGCGTGACCACGAGGCGCTCGTCGCCAAGCGCGTGAGCGGCGGCTGGGCCGTGCAGTCACGCGACGCGACCGGTCCGGGGGAGGTCCGCGCCGGTCGCGTCGTGACGAAGCGTTCCCCGACGGCGGACGAGCTCGACGCGCTCGAGCTCGCCTGGATCGCGTGCAAGCACGTCCGCAGCAACGCCATCGTCCTCGCCGCCCGCGGCTCCACCCGCGGCGCGATGACGACGGTCGGGATCGGGGGCGGGCAGACGGCCCGGGTCCTCGCCGTGGAGATCGCTTGCCAGAAGGCCGGCGATCGCGCGCGGGGCGCCGTCCTCGCGTCCGACGCGTTCTTCCCCTTCCCCGACGGCCTCGAGGTCGCGATCCGCGCCGGCGTGACGGCCGTCGCGCAGCCCGGCGGGAGCAAGAAGGACGACGAGGTCATCGCGGCCGCCGACGCCGCCGGCCTCGCCATGGTCATGACCGGCGTACGCCACTTCCGGCACTGACGCGAGGCGAACCCGCGATGAAGCTCGACTACTCGAACCGCCGCGCCGACCCTGAGGGCTGGGCCCGCGAGCTGGGCATTTCGCGAGCCGCGGTCGATCTCTACCTCGCGAGTGACGTGATCGACCTGCACGTCGACTCGTTCATCTGGAACCGCATCTTCGGCTACCGGCTGGAGCGCAGTCACGGCCTCGGCCTCTTCGGGGGCCGCTTCTACTCGCAGGTCGATTTCCCGCGGATCCTCGAGGGTGGCCTCACGGGGGCGACCTGGGTGATCACGACGAACCCGCTGCGCTCGGCGGCCGGGCGCGCCCGCGCCTTCGCGGCGAACCTGGAGCGCCTGCGCGGGATCTTCGCCGGCGTGTCGGAGCAGTTCACGGTCGTCGAGGACGTGGCGGGCTATCGCGCCGCCCGCGAGGCGGGGAAGCACGCGGCGTTCCTCGCCATCCAGGGGGGGAGCGCGCTCGATCGCGACGCCGACGCCCTGGATCTCATCCCGGGTCGGGCGATCCTCCGCGTGACCGTCGTCCATCTGTACTCGTCGTCGCTCGGCACCACCAGCGCCCCGCTGCGGCGCGGCGGCGACACCGGGCTCACGGACGCCGGGCGAGACTTCGTGCGCCGCCTCGAGGCCCGCAGGATCTTCCCGGATCTGGCGCACATCTCCCGGCAAGGCTTCTGGGACGCGGTGGAGGTCCACGATCGCACGCTGCCGCTGCTGGTCACGCACACCGGGGTGTGCGGCGTCCACGAGCACTGGCGCAACCTCGACGATCGCCAGCTCCGCGCCGTCGCCGACAGCGGCGGGGTCGCCGGCATCATGTACCAGTCGAGCTTCCTCGACGGCAGCTTCCTCGGCTGCCGCGCCGAGGCCGTGGTGAGGCACCTCGAGCACGCCGTGCAGACGATCGGCGACGACCACGTCGCGCTCGGGAGCGACTGGGACGGCGCCATCACGCCCCCCCTCGATCTGAAGACGCCGGTGGAGCTGCCGCGGCTCGTG
Source organism: Polyangiaceae bacterium (assembly GCA_020846005.1). Taxonomy (GTDB): domain Bacteria; phylum Myxococcota_A; class Polyangia; order Polyangiales; family Polyangiaceae; genus JADLEQ01. The sequence continues at coordinate 60,035 of JADLEQ010000041.1, forward strand.
GAGCTGATGCTGGCGCGCGGCATGAAGGAGTCGTCGATCGTGAAGATCCTCGGAGCGAACTTCCTCCGGGTCGTCCAGGCCATGCGCGGCTGAACCGGCGCCCGTCGAGCGTCTGGCGCGCCGGACGCGGCGCGCGCGCGCCGCGGTGCTAGTCCGGGCGCATGAGCTGGATTGGAGTCGCCGGTGTCCTCGGCTTCCTGGGGGTAGCGCTCGGCGCGTTCGGGGCGCACGGTCTCCGCGGACGCGTGCCCGAGCCCATGCTCGCCCACTGGCAGACGGCGACGCTCTACCTGCTCGTCCACGCGGTCGCGCTGCTCGCGATCGGCGCGTACGGGCGAGCGACGGCGGTCGCGGTCGGCTGGCCCGCGGCGCTCTTCCTGGCGGGCGTCGTGCTGTTCAGCGGATCGCTGTACGTCCTGGTGCTCACAGGCGTGCCGCGCCTCGGGATGGTGACGCCGCTCGGCGGCCTGTCGCTGCTCGCCGGCTGGCTCGCGGTCGTCGTCGTCCTCGGCCGCAGCTAGCGCCGCGCGGCGTCAGCTCGGCGGCGTGGCCTCCGCCGGGGCCGAGGCCGAGCGCGCGAACGCCATCGCGGCGTAGGGGACGATGAGCCCCGGGAGCCCCTGCCGCGGCGCGAGCTGGCCGACCAGCCCGAAGAGGAGCGCGAGCGTCCGCTCCACGTAGAAGAAGCCGTCTGGGTACTCGATGTTGCGCATGATCTCACGCAGCTGCCCGCGCACCTGCTGATACGGCGACAGCCGCTCGATCTCGTCGCGATCGAGCTTGGAGAAGTCCTCGATCCGTACCCGGGAGAGCACCTTGAGGTACTCCCTCCCGACTCGGGTCAGGAGCTCCCGATCCCCCCCTGCGGCGACGAAGCCCATGCGCTCGAGCCCCTGCAGGATCTCGACGTCGCTCCGACTCATCGCGCCGATGACGACCTGCCGCATGCCCTCTGCCAGCGCCGGAGTCACCTCCTCGACCGCCCCGTAGTCGAGGATCACGAGCGTGGGGCCGGCCGCGCCCGCCTCCTGGCGCACCAGGAAGTTCCCAGGGTGGGGATCGGCGTGGAAGCGCCGGTGGTCGAACAGCATCCTTCCGTAGCACTCGACCAGGAGGCGCCCCACGGCCTCGGGCTCCACCCCGAGCTGCTTCAGCGCGCCAAGATCGTTGATCTTCACGCCGGCCTCGAACGACATCGTGAGAACGCCACCAGCCGTGAGCTCGGGGACGACGCGCGGCACCACGACGTCGGCGCGCTCGGCGAACATCGCGCGGACGAGCTCCATGTTGGCGCGCTCGTGGGGGTAGTCCGTCTCGCGCGCGAGCATCGCCTCGAGCTGGTCGAGGACCCGATCCAGGCGCGACACCACGACGAGCAAGCGCACGAGCGGGAGCACGCTGCGGAGGACCGCGAGGTCCCGGCGGATCAGGACCTCGATGCCCGGGTAGAGCACCTTCACCGCCACCGCCTGGCCGTCCCGCGTGACGGCGCGGTGCACCTGGGCCAGCGACGCCGCCGCGATCGCCTCGCGCTCGAACGACGCGAAGCGCTCCAGCGCTCCCGGACCCAGCGCCTCGACCAGGCGGGTCTCGACCTCCGTGAACGGGCGCTGAGGCACCTTGTCCTGGAGCTTCGAGAGCGCGTCGCCGTAGGCGCGCGGGAGGAACGACCCGACGACGCTCAGCACCTGACCCATCTTGATGTAGACCCCACGCAGCCGCACGAAGCCCTCGGCGAGACGCCGCGCGTTGCGGGCGTTCACCCGCTCGAGGCGCGCGCGGGCGCGCTCGCCACGTACGACCCTCGTGTAGAGCCAGTGCGCCCCGTAGGACGAGAAGATCGTCCAGAACATCAGCAGCGCGCGGAACGATCGCAGCATGGGCCGGCCAGCCTAGTGCCCGGCCGCGCGAGCCACCAGCCTCGGCGCGAGGTAGGCTCTCGGCGTGAGCCGCGGCCGGGACGAAGATCGTCGCGCCCTCGGGGCTGCCGCGGCCGTCGCCGTGGGCGGCGCGGTGGCGCTCGTCGGGGTGGCGTGGCGTGCGCCGGAGGCGGCCCACGCGCCCGCCGCGGCTACGGCGAGCTTGGCCGAGGCGCCGCCCGCGGCCACCGGCGCCCCCCAGGACGCGCCCTCGCCGGGCTCGGCGCCGGGCGGAGCGCGCTCGCGCGCGTTCGACACCTGCAAGCCACCGGATCCGATCGGCCTCGGGCCGTACGGGCCGTGGATCGAGCTGCCGCTCGGCTCGCTGGCGATCCCGCAGCGGGGCGGGCACGACGCCGCGCTCGGCCATGATCTGTGGATCCACCTACACGGCTTCGACGCCGCTCGCCGAATCGTCGCGGAGCACGCGCGGGGCGTCACCTACCTCGGCGTGGACCTCGGCGCGGGGAGCGGCGCCTACACGCGTCCCTTCCAGGAGCCGCACGCGCTCGACGAGCTCGTGCGCGCGGTCGAGGTGGCGCTGGTGGCGCACCACCACGATCCGCGGGCCCACGTCCGGCGCGTGGGCGTCTCGGCGTGGAGCGCGGGCTATGGAGCGATCGTCGAGCTGCTGCGCCGCGACGCGCAGAGGCTCGACGCGGTCGTGCTCCTCGACGCCCCGCACGGGAGCTGGGCGCGTGGGCCCGTGGCCGCGCCGGGGCCAGGCGACGTCTCGCTGCGGAACCTCGAGCCGCTCGTCCGGTTCGCGCGCCGCGCGGCGGCGGGCGACGCGCTGCTCGTGGTCACCCACTCGGCGATCCAGCCGCCGGACTATCCGTCGACACGCGCCACGGCGGACGCGCTCGGGCGCGAGCTCGGCGCCCACTGGCGTCCGCTCGCGCGAGGCGACGACCTCTACGGACCGACGCGCGAGGCGACGCTCGGACGCTTCTTCGCCTGGGGGTTCTCGGGCGAGGACGAGGGGGCACACTGCGCGCACCTCGCGCACCTCGAGCGCGCGCTCGCGCTCGCCGAGGCGCGGTGGGAGACGCCGCCGCTCGATCGGAGCGTCCCGCCGACCCCAGCGCCGCCACGGCGACCGGCGCCGGGGACGAGGCGCTCAGGCACGATCCAGCTCGAGCTCGTCGAGTGAGGCCGCGCGTCAGCCGAGCGGGCGCGGGGCGTCTCCGAACGGCAGCGCGTCGAGATCCACGTTCCCGCCGCAGAGCACTACGGCCACGCGGCGCTCCGGTGCCTCGCGGCGGAAACGCTCCGAGAGCGCCACCGCCAGCCCGACCGCCGCGCTGGGCTCGATCACGAGCTTCATCCGCTCCCACACCAGCCGCAGCGCGGCCACGATCTCGGGTTCGTCCGCCGTGAAGATGTCGCGCACCACGTCACGCACGACGGGCCACGTCAGCTCGCCGAGCGACGTGCGCAGGCCGTCCGCGATCGTGCGGGGGTCGTCCTGGGGCAGGCGCTCCCCGGCGCGCCGGCTCCGCGCGGCGTCGTCGGCGCCGAGGGGCTCGGCGCCGTAGACGGCGAGGCCCGGGCGGAGCTCGCGGAGCGCGAGCGCGATCCCGGAGATCATCCCGCCCCCGCCGACCGGGACGATCACCGCCTCGAGCTCGGGCGCCTGCTCGACGAGCTCGAGCGCGATCGTCCCCTGCCCCGCGATGACGTCCGCGTGGTCGAATGGCGGGATGAGCGCGCCGCCGGTCTCCGCCACCAGCCTCGCCGCCGCCGCCTCGCGAGCTCGCAGCGTCGGTTCGCACTCGATGATCCGCCCACCGTAGCCCTCGACCGCGGCCCGCTTCACCCGGGGGGCGGTGCGCGGCATCACGATCCACGCCGGCAGCCCGCGCAGCCCCGCGGCGATGGCGAGCGCCTGCGCGTGGTTGCCGCTCGAGTGGGTGACGACGCCCGCGGGCATCGGGTCGCTCGGGAGCGACAGCACGGCGTTCGCCGCGCCCCTCAGCTTGAAGCTCCCGCCCCGCTGGAGGCACTCGCACTTGAAGAGGAGCGAGCGCCCCGCGAGGACGTCGAGCGATCGGGAGCGCAGCACGGGCGTCCGGTGGACGTGCGGGCGGATCCGGCGTTCGGCGTCACGGATCGCGGCGAGGTCCACGGCGAACTCGGGCTGCGCGGGCATGGAGCCATTGTGCACCGGCTCGCCCCCTCCCCCCACGCGCGCCGCCGCGGCGCCCGCCCGAGACCGGGCCGGCGCCGCGGCGAGGGGGCTCGCGGAGCGCTCAGCGCGCGTCGCGGTGAGCCGCGCGCTCATCAGCGCCACGGCGCGCGCCTCGGCCGCCACGGCGCGCGCCACGCTCCCCCCGGTCGCGGTGCGCGCGAGCGAGCAGCTTCGCCTGCTCCTTCGGGGTCAGGATCTCGGCGAGCGCGGCCTGCTGGCGCCGTGCCACGTCCTGCAGCTTCGCGCGGCCCTCCTTCAGGCCGTCGAGCTCGCGCCGGTAGGCGGCGTCGTCTCCGCTGTCGCGCTCGAGCAGCTCGCGCAGCGCCTGGGCGTGGGCGCGCACGTCCTTGCGCAGCGGGGCGCGCTCGGCGTCGTGGCGCTCCATCACCGTGAGCGCTCGCTCGATGCGGGGGGCGTCGACCCCCGCCGCGCGGAGCTGGCGCTCGCGGCGCTCGCGGACGGCCGCGGCGTCGCGCTCGCCCTCGGCGCCGCGGGCTCGACGATCGGCGGCGGCGCGCCCACCGCCGCGACCATCCTTCGCCGCGCGCGCGTGCGCTCCGCGGCCGGCCTCGCGCGCCGAGTCGGCGCCGCCGCGTGGTGCCGCGAGCGCGGAGACGGGCGCGGCGAGGAGGAAGAGGGCGAGGAGACGGGCGACGGGGCGGGCGGTGCTCATGGGGTTTCCTTTCGGTCGGGGTGGGCGGCTCGTGCCGCGTTGACACCCCTCGATGCCGGGCGCGGCGCCTCCGTTAGCTGGGCGTGGCCCGAGGGTGTCGTCGCCGCGCGCGAGGGAAGATCTCGGCGCCTCGCGCGTAGTGCGCCGCCGCTGCTAGGCTGGCGTCATGACCCCTGAGGAGAAGGCTGCGGTGCTCGCCCGCTTCGATCAAGCGTTCGCGCAGGCCGTGCCCCACAACGCTGCGCTGGGGATCCGCTTCGCCGATTTCGACGGCGCGGGCGTGCTCATCGATCTCCCCTACGCCGCCCACCTCGTGGGCAACCCGGACACGGGCGTGCTCCACGGCGGCGCCGTCACGGCGCTGCTCGATGCCTCGTGCGGCGCGGCCGTGTTCGCGCGGATCGCGGCGCCGCTGCCGATCGCCACCCTGGATCTGCGCATCGACTACCTCCGCCCGGGGGAGCCGAAGCGTGACGTGCGATGCCGGGCCGAGTGCTACAAGGTCACCGAGAACGTCGCGTTCGTACGCGCGGTCGCCTTCCACCCGCACGCCCCGGAGGACCTCATCGCGTCGGCCGCAGGGACGTTCATCCTCTTCCGCAAGGGCGGCAAGAGCGCCATCGTGGAGCCCCTGGCGGAGCGCCCCTCGTGAGCCGTATCCTCGAGCTGGTCGCGCGGGCGCGCCAGACTGGCGACTACGCGGAGTTCACCCGAGAGGTCCCGTACGCTCGGTGGCTCGGCATCAGCGCGCTGTCGCGAGACGGCGAGATCGTCGGTCGCCTCGAGTTCCGCGAGCACCTCATTGGCAACCCCGTGATCCCCGCGCTCCACGGCGGGACGATCGGCGCCCTGCTGGAGTCCACCGCGATCTTCCGCGTGCTCCTGGATCAGGAGACGAGCCTGCTGCCGAAGACCATCAACCTGACGGTCGCCTTCCTGCGATCCGCTCGCCCGGCGGACGTATGGGCGCACGCCACCATCACCAAGCAGGGGCGGCGGGTCGCCAGCGTCCGGGTCGAGGCCTGGCAGGAGGACCGTGCGCGCCCCATCGCGACGGCGAGCGTCCACCTGCTCATCAAGCCGCTGGAGTGAGGCGCGGGCCGGGGCGCGAACGCGCGCGCGGACATTGCGGGGGCGCCCCTGACGCGCGAGGATGGCCGCATGCCGTCGTCTGCCCGCTGGCGCGCCGCCGCCGTCGTCGTTCGAGTCGCGCTCCCCATCGCGCTCACCGCGTGCGGCGAGTCGAAGGACGAGGAGCCGACCCCGGCGCCCCCCCGCTACGACGAGCCCGGCGCGCACCCGGTCGGGAGCCGGACGTTCCTCCTCGAGGACGCCGCGCGGAGCCGGACGCTGCGCGTCGAGCTGTGGTACCCCGCGGCCCCGGCGGCGAGCAGCGCAGCGGCGACCGGCTTCGACGTGGCCGAGCTCGCGGCGACGCCGGACGAGCGGGCGGCGTACGCCACCCTGCTCGCCGACGCGCCCGGCGGGTGCCCCACGAGCCGTGCGCGCGCCGCCCGCGAGGCGGCGCTCGCGAGCGGCGACTCCTTCCCGATCATCGCGTTCTCCCACTGCATGAACTGCACGCGCTTCAGCGCGCTCACGGTCGCCGAGCGTCTCGCCAGCCATGGGTTCGTGGTCGCCGCGCCGGATCACGCGGGCAACACGCTCTTCGACGATCTGGCCGGCACGAGCGTCGACCTCGACCCGGACTTCCTCGAGATCCGCGCGGGCGACGTCGAGGCGGTCCTCGATGCGTTGCTGGACCCGACCTCCGCCGCCGTCCCAGAGGCGCTCCGCGGGCGCCTCGACCCGGCTCGCGTCGGGGTGTTCGGGCACAGCTTCGGGGCCGCTACGGCGGGCCTCGTGCTCTCCCGTGACGGGCGGGTCGCGGCCGGCATGGCGATGGCCGCCCCGTTCTCGAACCCGCTCCTCCCCGGGGTGGATCTCGCCGCGATCTCGCGACCGTCGGCGTTCCTCGTCGCGGTCGAGGACAACAGCATCACCGAGATCGGCAACGGCATCCTCCGCGACAACTTCGAGCGCGTGGCGCCCCCCGCATGGAAGCTCGAGGTCGCGGACGCGGGCCACTGGTCCTTCTCGGATCTCTGCGCGATCACGCCGTCTTTCCAGCCCGGGTGCGGCGAGGACGCCCGCCAGACGGATCCGACAGAGACCTTCACGTACCTGCCCGCGGGCGCCGGCCGAGAGGTGGCGAGCGTCTTGACGACGGCCTTCTTCGCCTGGACACTCCGCGGCGACGCCGCGGCGAAGGACGAGCTGGAGCGCGAGCGCGTCGGCGTCGCGGTGGCCGCGCGCTGAGCGGCGCCCCCGGGCCGACGGCGCCTCGACCGCCACGGGGTTGTTGCGCCGCGGACGTCGGTGCGGCACCATCGCGGGGAGGGAATGACGACTTCGCCCCCCAGGTCAGCCCGAGTCCAGTCCGCGACGGTGCGCCTGCGCGGCGCGTTCGTCGAGCAGCGGTTTGGGGTCGACGCCCGCCAGCGCTACGTGGCCTCGGCGTCACCGGCGCTGCGCGAGGTGCTCCTGCGCGACGCGAAGAGCGCGAGCACCTGGGTCGATTTCGACCTGTTCATCGAGGCCACGGTGCTCGCCGACAAGCTCTTCGGCCGTGGCGATCTCGGGTTGGCGTGGGAGATCGGCCGCTTCGCCGCGACGCACGAGGTCGGCGTGTGGAAGAACCTGCTCATGCGCCACATCCGGCCGACGCTGCTGCTCAGCATCGCGTCGGGCGCGTGGAACCACCACTACGACGGCGGTCGGCTGGTCAGCCGCGCGACCGGGAGCAACTCGGTGCTGGTGTCGATTGAGGGCTTCCCCACCCCGCACCGCTCCCACTGCCAGTCGATCGCGGGCTGGATGCAGGGCTCGCTCGAGCTCGGGCCCCGCAAGGACTGCCGGGTGGAGGAGACGCAGTGCCGGGCCCGCGGTGGCTCCGCGTGCGAGTTCAAGCTGACGTGGGGCGGCTGAGGGGCGGGCGAGGGCTCGCCGGAGCCGCGCTCGATCGGCTCAGAAGGCGATACCGAGGTACCAGCGGAGGATCTGCGCGGAGCTCGTCTCGGACGACCCCGCCCCGAACTGCTGATCGATGCGCTCGGCCACGAGGGATGGGTAGCCGAGGCCCGCGAGGGGGAAGAGCACGCCGTACTGGAGCAGGGTGAAGAACCCGCCGAGCTTCTCGGGATCGTCGTTGAGCGCGCCGTCCTTCGCCTGGTAGTAGAGCGAGAAGTCGAGCTCGATCCCGAGATCGTGCTGGTGGCCAGGCGCCTGGATGGCCTCGGTGGCGCGAGTCCAGATGCCTGCGAAACCGCCGCCGAAGCGCTGGCCGTTGGGCTCCCGGAGGAAGTCGTACTCCACGCTGGGACGGAAGTAGTGCGTCCCCTGCACGCGGGTCAGCATGTTGCGGTGGAGGATGAGGTCGACACGGTAGTTCGGGTGAAACCGGAACGTGCTGATCGTGTCGTCGGCGAACCCGGCCTGCGGCTGCAGGCCGGTCGTCCCCGGAGTGAGGCCGCCCGAGCCGGGGACGACCTCCGCGACGTCCGGATCGCCGGACGCCCACCCGAAGTTGAAGCCGAGCCGGAGACGATCCTCGACCAACCGCTGCTCGAGCTCGGTCGCGATGCCGTACTGCTGGATCTTCCACCCCTTGCCGCCGGGCGGCCGCCGGTAGTCGAAGCCGGACGGCTGCGTGTTCTCGATGGTGCCCTGGATGGTGACGGCCTCGAACTCGAAGCGGAACTTCTCGTAGCGGAGCTGGAACCAGGCGTCCGGGATCCAGGCCGAGGCTCCCCTCCGGACGTAGCCGGCGGACACCTCGTCGCTCGTGCAGCCGAGCGCGGCCGCGCCGCTCGAGCACTGGCCGGCCGCGCCGCCCCCGGTGTCGTTCGCGAGGAGCTGTTTTCGGTGCACGACGTAGAAGCCGCCGTTCAGCACCACCTCGCCGCGGGCGAGCGCGAGCTTCGCCAAGTCCGGGTTGAGCCGCCTCACCACGGCGAACACATACTGATCGACGTCGTCGAGCTGCGCGAGATCGTAGGGCTGCGCCTGCGGGAGGGCGAGCGTGTCGCTGGTCGCCCCCTCGTTCGGGAAGTCCCACGCGCCGACGAAGTAGAGGTCGATCGACTTCACCCCGGTCAGCAGCATGATGCGATCGCTGGTCGACTGGTAGTCGTCGTCCGGGCCGTCGCCGGAGTTGGCGAGGATTCCGAGCCCCCAGTGGCTCGGCATGCGCCCGAACCGGAGCTGCCCGACCGGCGTCAGGTACTCCCCCCAGGCACGCTTCACGCGGATGCTGTCGCGGTAGCCGTTGATGCCCGCGCTCGGCGGCGACTGGTTGGAGTCGAAGGCGCCGAGGGGCGCGTAGCCGCCGCGCTTGACGACGGAGTAGCCCCCGCCCGCTCCGGGCTCGTTGGAATACCCCTCCGGTGTGGAGCCGAGGAGCAGGTTGTCGAGGAGGTCGACCTGCGCGAGGATTCGCAGGTTGTCCGAGACGTGGATCTCAGGGTTGAGCCGCAGCCGCATGTTGGCGCCGGACTGCGTCCGGTTGCGGCACGGGAAGCCCTGAGCGGGCGGGCTCCCGGCACCGGGCGGGGTGTCGTCGTCGCCGTCCCCGACCTCGTCCGCCGTACAGCGAACCGAGGCGTCCGTCGCGCCGGCGCCGTACTGGTCGTTCATCCCGTTGTAGAGATGATCCGAGGGGACGGGCCACAGCGCCTGGTTCGGCGCGTCGATCCGACCGAGCGCGAACTCGTGGAAGACCTCGGCGCGCACGCGGAAGTAGCCGTGCAGCTCGAGCACCGGCCGCGCGTGCGACCACCAGTCCTCGGCGTACACCTCGTCGGCGTCGGGCTTGGCCTTGGGAGCGCTCGCCGGCGCCGCCGCGCCGCTCGCGGGGCGGAGCGGCATCGGCGTGAAGCCTGGACGGCCGGGTTGGCGAGGCGGTGGCTCCGGCGCCGGCGCTTCGCCCTCGGAGTCGCCGGCGGCGTCCGCGTCGTCGTCGCGCGCCTCGCCGGCGGGCGGAGCAGCGGGCGGCTCCGCGGGCTTCTCGGCGGGCGCGCCTGCGGCCGGGGGTTCCGCGGGCTTCGCCGGCACCGGCTGAGCCAGCGCTGGGCCGCCAGCCAGGACGAGGAGCGGCACGAGAGCGAGGCCCGGTCGGCGCATGGGCGTCTTCTCTCGCACGGCGGTCGCGACACTGTCAATCGGCGCTCAGCGCTGCGGCCGCTCGTACGCCTCCAGGATCAGCGTCCGGATGGGCTCGAGCGTCGGCTCGCGGCCCCGGCCAGCCGCGACCGCCTGCACCAGCTCGGCGGCGCTGGCCGCGAGCGCCTGCTGGGCGACCCAGCCGTCGGTGCCCGGAAGACGGAGCGCGACGCGGAACGCCTCCCCGAGCTCCACGGCGGTCGCGAACCGCTCCTCCGCCCGCTTCGCGAGCGCCCGAGCCACCAGCGCGTCGAGCGCCGGAGGCGCCCCCGCGAGCCGGCTGGAGAGCGGCGGGGGTACGACATGGAGCTGCGCCGTCCGCACGGCGAGATCGTCCCGTTCGGCGGTGTCGAACGGCGACGCGCCGGTCAACATCTCGTAGAGCACGAGCGTCGCGGCGTAGAGATCCGCGCGCGCGTCGAGCGGTCCCCCGAGGACCTGCTCGGGGGCCATGTAGGCCGCGGTCCCCGGCGTCAGCGCCGCCGCTCCCCCCGCCTCACCGCCCGCGATCGCGACGATGCCGAAGTCGGTCAGCTTCACCAGCCCGTCGCGGCGCACCAGCACGTTGCCAGGCTTCACGTCGCGGTGGACGAGCCCAAGCGCGTGGAGCGCCGCCAGGGCGCCGAGCAGCTGCGAGAAGTAGTGCCACGCCCGCGCGAACGGCAGGCAGGGGAGCTCCCCGGGCCGGGCCCGCGCCGCGTGGCGCGCGATCACGCGACCGAGCGGCTGACCGTCGACCAACTCCATGACGATCGCGAGCTGGCCCTCCCACTCGGTGAACGCGACGAGCTCGACCAGGTTCGGGTGGGACAGCCGCGCCATCACGGCCGCCTCGCGCTCGAAGAGCTCCCTCGCGCGCGCCTTGCTGCGGAGGTTGGGGTGGAGGAGCTTGACCGCGACCGGGCGGGCGGGCTCGCCGGACCGGGGCCCCTGGGGGTCGTAGTAGAGCCACGCGGCGCGGACGATCCCCATCCCTCCCTCTCCGATGGGCTCGCCGAGGACGGCCGTCCCCCAGCCGAGGTCGACGGCGGGGCCGGCGCGCGGCCGATCGCCCCCGAGCGCCGTGCCGCACCGGGAGCAGAACCGCGCGAGCGGATCGCCGGATACGGAGCCGCAGCGCGCGCAGGCAGACATGGCGCTGGAACGATAGCCGATGCCCGGCGACCCCCTGGCGCGCGGGGGCCAGGCCCCGCCGAGCGCCGGGCCGGGCCGCCCGACCGCGCACCAGGGGACACGCAGCCGGAACGGAAAGGGCGGTTGCGGACGGCGCGCAATTCGTGTGAGCCTTGGCTCGGCTGCGACCGCTCCGGTCGCGCGTGGTGTTCCCATGACCAAGCCCTCGTCCCGTCCCCGTCCGTGTCGTCCTCGCCGGGCGCTCCTCGCGAGTTCCGCCGCGCTCGCCGCGTCGCTCCTCTCCGGAGCGGCGGCCGCGCAGGATGCCGCCACCGACGGCGAGTTCAGCGTGCAGCGCTTCAACCCGGCGCCTGGCCCGGGCAACTTCTTCACCACTCGGGGCGCGCGCACGGACGGCGAGATGGCGTTCAGCGGCGGCGGCTTCGTCAACTACGCCTACAAGCCGTTCGTCGTCCGGAGCTGCCGCTCCGAGTCGGACTGCGACGCGCCGAACGCGATCCAGGAGTCGGACATCCCCGTCGTGGAGAACCTCTTCACGCTCGATCTCATGGCAGCGGTCACCATCTTCCCGCGCCTGCAGGTCGGGCTGCGGCTCCCCGTGACGATGACGACGGGCCAGGGTCTGGACGATCGCGGCTTCGCCGATCCGGATGGCCTCTCCGGGACGGGCCTGGGCGACGCCGAGCTCGAGGGGAAGTTCAGGGCGTACGGGGAGCCGGACTCGCCGGTCGTGGTCGGAGCCGCGCTGTTCGTCACCGGGCCGCTCGGCAAGGCGACCGCCGAGGGCGGTTACCTGGGCGACGAGACGCCGACGGTGGGCGCCCGGGGGATCTTCGATGGGCGCGAGGGGCCGTTCTCGTTCGGCGCCAACCTCGCAGCGCTGTACCGCGGCGAGGGTCGCGTCGGCTCGACGACGCTCGGCCCCGAGTTCCGGTACGGCGTGGCCGGGGGGTATCAGGTGAGCCCCGTGCTGCGCGTCGTCCTCGACGGCTTCGGCGCCACGAAGTTCAGCGCCGCCAACGGGACCAACTCGCTCGAGATCGACGCTGGCGTGCAGATCCGCCCGCTGCAGTCGCGCTTCGTCCTCTCCGTCGGAGCGGGCGCCGGCGTGATCGAGGGCGTCGGCGTGCCGCTCGTCCGCGGGTTCGGCGGGTTGGCGTTCGCTGCAGGGACCGCCGACCGCGACGGCGACGGCGTGAGCGACGACGCCGATCAGTGCCCGACGGAGAAGGAGGACGTCGACGGCTTCGAGGACGCCGACGGCTGCCCCGAGCTCGACAACGACGGCGACACGATCGGGGACGCTGCTGACAAGTGCCGGGACAAACCGGAGGATCCGGACGGGTTCGAGGACGCCGACGGCTGCCCCGAGCTCGACAACGACAAGGACGCCATCCCGGACGACAACGATCAGTGCCCCGACGCCGCGGAGACGAAGAACGGCTTCAAGGACAACGACGGCTGCCCGGACGAGGCCGACGCCGACGGCGACGGCGTGCCCGACGCGAAGGACAAGTGCAAGGACGAGCCCGAAGACACCGACGGCTTCGAGGACACGGACGGCTGCCCCGACCCCGACAACGACAAGGACGGCATCCCGGACAACGGCGACGAGTGCATCGACGAGCCGGAGACGAAGAACGACTTCGAGGACACCGACGGCTGCCCGGACGAGGCGCCCAAGGCGGCCAAGAAGGGCGCTGAGCCGCCCCCGCCGCCCAAGCTCGTCGAGGTCACGGCTGAGAAGATCGTGATCCTCGACAAGGTCGAGTTCGAGACGAACTCACCGAAGATCAAGGGCAAGCGCTCGTTCCAGGTCCTCGACGCCGTGGCAGCGGCGCTGATCGCGAACCCACAGATCGTCGAGATCGAGATCGGGGGCCACACCGACGACCGCGGCGACGCAGCGAAGAACAAGGCGCTCAGCCAGAAGCGCGCCGAGGCGGTGCTGGACTACCTGGTCAAGAAGCGGAAGATCGCCGCCGAGCGGCTGAAGGCGGCGGGCTACGGCCAAGAGAAGCCGATCGCCGACAACAAGACGGCCGACGGCCGGCAGAAGAACCGCCGCGTCGAGTTCAACGTCACCAAGCAGAAATGACCCGCCCGCCCCTCGCCGCGCTGAGCGCGCTGCTCGCCGCCCTCGCCCTGGCGCCCCTCCCGGCCTGCGGCGGCGCGGGGGCGCTCGGCGCCGGCGCGGACTCGACGGAGGAGCACCCGCTGGTCGGCGTGCAGGCGCCGGATTTCGAGCTCCCGCTGGAGAGCGGCGGCAGCGGCTCGGTGACCCTCTCCGCGCTCTCCGGCAAGGTGGTGCTCGTCGACTTCTGGGCGACGTGGTGCAAGCCGTGCAAGGCGTCCTTCCCAGAGTATCAGCGCCTCCAAGCGCAGCACCCCGAGGACTTCGTCGTGGTCGCCGTGAGCGTCGACGAGCAGCGCGAGGGGATCGCCGGCTTCGCGCGGGACACCGGCGCGAAATTCCTGGTGGCGTGGGACGACGGGCAGGCGGTCTCCAAGGCTTGGTCGCCGGCGACGATGCCGACGGCCTACCTGATCGACCGGGCTGGCGTCGTCCGCCACGTCCACGCGGGCTTCCGGGACGGTGACGCGGCGAAGATCGCCGCGCGGGTCGACGCGCTCCTCGCAGAGTAGCCGGCGCGGGCGGAGCGCCACGCGAGCTCGCCATCCGCCGCGCCGCGGCACCCACGCCGGCCCCCCATGTGGGTGGAGCGCATCGCGTGTCGGTCGAGCTGCCACCAAAGTGAGCCCCTCGGCGGCTGAATGCTTGATCGGAGGGGGGACTTCGGGGCATCCGATCGTACCAGCGAGGACGGCGCTCGCGCCGATCTCGCCTCCGCATGCGACGCCTCCTCCGCATCCTGGCTCTCGCGCTCGCCGTGCTCTTCGCCGGCAGCGCCAGCGCAGGCTCGACGGTCCCTGAGCTGATCGAGCGACTCGCCCGCGGGGAGGACTTCCGCGTCCGCGTGCAGGCCGCGCTCGACCTGGGCAAGTCGAGGGCGCCCGAGGCGAGGGAGCCGCTCGAGCGCGCGCTCGACGACGGCAACGCCGCCGTCCGCGCGTCCGCGGCCGCCGCGCTCAAGGTGCTCGGAGACCGCCGCGCGCTCCCGGCGCTCGAGCGGCACCGGGACGACGAGTCGGCCCCGGTCCGCGCCGCCGTGAAGCGCGCGATCGCGCACCTGGAGGCGCAGCAGCCCAGCGGAGCCGGCAAGCCGAGGGTGCTCGTGAAGATGGGCAAGGTCACGACGAAGGAGCCCAAGCTCGGCGTCGAGCTCGGCGCGGTGGAGTCGACGTCGCGCGAGCGGCTGGGTGCCATCCCGGGGGTGGGGATGCTCTCGGACGACGCGGACCCGAAGGCAGAGAGCAAGAAGGCGAAGGTCCCGGCCGTGCTCGTCACCGGTCGACTGAAGCGTCTGACGGAGACGAAGTCCGGCAGCGAGGTGGAGTTCGCCGCGGCGGTCGAGTTCATGGTGCACCGTCTGCCCGAGCAGTCGATCGCGGGGACGGTGAGCGGATCGGCGCGCACGACCGCGAGCGTGGCGGAGACGCGGGACAAGGCGCGGGCCGCGGAGCTCCGCCGCACGGTCCTCTTCGCCGCGGTGGAGAGCGCGCTGAAGCGCGCCCCGGCGGCGCTGCTCGCCGCCGCGAAGTAGCCCGACACGCCTGGCGGCGTCCGGCTACGATGCGACGGGCCCCATGCGCGTGCTCTTCGTCTCGAAGCCTTTCGCGCGGCCGTTCCACGATGGCACGCTGTGCCTGGTGCGCGACGTGGCGACCGGCCTCCGGCGCTGGGACGCGCGCCTCCTCGGCGTGCGAGGCGCGCCGGTGGCGGGCCTGGGCGCCCGTGTGGAGGTGCTGCCCGCGTACGCCGACCGTGGCCGGTTCGCCCCGGCCGTGTCAGCGAACGCGCGCATCGCAGCGTGGCTCGCGCTCCACGGGAGCGCCGACCTCTGGCACTTCGTCTTCGCCCCGAACCCTCGGGCGAGCCACGTCGGACGCGCCCTCACCCGGCTCCGCCGGGTGCCGTCCGTGCAGACGGTCGCGTCGCCGCCGCGCTCGTTCGACCACCCCGCGGCGCTGCTCTTCGGTGACGCCGTCGTGGTGCAGAGCGAGCACACGAAGCGCGCGTTCGAGGAGGCGTTCGAGCGCGCGGGTACGCCGTCGCGGCGGCGGGCGCCGCTCTGGGTCGTCCCGCCCCCGCTCGGACCGGTCTCCGCCCGCGCACCGGAGGCGCAGGCCGCGGTGCGGCGAGCGCTGGAGCTCGAACCGAGCGCCCCGGTGCTGGTCTACCCCGGCGATCTCGAGACGAGCCGCGGCGCCGAGACGTTCGCTCGGCTCGCGGAGTCCCTCGCGGCGACGCACCCCGCGCTCCGCTTCGTCTTCGCCTACCGCGCCAAGACACCGGAGGCGGACCGGATCGCCGAGCGCCTCAGGCGGCGCCTCCCACCGGCGAGCGTGCGGGTGACCCGAGACCTGCCGGACGTGCTGGCGCTCGTCGCCACGTCGAGCGCCGTGGTGTTCCCGGTGGACGACCTCACGGGCAAGGTGGACCTGCCCATCGTGCTGCTGGAGGCGATGGCGCTCGGCGTGCCGGTCGTGACGCTCGACCATGGGCCGCTCGCCGAGCTGGACGGGCCGCTCCGGCTGCCGCTCGGCGATGACGACGCGCTCGCGCGCGCGGTGCTGGCGATGCTCAACGACGACGCAGGTCGGGCGCCCGTGGTGGCGGCCCAGCGCGCGGCGATCCACGCCCGGCACGCCTCCGCTTCCGTCGCGGCGCGGTACGAGGAAATCTACGACGACGTCATCGCCCGGCGGCCGCGGTGACGCACGGTGCCGTCTCCGGCCGGCCGGCGCCCGCGCGCCGGCCAGCGAATCGAGGCGACGTCGCCGTGCGGCCGCGCCACGGCGCGCGTAGGCTCCGGACGCCGCCCGGCGCGCCCGTGCGGGGCGGCCCCCGATGAGCGTCCACCTCGAACCCAACGGACCCGCGCGCGTCCTCACGCTCGATCGCCCGGAGCGTCGCAACGCCGTGGACCGCGCAACCGCGTCCGCGCTCGCCGCCGCGTTCGAGGCGTTCGAGGCCGACGCGGAGGCGCGCGTCCTCGTCGTGACGGGCGCAGGGGGAGCGTTCTGCGCCGGCGCCGATCTCGTGGCGCTCGACAACGACGTGACGGCGCCCGGCGGGCCCATGGGGTTCACGCGGTGGGCGGCGCGCAAGCCGACGATCGCCGCGATCGAGGGGCCCTGCGTCGCCGGGGGGCTCGAGATCGCCCTGTGGTGCGATCTCCGTGTCGCGGCTGACTCCGCCACCTTCGGCTGCCTCGAGCGCCGTTGGGGCGTCCCGCTGATCGACGGCGGCACCCAGCGGCTTCCTCGGGTCGTCGGGCTGGGTCGCGCGCTCGACCTCATCCTGACCGGTCGCACGGTCTCGGCCCAGGAGGCCATCGGCATGGGGCTGGTGAGCCGCGTCGTCTCGCACGGGGGGGCGCTCGGCGCCGCGCTCGCGCTGGCGCACGAGGTCGCGGCTCACCCGTGGCGCTGCCTCGTCGCCGATCGGGCGAGCGCGTACCACGCGCTCGAGTCACCGCTCGCGGCAGGCCTCGCGCTCGAGGCCGAGGGAGGCGCCGCGGTCCTCGACGAAGCAGCGCTCGGGGCGGCGCGCTTCGCCCGCGGCGCCGGCCGGCACGGGAGGCAGCCGTGAAGGCCGACGACGGCGCGTCACCGACGCTGCCCGCTGAGCCGCTCGCGCCGCTGGAGGCGCCTGCGCCACCGGCGTCGTCGGTGCGGGGGGCGCCCCACCCGCTCGTGGGGCGGCTGCTCGCCGAGCGCTTCCAGGTGGTGGAGTTGCTGGGCCAGGGCGGCATGGGCGCGGTGTTCCGCGCCGAGCACGTCCACATGAAGAAGCCGGTGGCGCTCAAGGTGCTCCACCGCGTCATGACGTACCTGCCGGAGGTCGTAGCCCGCTTCGAGCGTGAGGCGGTCGCGGCGGGGCGCATCGACCACCCGCACGTCGCGACGGCGCTCGACTTCGGCCGCCTGGAGGACGGCTCATTCTACCTCGTGCTCGAGTACGTCGACGGCCGCAGCCTCGGGTCGCTGTTGAAGCAGGGCCCGCTCCCGCAGACGCGCGCCGTCCAGGTCGCGGCGCAGGTAGCGGAGGCGCTCGCGGCCGCCCACGCGGCCGGGATCGTGCATCGCGATCTCAAGCCCGAGAACGTGATGCTCATCGAGCGCGCCGGCGAGGGGGACTTCGTCAAGGTGCTCGACTTCGGGATCGCCAAGGTGGCGGCCGCGGAGGGCAGCTCGGGCGAGGCGATCACCCGCGCCGGGACGGTGTTTGGCACGCCCGAGTACATGGCGCCCGAGCAGGCGTCGGGCCGCGAGGTCGACGCTCGCGCGGACCTCTACGCGCTCGGCGCGATCGTGTACGACATGCTGGCGGGACGTCCGCCCTTCCACGCCGAGGACGTCGCCGAGACGCTCCGCCTCCAGATCGCGGGGGCGCTGCCGCCGTTCCCGGGTGGGATCGATCCGGAGCTGGAGGCGCTCGCGCGCGCGCTCCTCGAGAAGGACGCGGCGCGCCGCCCGCAGTCCGCCGCCGAGGTGGCGGCCCAACTCCGGACGCTGCACGACCGGATGGCGAGGAACGACCCGGGCTCGGTATCGGTGCCCGAGGCGCTCACCTCGCGCAGCGACGCCGCGTCGCAGCCGAGCCTCGACTGGCGTTCCTCGGGGCCGGGGACCTTGCCCGGCGCCCCGGGGGGCGCGCGTGCGCCGAGCCATGCGCAGATCGACCCAGCGGCGAGCGGAGGCGCGCTCGGCCCGCTCGCGCCGCTCGAGCCGCTCCTCGCGCGACTGCGGGCGATCCCGCCGCGCACCCTCGCTGGTATCGCCATCCCCCTGTGGGTCGGCGCGATGGTCGTGCTCGCCGCCGTGGCGGTGCCGATGGCCGTCCTGCTGATCTGGGTCGGGCGACGCGCGCCGGCGCCTGCTGCCGCCAGCGCGCGCGAGGCGCCGGCGGCGGAGGAGGTGCGCTCGGCCGCGCGTCCCCCCGAGGCGCCCCTCGATCCAGAGCACGCCGCGCTGCTCACCCGCGCTGCGCGAGGGGAGAAGGCCGCGCTGGAGTCGCTCGAGGGCGTCGCGCCGGAGCGGCGCACGGTGTCGGACTGGACGGCGCTCGCGCGGGGCAAGATGGAGAGCGGCGACGTGGCCGGCGCGCTCGAGGCCGATCGCCGCGCGCTGGAGCTCGACGCGACGCTGGCGGGCGACACCACGCTCCTCCGTCACGTGCGCAAGGCGGCCGGGACCCCGGAGACCGCAGAGGCCGCCCTCCGACTGGCGGCGCAGCGCCTCGGAGCGCGGGGGGCCGATCTGCTCTACGACGTGTGGGTCGGCACGAAGCGGATCACCCCGACGACGCAGCTCGCGAAGGATCTGGTGTACTCCGACGAGGTCCGGCGGGCGGCGTCGCCCGCGCTCGCGATCGCGCTCGACCTCCGCGCGGCCGAGTCCTGCGCCGAGGTGGCCCGCCTCCTCCCACGAGCGACCCTGCACGGGGACGCGCGGGCGATCCGGGTGCTCCTCCCCATGCAGAAGGCCACCGGCTGCGGCCCCGACGAGAAGGAGGACTGCTGGCCGTGTCTCCGCGCAGACGAGACGCTCAAGACGGCGATCGCGGAGGCGCGCCAGCGCCCCGAGCCGGTGTTCTGACGCCCCCGGGCCGGCCGGCGCCGAGGCGCCCGGCTCTCGTGCTAGAGCGTCGCGCCGCATGACCCGGACCGCCGCCGAGCTCCGCCGCACGTTCCTGGACTTCTTCTCCGCCCGCGATCACGAGGTCGTGGCGTCGGGGCCGTTGGTGCCGCCGAACGACCCCTCGCTGCTCTTCGCGAACGCCGGGATGGTCCAGTTCAAGGACGTCTTCACCGGTCGCGACCAGCGGCCGCGGCGCCGCGCCACCAGCAGCCAGAAGTGCATCCGGATCAGCGGCAAGCACAACGACCTCGAGGCCGTGGGGCCCTCCCCGCGTCACCACACCTTCTTCGAGATGCTCGGCAACTTCTCCTTCGGCGACTACTTCAAGGAGGAGGCGATCGTGTTCGCGTGGGACCTCCTCGTGAAGGAGCTCGGCCTCGACCGCGACCGGCTCATCTGCACGTACTTCGCCGGCGCCGAGGGCGTCCCGACGGACGACTTCGCCCGCGACCTCTGGAAGAAGCTCACGGGCTTCGGCGACGACCGCGTCCGCGGCTGCGGGATGGCCGACAACTTCTGGCAGATGGGCGAGACCGGCCCGTGCGGCCCCTCGAGCGAGATCTACTACTGCTTCGGCCCTCTGGACGCCTCCCGCTTCGGCGAAGAGCAGACCCCGGAGGGGCACGGCTGGATGGAGATCTGGAACCTGGTCTTCATGCAGTTCGAGCGCTCGCTCGTCGGCGGTGAGGCTCGCCTCGCGCCGCTCCCCGCCCCGAGCATCGACACCGGCGCCGGTCTCGAGCGCCTCGCCAGCGTCGTGCAGGGCGAGACGAGCAACTACCACACCGATCTCCTGCTGGCGTTGGTCGAGCGCGCGGCCGAGCTGGCCGGCAAGCGCTACGGGCGCAGCTCGTCCGCGGACGACACGAGCTGTCGCGTCATCGCGGACCACGCGCGGACGACGGCGTTCCTCATCGCCGAGGGCATCCTCCCGGACCGCGCGGAGCGCGCGTACGTGCTCAGGCGGGTGATGCGCCGCGCGATCCGACACGGTCACCGCCTCGGCATCGAGCGGCCGTTCCTCCACGAGGTGACGCAGGCCGTCGTCGAGCTGATGGGCGCGGACTACCCCGAGCTGACGCGGCGGCGCGATCTCATCCTGAGCGTGACCGAGCAGGAGGAGGTCCGCTTCCGCGCCACCATCGAGCGCGGCCTGGGGCTCCTCGACGAGCGGTTCGCCGCGCTCGACGCCGCGGGCACCCGCGAGCTCGCCGGCGGCGACGCCTTCATGCTCTACGACACCTACGGGTTTCCAGTCGATTTGACGCGCGTCATCGCCGAGGAGCGGGGCTACACGGTGGACGAGCCGGGGTACGAGGCCGCGCTCGAGGAGGCGCGCCGCCGCTCCGACTTCAAGGGGGCCGAGCAGGCCGTCGAGGGCGCGCACCGAGACGCGCTCGCCCTCGTCCCGGGGGGGGAGGTCCGCTTCTCGGGCTACGATCGCGACCACGACACGTCGGCCGTCGTCGCGCTGCTCGTGGCCGGGCAGCTCGTCGAGCGGATCGACGAGGGCGCCGAGGCCGAGGTGGTCGTGTCGCGGACCCCGTTCTACGCGGAGTCGGGCGGTCAGGTGGGAGACTCCGGAGAGATCACGGGCCCCGGGGCCAGCTTCGTCGTGCGCGACACCCAGCGCCCGCTGGCCGGCCTGGTCGTCCACCGCGGGGTCGCCGCGAGGGGCAGCCTCGCGCTCGGCGACGAGGTCCGCCTCTGCATCGACGCCGGCCGCCGCGAGGCGACCCGGCGCAACCACTCTGCGACGCACCTCCTCCACCTCGCGCTGCGCGGGGTCGTGGGTGAGCACGCGCAGCAGAAGGGATCGCTGGTCGGCCCGGATCGCCTGCGCTTCGACTTCACCAGTGGGCGTGCGCTCTCCGCGGAGGAGCTCGGGAAGATCGAGGACGAGGTGAACCGCCGGATCCTGCTGGACTCGCCGGTCGTGACCGAGGTGCTCGATCTCGCTCAGGCCCGCGAGCGCGGCGCCGTGATGATCTTCGAGGAGAAGTACGGCGATGTGGTGCGCATGCTCACCATGGGCGACTCGGTGGAGCTCTGCGGCGGCACGCACGCGCGGAGCACGGGTGAGCTCGGCCTGTTCAAGATCACGAGCGAACAGGGCGTCGCGGCTGGCGTGCGGCGGATCCAGGCGACGACCGGGCTCGGCTCACTCGCGTACGTGCGTGAGGTCGAGGGGCGGCTCGCCGACGCGGCGGCGCGCGCCAAGACCTCGCCGGCGCTCCTCGGCGAGAAGCTCGAGCGGATGATCCTCCACGAGCGCGCCCTCGAGAAGAAGCTCGACGAGCTGGAGCGCAAGGTGGCCGCGGGCGGCGGGCTGGATGCCCTGCTCGCCGGGGCGCGCGACCAGGGCGGGTTCAAGGTGCTCGGCGCGCGCACCGAGGTGACCGACCGCTCCGCGCTGCGCGAGCTCGCCGAGCAGCTCCGCGACAAGCTCGGCGAGTCGATCGTGCTCCTCGGTTCGGTGGCGGACGACAAGGCGCAGCTCGTCCTCACCGTGTCCAAGAGCCTGGCTGGCCGATTCCCCGCCGGTCAGCTCATCCGCCCGCTCGCCGCGCACGTCGGCGGCAGCGGCGGCGGCCGCCCGGACATGGCGCAGGCCGGGGGCACGGAGATCGCGGCGCTCGACCGCGCGCTCGCGGCCCTCCATGACGAGGTCGCGAAGCTCTGAGCGCCGCGACGCCAGCGCGGGCGCCCCGCGCGCCCGCGTCCGTCAGAACGCTCGCCGGGTGTCGACCAGCAGCGTGACCGGACCATCGTTCACGATCGAGACCTCCATGTGAGCGCGAAAGCGCCCCGTCTCGACCCCGACGCCCGCCGCCCTCGCGCTCGCGACGAAGTGCTCGAACAGCCGCGCCGCGCGCACCGGCTCCATCGCACCGGAGAAGCTCGGGCGCTTGCCCCGCCGGACGTCGCCCAGCAGGGTGAATTGCGAGACCGCCAGGAGACGGCCCTCCACGTCGGCGAGCGCGAGGTTCATCTTCCCTTCCGCGTCCTCGAACACGCGCAGTCCCACGACCTTCTCGGCGAGCGCGACTGCGTCGGCCTCGGTGTCGCCCTCGGCCACGCCGACGAACACGCAGAGCCCACCGTCGATCGCGCCGACGACCTCGCCGGCGACCTCGACGCGAGCGCGCGTCACCCGCTGCACGACAGCCCTCACGGCGTGGCCCCGGGCGCGGACGCCCCGACACCGTACAGCAGGAAGTAGATCGCTACCCCGCTCGCCGAGACGAACCACCAGAGCGGGAGCGTGATCCGCGCGAGCCTCCGGTGCCCGGGGTGCTGGCCGCGCAGGCCGCGAGCGAAGGTGAGGAGCGCGAGCGGGACGACCGGCGCCGCGAGGATCACGTGCGGGATCAGGATGGCGAAGTACACCGCGCGGATCGCGCCCTCGCCCTGGAAACGCACCGAGCCGACGGAGGCGTGGTGCAGGACGTACCCGACGAGGAAGAGGACCGACGCGGCGACGGCCGCGACCATGAAGGCGCGATGGACCGCCACGCGCCGCGCCCGGATCGCGGCGTACCCGAGCCCGAGCAGCACGGAGGCTGTGAGGTTCAGCGCGGCGTTCACCGTCGCGAGCGTCCCCGGTACGGGGACCCCATCCGCCGGGCCCCCGCGGAAGGTGACGATCCCCACCACGCCGAGCGCGAGGAGCGTCACCCCGGCCACGAGCCATCGGACCCACGCTGCGGTGGCGCCCTCGCGGGCGATCTCGGGCGAACTCACGCGACACGAGATAGCGCAGCTCACCCCCGGCCGGGAGCCGCGGGCGAGGCGGCAGCGCCCTCAGCGGTGCGCGCCGAGGAGCAGCTCCGCGGCGCGCTCGGCGATCGCGCCGACGGTGGCGCCGGGCGGCGCCCCGACGATCGTGGGCAGCACGGAGGCGTCCGCGACGCGCAGCGCGTCGATCCCGCGGACGCGGAGCGCAGGGTCGACGACGGCGTCCGGGTCCGTCCCCATCCGGCACGTCCCGACGGCGTGCTGCGCCGACTCGGCGCGCGCCCGGATCCACGCGCGCAGCTCCGCCTTGCCGTCTGCGGACTTGCCAGGGGTCGCCTCGGGCCCGGCGAGGGCTCGCAGGGCGTCCGTCCGGGCGAGCTCTCGCGCGAGCTTGACGCCCCGCACCAGGACGTCTTGGTCCGCGCGCTCGAGCAGGTAGCCCGGATCGATCGCCGGTGGCGTCGACGGGTCGCCGCTCCGCAACCGCACCACCCCCCGCGACGACGGCCGGAGCTGGCGGGCGACGATGGCGAAGCCCGCCCCCGGCGGCCGCACGAGCCCCTGCTCGTGGAGCTGTCGCGCCACGAACGCGAGGGCGAGGTCGGGGGCCCCGGCGCCGTCCACGGTGCGGAGGAACCCGCCCGCTTCCATCCCAGCCGTGGCCAGCGGGCCGCCGCCGGTGGCGAACCAGCGCGCCCGGGCGCGGAGATCGTCCTCGGCGCCGTCGAGCGTCGAGCCCGGGGTCGCGTGGAAGTTCACCGCGACCTCGAGATGATCCTGGAGGTTATGCCCGACCCCGGGAGCGTCGAGGACGACCGGGACGCCGAGCGCGCGGAGCTCCTCTGCCGGGCCGACCCCGGAGAGGAGGAGCAGCTGTGGGCTCCCCACCGCGCCCGCCGCGAGCACGACCTCGCGACGCGCCGCCGCCACCTCCACCCGCCCGCCCGCCCAGTACCGGACCCCCGCGCAACGCGTGCCCTCCAGGGTGAGCGACAGCGCGTGCGCGCCGGGCACGACCACTAGGTTGCGCCGTCGCCGGGCCGCGGTGAGCGACGCCCGCGCGCCCGAGTCGCGGAGGCCGCGCCGGCTCGTGATCTGGAACAGGCCGAAGCCCTCGCGGGTGGCGCCGTTGAAGTCCGGGTTGGTCGCGTACCCGAGCTCGTTGGCCGCCCGGAGGAAGGCGAGCGTCGCGGGAGCGGGGGACGCCACGTCCCGCACGGGCAACGGACCGCCCACGCCGTGGAGGTGGGAGGCGCCCCGGGAGTTGTCCTCCGAGCGACGGAACCGCGGCAGCAAGTCCCAGTACCCCCACCCGGGAGCCCCCGCCTGGGCCCACGCGTCATACTCGGAGGGGTGTCCCCGCAGGTAGACTCCGAAATCGAGCACGGCGCTCCCGCCGAGCGCCCTGCCGCGCGGCCAGTAGAGCCGCCGGTGCTCGAGGCCGGCCTGCGGCTCCGTCTCGTAGGCCCAGTCGAGCGCGGACTTCAGCACGCGCAGCCGCTCGCCGGGCGCGCGGAGCGCGCCGCGCGCGTCGTCGGGCCCCGCCTCGAGCAGCAGCACGCGGACGGACTCGTCCTCCGAGAGCCGAGCGGCGACCAGGCACCCCGCGCGCCCACCGCCCACGACGACGAAATCGTACCCCGCATCGAGGAGCTTCACGGCGCGCCCCGCCAGCCGACGAGCCGGCCTCGAGCCGGGCGCCGCGACCGCGTTCGCGGCGCGAGCGGCCGCCTCACTTGCACTTGATGAACGTCCCGCACTTCTTCGGCGGCTTCGCCGGGACCTTCGAGGCGGGCGGCGGCGCGGCCGGCGGCGGCGCAGCCGCGGGGTCGCGCTTCTTCGTGAGCGCCACCCGCTGCTCCACGTCGCGCCCCGCCACGACGGTGACCGTGAGCTTCTTGGGCTGGTACCCCTCCGTCTCGACGACGCACGGGTGCTTGCCCGGCGGGAGCCGGAAGGCGCCGTCCACGACCTCCATCGACTGATCGTCGCAGCGCACCGCGCCGCAGCCTGGCTCGCCGCAGTCGAGCTTCACGAGCGGGTTCGCGGGTGGCTCGGCGCTCGCCGCCGGCGCCGCGACGCTCGCTGCAGGTGCCTCGCCGGACGCCGCTGCGGCGACCTCCGTCGCGGCGGGCGCGGCGCTCGCCTGGGGCGGGGGCGAAGGGGCCGCAGAGGCGGAGGCAGCGGCGGAGGCGGCGCCGCCCGCGGAGCGGCTGGTGAAGGCCCAGACGGCGGCCGCCGCGATGCCACCGAGCACGAAGAGCCCGCCGATGGCCAACACGGGGACCCACCAGCCGGGCGACCGCCGCGGAGGCGGGAGGCTCGCGGCCTCCTCTGCGGCCATGGCGGCCGCCATCGGATCGACGGCCCCGTGGCCCCACGCCTCGGCCCCGTCCGGCGAGCCCGCTGCGCCGGGCGGGTACCCACCGCCGGGCGGCGCGCCGGCGTACGGCACCGGCCCGCCCGCCTGCGGCGGGTACGCCTGCGGGGTCGCCGTGTAGGGCGTCGGCGTGGCGGCGAGCGGCGCCGCCGGCGACATGGCGCCCGGGGCTGCGGGCGGCGCCGCCGCGAGGGGAGGCGCGGCGGGCTGCCCATGGAACGGGGACGGTACCTCGATCGGGGTGGGGGCATCCACCCCGAGGCCGGCATGGCTCGGGATCGCTGCCGGCGGCGGCTGCGGCGTCCCGGTGCCGATCATCGTCGGCGGCGCGGGCACGATGGGCGGCGGCGCGATCACCACGGCCGCGGCGTGGCCTGCCGGCGCGGCCCCCCGGAGCGGCGAGGTCGACGGGGTCGGCTGCACGCCGGGAGGCTTGGGCGAGGCCGGTCGGGGCGCGCCGGGCCGAGGCGCGCCGCCGCGCGGCGCGTCGGCGAGGAGCATGGTGCTGGCGAACTGCTTCTTCCCCGCCGGACCCGCCGCGGCGCCGCCGGAGGTCGCCGCGGAGAACGCGCGCGCGACCTCGGACGGCGAGGTGAAGCGCTGGCCCGGGACCGGGTCCAGCGCCTTGGTGAAGAACGCGTCGAGCGCCGCCGGGACGTTGCCGCCGAGCTGTTGCGCGCGCGCGGACGCGGTGAGCGGGCTCGTGATCTCGCGCGCCAGCGCGGCCGGATCGAGGTGCGCGCCCTGCGCCGCGAGGTACGGCGACTTGCCGACCAGCGCGAAGAAGGCGAGCACACCGAGCGCTTGCACGTCCGTCGCCGGGACGAGCGGCGCGCCCTCCTGCGCCTCCGGCGAGGCGAACCGGCCACGCGCGCGCCACCCGGGGAACGCCGTGGCGCGCAGGTGGGCGAAGCCGAACTCCTCGACGCGGAGCTCGGGTGGCGCGCCGAGCCGCACGTGCACGTTCGTGGGATCGAGGGCGCCGTGGACGAGGCCAGCCGCGTGGGCGGCGTCGAGCGCGGGCGCGATGCCCTCGAGGAGCAGCGCGACCTGCACCGGGCCGAGCAGCCCGCTCGCCGCCACGTGCGCCTCGAGCGAGGGCACGCCGATGGCCTCGACGACCGCGTACGGCACGCCGAGCTGCGCGTCGACCTGCGCCTCGAGGGTGCGCGCGAGCACGCCCCTCGCGACGACCACGTCGGTGGCGAGCCCGGTGGACGCGCGCGCGTCGCGCTGGAAGGCCTGCCACGCGCCCTGCACTCCGAAGAGGCTGGTGGGGAACGCGTGGACGACGCACGCCTCGCCCGCCGGACCTCGGGCGTCGTAGCGGTGACCCACCTCCGTCGTGACGCCTGGGCCGACCAGCGTCCACTTCCCGCCCAGGACCGATCCCGGCTGGAGAGGCTCGGTCATGTCCCTCCGCGGAGGCTGGTGACCGCCGTCAGGATCGGCCCCGCCTCCGCCTCGGCGTCCGGCTTCACGACGACCCCGACGGCTACCACCACCGTGTCGCCAAGCTTGGTGACCGCGACGAGCACCGTGGCCGGCTTCCCGGCGAAGCTCGGATCGCCCTTCTGGCGAGTCTTGTCGACCTCCCAGATCTTGACTGGCGTGCCGCCGGCGTCCTGGGTGTCCTGCGCCTTCGCCAGCCGCTTCTGGAGCGTGGGCACCACGACGCCGGACACCGCGAGGCGCGTGAGGAGCGACTCGATCGCCGGCGCGAGCTTGGCGGCCTCCTCGCCCGCAGCGACCGCCACCGCGAGGCTCGCGAGACCGCTCGGCGCGACCGCGACCGTAGCGGTCGCCTCCTTCGCGTAGGTCCAGCCCGGAGGCGGCGTCATCGTCACGGCGGTGCCTGCGACGGTGGCGCGGGTGTCGGCCGCGCTGGCGCACTTCTCGCCCATCGCCTCGCACTTCGGCGGTGGAGGCGGCGCGGGCACGGGGGGCGGCGCCGGGGCCGCGCTGCCGGACGCCGATGACGCCGCGACCGGCGCCATCGGGGGGCGGCGCCGGCAGGCAGAGTGACCGAGGGCGAGGGACGCGAGGAGGGCTGCGAAGAGGTAGGTCCGCTGGGACATGCTCGGGGAGCGGGGGAAGGGACCGCCCGCGGGCGACAACTATCACGAAACCGGCCCTGGGCGCGACCGGGCCGGCCGGCGAGCCAGCGCGCGCCCCGGTCAGCGGCTCGCCGCCGGGGGCAGCAGGTCGGCGCGGACCCAGACCTCCAGGGTCGTCGGGATGACGAGGAAGCGGGTCGGGCGGCTGTCGACCTTCCGATACCGCGAGAGCAGCTCGTCGAGGACCACGAGGTTGAGACGCTCCGCGGGGCTCGACTGCGCCCACGTGCGGTAGAGCTGCATCCAGATCACCCGCTCGGCCGGATCGAGGACGATCGCCCCCGGGGGCTCGCGGCGGAGCAGCTCGAGGTCGTGCGCGAGGACGTGCTCCGGGTACTGGTCGACGAAGACGACCGCGCCGCGCAGCGGCGGACGCGGCCGCTCGAGCAGCGGCGCGAGCGCGAGATCGTCGGGGAGGACGAGGGCGGTCTCCGTGGGCGGCAGCGTCCGCCGCACCACCGCGGCCGCCTCCCACAGGCCGCGGGCGCGCGGGCCCACCTGGAGGTGCGCCCAGTAGCCCTCCGCGCCGAGCGGATAGGTCGCCGCCATCGCGCGATCGAGCTTGTTGCACGCGAGCCCGGCGACGCAGAGCGCGGCGGCGACCCACTTGACCGAGCCGAGCCGCGCCCGGTCCAGCGCCACGAACAGGAACGCGAGCGCGACGAACACGATCGGGTTGTTGTCGTAGAACGCTCGAAACTCGGGCGCGGAGGTGTTGTGGAGGAGCGAGCACACCAACGCGGCGACGTAGAGCACCACGAACGTGTCCCCCGCCCGCGCACGCCCGACGGCCAGGTCGGCCGCCGCCGCGGTCGAGCGACCGCGCGCCGCCGCGCCCCCGAGGTGGACCAGCGCGAACAGCGTCGCGAACGGCAGGCCGAGACTCGGCGACAGCTTGAGCGCGTCGGACCACGCGAGGGCCACGCGCGGGAGCTGCTCGGCACCGGAGCCGAGCGCGAGGTACGCACCGCCGAACCCCACGACCGCGAGCGCCGCGGCGCCCGCGGCCGCCCGCACGCCGAGCGGCTCGTCCCGCTCCGGCTCGGCGCCGACCTCGAGCCCCTGGTGTCGCCACAGGCGGACGCCGACCCAGGCGAGCAGCGCGACGATCACGAACGACCCGGGGAACGACGGGAGCCCCACCACGTAGTTCAGCATCACGCGCGCGAGGTGGAGCGTCCCGCCCTTGAGCGCCGGCCCGTCCCGGTACACCGCCTGCAAGAACGCCGGGATCGATCCGCCGAGCGCCGCGACGCCTGCCAGCGTCGCCGCGAGCCCGACGGCGAGCCCCGCCGCCCACGCGATCGCCGGGCGGCGCTCGAGTCGCTCGCCGCGCAGCCGGGCGAGCACGGCGAGCACGACGAGCCCCACCCCCCAGCCGAGCACGACGCCGAGGCCAGTGCTCTGCTTGAAGAAGTGGGTGAAGCCGGCGAGCGCGCCAGCCGCGAACCACAGCCGCGGCGCAGCGCGCGGCGCGGTGGAGCGGAGCCCGTGCACGCCCACGACGAGGCTCGCCCACGCCACGACCTGGGCGGTGTGGTCGTACGCGATCTCCTTGTTGAGCTGGACCACGACGGCGAGCGTCGACACCGCGACGAGCAGCGCGTTCGTGCGCGTGGTCAGCCGGACCGTCCCCGCGTAGGCGAGGAGCCCCATGACGAGGTGGCACGCGATGTTCAGGCCGAGCTCGTTCAGGAGGAGCCGCCGCCCCACCACGCGCTCCACCCAGGCGAGCACGACGAAGCTCCCCGGCGGGATCGGCAGGAAGAAGTCCACCCAGGGGCGGTCCCCCGCGAGCAGCCGATGGGCGAGCGGGTTCGACCAGCCGGTGAACTCCACGTCGCCGAAGAAGGTGTTGGTGAGCCGCGTCGCGAACCGCGAGGCAAAGAGACAGAAGCTCGCGATCACCACGACCCACGCCGCGAGCGCGAGCCGTCGAGCCCGACGCTCGCTCATGGGCGCACCCAGACCTCGATGGCGCCCTGGGTCCACGGCAGCACCGTCCTGAACGTCCCCGCCTGGCGGTAGCCCCGCCGCTCGACCAACGCCCGCACGCCCTCGAAGAACCGGAGGGTACCGCCGGCGCGGGCGCGGTGACCGTACAGCCGCGCGAGCTCCTTCGGCGCGCGCGGGTGCAGCACGATCACGCGTGGCGGCGCGCGCTCGAGCAGCGCTAGATCGGCGTCGACGAGCCGCTCCGGGTAGAGATCGCCAAAGACCATCGCGCCGCGCAGCGGCGGCCGCGGGCGCCCGAGGAGCGCGCCGAGCTGCGGATCGTCGGGCGCGACGAGCGCCTCCTCGCCGGGCAGCGACGAGCGTTGGACGAGCGCGGCGGCGGCCTGGAGCTCCTGCGCGCGGAACCCGACGCGCAGCCCCCGCCACGGCCCGGACGCGACCGGGTGCTGAGCGGCGAGGGCCCGCGCCAGGCTCGGCCCGAACACCGAGGCGCAGCAGGCGCACGCCGCGACCGCCGCGAGGCGGCGGAGGCCCGCGCGGTCGAGGGCCGCGAGCAGCGCGGCCAGCGCGACGGGCAGGATCGGGCTCGCGTCCGAGGCCGACGGGTGGAGGCGGAGCCCGAGCAGGCTCACCGTCCCACCGAAGAACGCGAACGCCGCGGCCGCGCGCCACGCCAGGTGGGTGCCGAAGCCGGCCTCTCGCGGGGCCCCGTCGCGCGCCGCTGCGTCGCTCATCAGCAGCACGGCGGCGATGGGGATGCCGAGGGAAGGGACCCCTTCGAACCAGCGAGCGAGGCCGGTGGCGAGCCACGGGAGCGACGACGCGCCCGAGAGCACGATGGCCGCCGCGAGCCCGTGACCCGCCACGGCGACGGCGGCGACGCTGGCGATCAGCCAGCGCGAAGGCGGCTCGTCGCGGGTGCGCTCGTCGTCGAACGACAGCGTTCCGCGCCGGCGGACCAACAGCACGAGCGCCACGATCACCACCGCGGTGAGCACGAGGGACGCGGGGTAGGCGCTGTCCCGGATCGTGAGCCGCACCATGGCCGGCACGGCCGCGCCCAGCGAGCCCCAGACGCCGAGGCCGTCGAGCACCACCGACCGCAGGAAAGCCGAAGGAGGGGCGCCGATCGCGGCGGCCGCCACGACGGCCACGGCGACGCCGAGCGCGACCCCACCCGCGAGGCGGGCGACCCACCTGCGGAGGTGCGCCCGCGCCTCGCGCCCGACGCACCCGGCGACGACGACGAGCGTCGCGACCCACCCCGCGGTGGCCGCGAGCGCGGCGTTGAGGTCGACCGCGAGCGTGGCGCCGGCGAAGAACCCGGCGAGGAGCGTGCTCCGGCGCGCGCGGCTGCCCGCCTCACCCGCGAGCGCGCGGACACCGAAGCCCAGGCTCGTCCACAGCGCCGCGGCCCCGAGGTACTCGAACGCGTTGCCCGAGGTGATGGCGGTGCTGAGCGCCAACACCGCGACGCCCACCAGCCCGGAGACCCAGCGGGTCGTGAGCCCGCGGGCGAGGAAGCACGCTGCCCCGGCCAGCGCGACGCGCAGTGCCGCGACCACGGCCAATTCGTCGAGGAGCCAGTAGCCGCCCCGGAGCCGCTGGAGGGCCGCGAGGAGCGCGATGCCGCCCGGCGGCATCGCGACGTCGAAGTCGACGTAGGCCCGCTCCCCCGAGGCGACCCGCGCGGCGACCGCGGCCGTCCACCCGACGCGGTCCACGTCGGAGAGCACGTGGCTCTGCAGTCGCGGGAGCAGCACGACCGCGTAGACGACGTGCGCGGCGAGCGCGGCGGCGAGCAACGGCCACACGCCGCCGGTGCGGCGGGCCGGGGCCTGGCCGGGCGCGGGGGTCACGGCCGTCGACGTCAACGCCCGCCCTCCCCGCCGACGACGAGCGTCTCGCCCACCGCGGGCGGCTGCACCTCGACGTACCTCCCGCCCTCCCACCGGGCCCAACGCAGCGTGGGCGCCTCGAGCCGCCGGTCGGCGCGGAAGCGGACGGCGAGCGGCTGACCCTCCGGGCTGGTCTCGAGGAACGTGATCTGGAGGCCGGGCACGTAGATCGACTGCCCCGCCGCCACGGGCGCGGACAGCGCGCGGTAGATTCGGTTGAAGGTCTCGAGGAAGAACCCACCCTCCGGTCGCACGACCACGCTGTTCACGTCGACCCGAGTGACCTCGGTGCGGCGGAGCGTCCCGGCGAGGACCAACGTCCGCGGCGGCGTGGGGTCCCCCTCCGGGTCACGCGAGAGCAACACGTGGGAGCCGAAGTACCAGTCCGGAGCGTTCACGAGGAGGAGGTGGTCGCGGGGCGTACGCACGAGCGCGAGTGCGCTCTCGCGCGCGGCGGCGAGGTCGCGCTCGTACCGGTGCATCGTGAGCGAGCGCCACGGCAGCGCGGCCGGAGCGACGACCGCGTGCACGGCGAAGAGCAGCCACGCGCCGACGCGCCGCGCGGCGTCGACCGGCGCCGCGCCGAGGAGCTCGGCCAACAACGCGGCCGACCCGGCGGAGGGCAGGACGAGCAGGCGATCTTGCGGGAACGCGGCGCACGCCGGCACGAGCGCTAGCGCGGTCCCGAGCGCCCAGAAGCGCGTCGTGGGGGTCGCCACGGACGGCCGGAGGAGCCCGATGACGAGGGCCACGATCAGCACGCCCGGGGCCAGCAGCCAGGGGATCGAGTCCGGGGGATACGCGTTCCACACGTCGGAGGGCGGCGCCGCGAAGAGCCCCGCCGCGAGCGCCACCCACCGCGTGGACGCCGACGCGGCGAACGCGAGCGGCGCCACCAGCGGATCGACGTAGACCCCGGAACCCTCCGACCCGTGACCGAGCGCGCGGTACGCCGCCGCCCACAGCGCCGTCGTGGCGAGCCACGGGAGGGCGCCGAGGACCCGACGCCAGCGCGGCGCCGGATCGAGCACCCACGCGTGCGCGACGAGGAAGCCGAGCGCGCCGACGCCGTACTCGGAGGAGAGCAGGGCGAGCAAGAGCCACACTGAGGGAGCCAGCCGCGCCGACCAGCGCCGAGCGCCGTCCCGCACCAGGCGGTCCTGCGACGCCAGGGCGAGCAGCCCGAACGTGGTGGCGAGCAGCGCGCTGCGGTTGGCGATCCACCCCACGGCGTGCCCGTGGGCGTCGTCGACGGCGAAGAGGAGGGTGGCCACGCC
This sequence comes from Polyangiaceae bacterium, assembly GCA_020846005.1. Lineage (GTDB taxonomy): Bacteria > Myxococcota_A > Polyangia > Polyangiales > Polyangiaceae > JADLEQ01. Next base: position 92,305 of record JADLEQ010000041.1, read on the forward strand.
CGCGACGACCGCGGTGCTCGCGAAGCGGCGATGCGCCGACGCGGCCGCCGCGATGGCCCCCGCGTACCAGGCGAGCGAGTGCAGGTGCGCCACCCAGGGCGGGGCACCGGCGAAGCGCCAGTCGAGGTGGTGTGTCCACGACGCCAGGGGGCGCCAGAGCGCGACGATGAACCTCTCGTCGGCGATCCACGGGATCGCGCCGAAGCTCTTCAGCGCCAGGACGTAGGCGGGGCGATCGGCAGGCAGGATCAGGCTGTCGAGCCCCCACAGGTTCACGTGCCACGGCGGCACCATCGCCGGCCCGCGCGCGATCGCGCGCAGCACGTGATCTTCCGACGCGAGCCCCGCGAACAGCGAGGGCGCGGTGAGCAGGAGCCCCGCGGCGATCGCGATCCACCGCACGTGCGGGCTGCCACCGACGCGGCGGAGGACCTCGAGCGAGCGCTGCACGCCCCCACCCTAGTCGAACCTCCTCCGGTCGTTGCGCCGGCGCGCACGCGGCCTGCCGTCCTTCCCGGCCGCGAGCCCCGGAGCTACGCTCGGACCATGCGCCCCACCTCCGTGCCCGGTGCGCTCGGCCTGCTGGTCGCGCTCACCCCGCCGCTCCTCGCGTGCAAGCTGCTCCAGCAGGACGAGCCCCCGCCGGCTCCGCCGGCGACGGCTGCCGCGCCCCCACCGGGGACCGCGACGGACGGCGCGCCCGCCTCGTCACCGGCGCCGGGGAGCGCTGCCACGGCGTCCCCGGCGCCCCCGCCGCCGGCGGGCGTGCGCCCCGCCGCGGCGTCGGCCACGACCACCGCCTCGGCCGCGCCACCGACGAGCGGCACCACGAGCGCCGCGCCTCCAGCCTCGGCGCCGCCCGCCGCGAGCGCCGATCGGCTGGCCGCGTGCATCTCGCGGTGCCAAGCGTCGCTGCGATCGTGCCTCACTCCCAGCGGCGGCAGCGGGCCGCAGCTCCCGGATCCGGTGCGGTGCAACCGCGTGGCGGCGGAGTGCCTCGCGGGGTGCCGGTGAAGGTGGCGCGCGCCTCGCGATCGCGCGGGTTCAGGTGCCCAGCGGCTTGACGCGCACGCGACCGGCTCCGGCGCGCACGCGCGCCTGGCACGCGAGCCGCGCCTCGGGAGGGCCGGCGAGCAGCTCGAGCAGCTCGCGCTCGGAGTCCCCCGGGGGCTCGAGCAGCGCGGCGCCTTCTACCACCTCGACCTGGCAGGTCCCACAGCTCGCCGACCGGCACGAGAACGGCACGGGCGCGAAATGGAGATCGCAGAGGTCGACGAGCTCGCCGCCGTCGGGCGCCTCGATGGTCTTCAGCGCGGCGTGCGCTCCGTTCAGGAACTCGATGGTAGGCACCGGGACCAGATAGCGCACCGCCCGCCGACCGCACAGCGCCGAGCGGTGGAGCGCCGAGCGCGGCGCGGGCAGAACGGTGCGAAACGCGCCGCGCCGGGCGCCGCGATTGTGCGCGGCACCGCCCATGGCACGATGGGGTCCGTGGCCGACGACGCACCGGAGTCCCATCCCCCCTTCAGCGCCGCCCCCTACCCGATCGACCACGGCTTGGGGCGGAGCGGCTCTCGCGTGGGGCTCGTGCTCTCCGGCGGCGGGATGCGAGGCGCGTACGAGGCGGGGCTCCTCGCCGGGCTCGTGGAGGTGCTCGGGCTCGACGAGGGCGACGCGCCGCCCTTCGGGATCTTCGCGGGGACCAGCGTCGGCGCCATCAACGCGACCTACTACGCCGCCAACACCCATCGGGGCACGCTCGGCGCGGACGGCCTGACGCAGATCTACCGGAACCTCTCGCTCGACCAGCACCTCCGGCTCTCGCCGATGGGCATGCTCCCGGGGACACGCACGCTGGCGCGGGCCCGGACCTGGCTCACCGGCGTCCTCCCCGAGCGGGGCGGGCACTCCGTGCTGGATCCTCGCCCGCTGGAGCAGCTCGTGGAGCGCTCCGTGGTGTGGGAGCGGCTGCACGACAACGTGCAGAAGGGCCGGGCGCGCGCGCTGCTCGTGGCCGCGCTCGACGTAGCGTCCGGTCGCACCGTGATCTTCGGCGAGCTCTCCCCGCTCGCGCGTTATCGAGCTTCGAACGACCCGCGGCGCTCGTTCACCGCGGAGGCGATCACCGCCGAGCACGTGCTCGCGTCGGCCGCCATCCCCGTGCTCTTCCCCACGCGCCGCGTCGGGACGGCCTACTACTGCGACGGCGGCCTCCGGTTCAACACGCCGATCGCGCCCGCGATCCGCGCGGGAGCATCCAAGCTGGTCGTGATCTCCCTCCTCTCGCAGCGGGAGCTCCCGCCGCCGGGCTCGGTGGTGGTGGAGACCGATCCGAGCCCGGCGTTCCTCGCCGGCAAGCTCCTGAACGCGCTGCTCCTCGATCCGGTGAACTACGATCTGCAGGTGCTCGACCGGCTGAACAAGCTGTTCGAGACGTTCGAGGGCTCGCTCTCGCCCGCCGCGCTGGCCGAGGTGCAGCGGACCTTGATCGACACACGCGGCGCGCCCTACCGCCGGATCGAAACGCTGGTGTTCCGACCGACCGCCGACATCGGGCGGATCGCCGGCAAGCACGTCGGCCGCGCGCTGTCGCGGTTCACCGGCGGCTCGATCGCCAGGCGTTACCTGCGGCGCAAGGGCCCGGAGAGCTCGCTCGTCGAGGCCGATCTCGCGTCGTATCTCCTGTTCGACGGCGAGTTCGCGGCCGAGCTCATCGACCTCGGGTGCCACGACGCGCACGCCCGCGCGGAGGACATCCGGCGCTTCTTCCAGGCGTGAGGCCAGGCGCCGGAGCGCGCCCTCAGCGCGACTCCTCGCGGCAAATCGCCTCCTGCCCCGGCGGGCACGCGATGCGGACATGGAAGTGATCGTCGTGGGTGCTGGCGTTCTCCGGCTGCTCGAGCAGCCGCTCGACGGCGGCCGCGTGCGCCTCCCACCCGGAGAGCTTGCGCCCCTGGGCGATGAGGCGGCGGCGGAGCGCGTTGGCGACGAACACGCGCCTCAGGCCAGCGCGCTGGTCCTTCGCCCAGGCGAGCAGGAGCAGCGCGTTCGTCCGATCGTCGAAGACCAGCCCGCTGCCGTCCCGAGCGCGGCCGTCCGCCCCATAGGAGACGAACGCCTCGGGCAGCACGCGCTTGCCCGCGGCGTCGAGCGCGTAGAACCCCACGTCTGCGTCGCGCCCGCTCTGGTGCGAGTGGTGCCCCGAGAGCGCGCCGCCCTCGCGCGTGGAGAGATCCCCGACCAGCATCACCGCGCCCTTGGCGCTCCGAGCAACGTCGCGCGCGCTACGCCGCAGCATCAGGACCAGCGCGGGGTGTCCGTACACCCGCTCCTCACTGCCGGCCTTGACGCGGAGCTGGCGGGTCCGTCGGAGCTTCTTCGCGCGCGCCTGCCAGCCGGCGTTCGGGTGCCCGACGGTGAGTGACGCCTTCGACCACGGCGGGCGGCGGTACCGCTCCGGCAGCTCTCGCCCCGAGGCGAGCCCTACCGCCGGCGCGGCCGCCACCCCGAGGCCAGCGAGCAGCAGCAGCAGCGCCGCGAAGCGCAAGCGATCTACCCCTCGAACGAGAACGAGAACGAGACGTGCTTGTCGCGCTCGAAGCCGAGGCTGTTGTAGAAGTTCAGCACGCTCGTGTCCGCTTTGACCAGGGGCTTCACCTTCACGGCGCTCGGGCCCTTGCCCGCGCCGTCCCGCAGGCGGGTCACGAGGGCCTTGCCGAGGCCCTGCTTGCGGTGGTCCGGGTGGACCATCAGCTCCTGGATGTAGAGGACCGCGCCCGTCTCCTTCTCGTAGCCGAACGCGAGCACGGCCCCGGAGAGGTGACCGTCGGCCTCGACGCTCACGAAGCAGCTCCCGGGCTCGAAGCGGAAGAACTTCTCCAGGTAGGCGCGCGCGCCCGCCTCCGTCCACTCCACCCCGTAGGCCGCCAGATACAGCCGGCTCGCGGCGGGCAGGTCGTCCGCCGTCATGTTGCGAATCGTCATCGACCGTCTCTTACAGCGTGCCCGCGCCCTGCGCAAACGCCCTGCCGCGCCGCGCCAGCGCCAGGACGACGCGGCGCGGCAGGTGCGTGCGTCGCTACGCGGCGGCGACCTGCGCGAGCGCGTCGTGCGTCGCCGCCTCGATCGCGGCGCGAAGGCTCGGCTCGCCGAGCAGCGCCTCGCGGACGCGCTCCTTGCCCTGACCGATCGTGCGGCCCGCGAACGACAGGTGCGAGCCGCTCCGCTCGACGACTCCCCGCTCGATCGCCACGTCCAAGAGGTCCCCGGTCGCGTCGATGCCGCTGCCCCACCGCAGGTCGAACTCCGCCTCGCCGAACGGCGGCGCGCACTTGTTCTTCACCACCTTGACGCGGGTGCGGCTGCCGACGATCGCGTCCCCGACCGTCACCTTCCCGATGCGGCGGACATCGAGGCGGACGCTCGCGTAGAACTTGAGCGCCTGGCCGCCGGTCGTCGTCTCGGGGTTGCCGAAGACGACGCCGATCTTCTGCCGGAGCTGGTTGATGAAGA
>JADLEQ010000042.1 GCA_020846005.1 Polyangiaceae bacterium
AGCGGCGCCGGCGGTACGAGCGGCGCGTCGGGCGCGAGCGGCGCCGGCGGTACGAGCGGCGCGTCGGGCGCGAGCGGCGCCGGCGGTACGAGCGGCGCGTCGGGCGCGAGCGGCGCCGGCGGCACGAGCGGCGCCGGCGGCACGAGCGGCGCCGGCGGCACGAGCGGCGCTGGCGGCACGAGCGGTGCGGCGGGCGCGAGCGGCGCCGGCGGCACGAGCGGCGCCGGCGGCACGAGCGGCGCCGGCGGTACGAGCGGCGCCGGCGGTACGAGCGGCGCGGCCGGCGCGAGCGGCGCCGGGGGCACGAGCGGCGCCGGCGGTACGAGCGGCGCCGGCGGTACGAGCGGCGCGGCCGGCGCGAGCGGCGCGTCCGGCTCGGGCGGCAGCGCTGGCTCGGGCGGCAGCGCTGGTGCGTCCGGCAGCGCGGGCTCCGGCGGCAGCGCGGGCTCCAGCGGCGCGGGCGGCTCCGACGCGAGCGCGGGCGGCACCTCCGGTGACGCGGGCGATGACGCCGGCGACGCCGCCGACGGCGACGCAGACGCCTGAGCCGGCCGCCGAGGCGAGCCGCGCACCCGATGAGCCGCCCGCCCCGTGGGCCGCGGCCGCGGTGAGCCGGCGCTCGGCGCCCTCGCGCCCTCGAGGCGCTGCGGGCGGCCCGCGTCGCGCGAGCCGCCCGCGTGCCGGCGTCTCCGCCGGCGCGCTCAGTCGGTGAGCTTCACGGCCTCGACGCCGTCGTAACCCATCGAGACCAGGGCGGTGTCGCCCGCGACGGTTACCTGCTGGGGGTATCCGGCGATGGGCACCCGGCGCACGACGTACGGCGACGTGTTCTGCTTCGCGTCGACGACGACCAGCTCGTTGCGCCAGCCCGTCGACAGCAGCGCCCGGTGGCCGGAAGCGACCAGGTGCCGGGTGTAGCCGCAGTCGCTGGCCTCGAGCTCGAGCACCGACTTCACGAGCCCGCCCGATCCGAAGCCGCTCAGGACGAGGAGCGGGAGCTTGCGCTCGGTCGAGCCCCACCCGTAGCCGCCGCAATCCCAGCAGTCCCCCGGGTAGCCCCAGCCCCAGCCGTAGTCACTCTCGAGAGAGACGAACACGCGCCCGTCGCCGGCCGCCGCGCCGGAGATCCTCGTGCCCTCCGGCAGGGCAGCCGAACCCTCGAGCCACGCTCCCGAGCCGCCGATCTTTGCGAGCTTCAGAGAGTGCGTGATGGTGAGGCACGTGCCGAGCGGCTGGACGTTCGGGTCGTAGTCGCTCTTCTCGTACCAGTACGGATCGTTCGGCTCCCACTGGGTGTTCCCGTAGCCGTGCGCCTCGTAACAGGCGTTGCTCGTCACGTCGCGCTCGACGCCGTGGTGGTAGTCGACGAGCACCGCGCGCTGCGTCGGCGCGTCCCACGCCAGGAGCGAGCCCGGCACGTTGACCGAGGGCAGGCGCACGGGCGCCGCGGGCTTCGACAGGTCGACGCGGTCGAGGAAGAACCGCACCCGGCCCGTCTCGCCCTCGACCGGCTCATAGTGGCTGGAGAGCAGCACGCCCCCGCTCACGTGGAGCGCGGTGAACGCCTCTCCCGCCGCCGCCTCGGCGACCCGCGTGACCACCGGTCGGGCGGGCGCAGAGAGGTCGACCACGTCGATCCAGGCCTCTCGGGTGGCGGGCTGGCCGTCGTCCCCGTAGGTCGTCTTGGAGCCCCGGAAGGCGAGCGCGTCGCCGAGCTGGACCACGCCCTGCCCGCCGTCCACGAGCCCCCACCCGCCGTACCCATACCCGTACCAGCCGTACGACGTGCTCGCCGTGAAGCCGAGCGAGGTGTTCGACACCAGCTTCGGTGCCGCGGGGTCGCTCACGTCGATCACGGCGACGGCCGTCTCCGTGCGGTATTCATAGCCGTAGCCGCCCGTGTAGTCGTAGATGTAGTCGTCGTAGACCACGTAGGCGTGGGTGCCACTGCCGAACACCCGCGCCGAGTAGAAGCCGCCGCCGTAGCACGCGCCCTCGCCGTCCCGCAGCACGCTCTCGAGGTCGATGCTCCCGAGCGCCTGCGGCGAGCTCGCCTCACCCGTGCGGACGACGTCGAGCGTGGCAGTCTCGGACCACCAGTCGCTGCCGAGGCGCAGCGCGACATCCCCAGCAGCGGCGGTCGCCTGGACGTTCACCGCGAGCGCGATAGAGGTGACCTTCTTCGGCTGGTCGAGGTCGTCGATGTCGAAGGTGCGGACGGCGTCGTCCGACACCGCGAGGAGACGGGTCTGGTGGAGCAGCGCGCGCCTCGCCTCGCCCTTCGACGGCGCGACGCCCCGACGGACGAGATCGTCGCCCGCGAAGCTGATGAGCTGGATGCCGCTCTCGTAGCTGCTGCAACCGTAGCCGTCGCTCGAGTACGAGTAGCCGCTGAACGGGACCAGGATGAGCCCGGTGTCGTCGAGGACGCGGAACGCCTTGTGGATGCGGTCTTGATCCTCCCCCACGCTCGCCCAGTCGCCGCCGAAGCTGACCCGATCGAGCATCGTCGGCGCGGCGAGGTTCGAGACATCGAAGATCGAGACGTGGAGCCCGCCCTCCGCGTTGCCCTGATCGAACCCGAGGCCGAACAGGCGATCGCCGCGCGGCTCCATGTGATACAGCCAGCCGGGCATCTCGAGCTCACCCACCTGCTTCGGTTGAGCCGGGTCGGAGAGGTCGATCGTGAAGAGCGGATCCGTACGCTCGAAGGTGATGGCGTAGCCGCGCGGCCCATCGAAGCGGACGCTCTGGAGCTGCTCGGGGCGCGGGAGCACGAGTTGGGCGCTGCCGAGCGGCGTAACCTCGGTCGCCGACGTCACGGTGAACGTCTGGACGGTCGGCGCCTGATCGAGGCGCCAGGTGGAGGGCTGGCTGATCACGCGCAGCACGCCGCCGTGCTCGTCCATTTGCCACCGGCTGGAGATCTCGCCCGCCGCCTGGACGGTCGCGCCGGGGCGAAGATCGCCGGCCGGGTCGGAGATGTCGATGACCTGGATCGTGCTCGAGGCGGAGCCGTCTGCCCCGTACTCCGGGCCGGCGACGTACATGCGCTCGGGCGTCACGGTGACGCTCCGCCGGCTCCACCCCCACTGGTCGTTCGTGTCGTTGAAGGCGAGCTGATCGACTCGGCTCATCGCCGCCGGGTCGCGCACGTCGAGCGACGCCACGACGGTGCGCGCCGAGCTGTCGCAGTCCCAGCAGGAGCCGTTCTCGTAGGCGACCACGTAGAGCACGTCGCCGACGATCCGCGAGTCGCTGACCTCGCCCGGCATCCGGAACTCGCCCCGGACCGTTGGCTTGGCCGGGTCGCGCGCGTCGATCGCCACGACCTGGCTCGTCGACCTCCACACGCCGTCCGCCGAGTAGCTGCCCCAGTCGCTGTAGAGCGCGAGGACGACGCCGTCGCGCACGTACATCTCGAACGGCGTCGCCGACAGCTTGAGGCGACCGAGCAGCTTCAGGCGGTCGCGCTGCGAGACGTCGATCACGCTGAGGCCGCCGTACCGCGAGAGCGCGTAGAGCCGATCGCCGTCGAGCTGCACGATGTCCGCCTCGGCGATCGCGCGCTCCGCGCCGCCGCCTTCGTCTGCGCCCCCACCAGCCGAGCCCCCGGCGCCGGACGCGCCCCCGGTCCCGCTCGCGGGGCCGCCGCCGTTGAAGTCGCCGCTCGAGCTCGCGTTCGGGTCGTCCGAGACGAAGTCGCCGCCTGGGCCCTCGGGGCCGCGGGAGGCCTCCCCGTTCGACGAGCAGGCCGCGGCGAGCGCCGCGAGGAAGGCGGTGGCAAGCAGGGGGCGGAAGGGACGAAGAGTCGTGGTCATGGCGTGCTCCAGTGCCCCCGCCCAGAGCACGAAGCGTGCCAGTTCGGCGTGCAACGCCGTCCCAGCATGTGCCGCAAATCCATCCCGGATCACGCGGTTCGGTGGGCGGGCGTGTGCCGCCACCGTCCCGTCTGGCACAGTTGCGCGTGTGGTGGCACAAGTCCTCGACTCGGGCCGCGCAGCCGTAGCGCGGGGACGGCTGCGGCGCGCAGTCGCGGCTCGAAGCGTCAGGTGGAGGCCGGCAGCTCCAGCCCGACACGCGCCCCGACGGGCGATGCCTCCTCGATCCACGCGCGGCCGCCGTGCGCCCTCGCGATGCGCTGGACCAGCGCGAGCCCGAGCCCGAGCCCGTCCCGTCGCTCCGCGGCAGGGCCGTCTCCACGACGGAAGGACTCGAAGGCCCGTTCCCGCGCGCCCTCGGGGAAGCCCGGCCCTGCGTCCTCCACGACGAACACGACCGCGCCCGCGCGCGTGCCGACCTCCAACCCGCGCGCGCCGCCGCCGTGGTCCCGAGCGTTGTCGAGCAGGTTGGCGAGGGCGCGGTGGACCAGGGTCGGATCGAGGCGCGCGCGGCTCGGCGCGCCGGCGTCGCGGAGCAGGGTGGCGTCGAGCCCCGCGCGCTCGAGCGCCTCGCGCGCCAGATCGAGCGGCGCGACCTCCCGCCGGTCGAGCGCGGCGAAGTCGAGCCGGCTCGACGCGAGGAGCTTGGACACCAGAGCGTCGATCTCCGCGATCTCGAGCTCGATCGCCTCCAGGTTGTGCGCCGCGCGGGACGGCTCGCGCGCGAGCTCGGTGAGTACCCGCATGCGCGCCAGCGGCGATCGGAGCTCGTGCGAGACGGCCGCCAGCAGCTCCCGCTGATCGTCGAGCTGGCGCGCGATGCGCTCGGCCATCACGTTCACCGTCGCCGCGAGCTCCCCGACCTCGGCCGGCTGGCGCGGATCGACCCGGGCCCTCGCGCCGAGCTCGCCCTCGCCGATCCGCCGCGTCACGTCGGAGAGGGCGGTGAGGGGGCGCGCGATCCGGCGCGCGACGAGCCAGGAAGCCGCCCACAGCACCAGCCCCGCCACGCCGAGCGACGCGAAGGGGAGCGCGAGGTGCCGGCCGCGCTCCGGCGGCGGGCACGCGTGCACGCGCCCCACGACGACGCCCCCGCGGTGCACCGTCGTCGAGTAGCGGCGCCTGCCGCACGGCTCCCCCACCTCGTGCAGCGCGCGACCGCGGGCGTCCTCCAGGCGCACGCCGACGCCCAGGTCGCGCGCGATCGCGCCGGCGAGCTCGTCGCGGGCGGCAGCGTCGTCCCACACTCGCGCGAACCGGCCGTCGACGAAGGCCTCGCTCCGCGCGACCACCTCGCGCCACCGCGGGCTCCCGGGGCTCAGCAGGAAGTGCACGGCGCTGGAGAGGGCGATCGCCGCGACGATCGTGACGCCGAACCAGGCGAACAGCCGGCGCCGTAGCGGACGTCGCCTGCGCACGCCGGGTGGCGTCGGTGCCCCGGCCTCCGCGCGCGGCGCGGTCACTCGTCGCCCCGCGAGAAGACGTAGCCGATCCCACGCACCGTCTTGATGCGTCGCGGAGCGCGCGGGTCGTCGCCCAGCTTCCGCCGGAGGTGCGAGACGTGGACGTCGACGGCGCGGTCGTTCACCGTCACGTCGTCCCGCCCGGCCTCGGCGAGGAGCGTCGCGCGCGGGACCACACGGCCGGCGCGGCGGACCAGCGTGAGGAGCAGATCCAGCTCGAGGCCCGTGAGGTCCAGGCGCCGGGAGTCGACCCACGCCTCACGCGCCGCCGGGTCCACGACCACCCCGTTCGCCGTCACCCGTCCGTCCGGCTCGTGCCGGCCGCGACGCAACACCGCGCGCAGGCGCGCGAGCAGCTCACGGGGGGCGAACGGCTTCGGCAGGTAGTCGTCGGCGCCGAGCTCCAGCCCGACGACCCGATCGGTCTCGTCGCCCTTCGCGGTGAGCATGAGGACGGGCACCGTGCTCTTGCGCCGGATCCGCTCGAGGACCTCGAGGCCGCTCATGCCCGGCATCATCACGTCGAGGAGCACCGCGTCGAAGGGCGCGGCGTCCAGCGCCGCGAGCCCCGTCGCACCGTCCGCTGCGCGCTCGGTGGTCACGCCGTTCTGCCCGAGGTAGTCGGTGAGCAGCGCGTGGAGCCGCGTGTCGTCGTCGATGAGCAGCACGCGCATGGGGTCGCCAGGGCCTCGACGCATCGCCGTTAGCACCGCCGCGCGGGCGGTTCACTCGCCGCCCGGTCGGAGCGGCCGAGGGCGGCGGCGCACGGGCGCGTCGCCGCCCTCGGCCGAGGGCGTCACGGCGCGTCCGTCCCCGGGCCGTGCCCGCGCGGGCCGTGCAGGTGGGCGCGCTCGCCCGCGCCGTCCCCGCGCGCGCGCTCCGCCGCCCGCACGCACACGTCCGCCACGCGGTCTTCGAACGCCGCCCTGCGGTGGGCGTGGCGCTCGTGGGCACACGCGCCGAGCCGCGCGAAGCCGGCGCCGAAGCCGGCGAGGGCTCCCAGCGCGAGGCCACCGATCAAGAGCTTCCGTTTCGTCGTCATGGTCTGCTTCTCCTGGTCCTCATGGGGGGTCTGCGAGCACGGTGTTCACGTGGGATCGTCACGTGGGACGTGGGGCGTCGCGGTATGGCCCCCGCCAGCTTCCCGCCCAGCCGAGCCCTTCGGAGACCAGCGACGCGAGCTCGCGCCGCTGGCGGTCGTCGAGCGCCTCGTGAACCTGTCCGAGCGAGGCGACGAGCTGCTCGCGCAGGCGCGCCAGGCGCTCGTCGTGGCGGGCGAAGGCGTCGCGGAGCGCCGACTCGTCGAACGCGGCGCCGCTGACCGCGCGGGCCATGTCCTCTCGGGTCCGCCCCGCCTCGTCGCGCAGGGTCTCCGCCTCCGCCGTCAGGTCGTCGACCGCTCGCCGGATGACCTTCTCCTGGCCCGGCGTGGTGTCGAGCCGCTCGTAGAGCCGGCGGAGCATCCACGCGGGGCCGCTCCAGCGCCCTCCGCGTCCGTGGTGACCACACCTCCCGCCGTGCCACGCGGGGCGGGCGAGCAACGCCGCCAGGCCCACGAGGCAGGCGGAACCGAACAGGAATCCCAGCATCGACTGCTCCTCTCTTCTCGTCATTTCATCTGAGCGCGGCGACCGCCGCTCCTCCCGTTTGGCTCGCGACCATGAAGGGACCACCCTCGGAACCGTGAAGAAGTGTGAAGCGTGCTATGGGCCCGCGTCGTGCCGACCCGGTCCCGGAAGAAGCCGCCGGAGCAAGCCAAGCTCGAGCGCCGGCAGGACATCCTCGCGGCGGCTCGGGAGGTCTTCTCGCGCCGCGGGTACCACCCGACGACGATCGACGACATCGTCGCGCAGGCGGGCGTAGCGCGCGGGACGTTCTACCTCTACTACGAGGACAAGCGCGCCGTCTTCAGCGAGCTCGTCGACCGGTTCAGTGCCAAGGTGACGATGGCCATCGCGCGCATCGCGACCGACGACAACACCCGCACCGTCGGCTCGCAGGTGCGCGACAACATCCGCGCCATCCTCGCCGCGTGCCTCGCCGACCGCGCGATGACGAAGCTGCTGCTCACGGACGCCATCGGCGTCGACAGCGCGTTCGACCGCAGGATCACCAGCTTCTACGACGAGGTCGTCCAGCTCCTCACCGAGAGCCTGCGCGAGGGGCAATCGCTCGGTATCGTCCACGAGGGGGAGCCGAGGGTCCTTGCCTACCTCATGATCGGCTCGCTGAAGGAGATCCTGTACCAGGCGGTGCTGCTCGGTCTCGGCGAGGAGAGCGCGGACGCGCTCACCCACCAGGTCCATGACTTCTTCGCGCGTGGGAGCCTCGTCGTCGGGGAGGGCGGGGCGGCTCGCCCCCGCGGCGCCGAGGGCCGGTTGCCGGCGTCGCCGCGCCGGGCGTAGGATCCCCGCCCATGAGACCGAGCTGGCGATGGTGGATCCTCCTCGCGCCGGGGCTCGTCGCGCCCCCGGGCTGCGGCGGCGCCTCGAGCGACGGCGGGGGCGGCGGCTACACGCTTGAGACGCTCTGCGACTCGCTGCCTGAGACGCTCTGCGCCCTCCGCCGCGGGTGCTGCGAAGCGACGCACGGGTACGACGAGGCGGGCTGCGTGGCGCGTGAACGGACGGAGTGCGAAGGGACGGTGGCGAAGGCGCAGGCCGGCGACTACACGTTCGACGCTTCGAAGATCGATCCGTGCCTCGCGGCGCTCGGCCCCTACGTGGCGAAGTGCCGCCCGAGCCTCGCCGAGGCCCTCGCGGTGATTCCCCAGAGCCGCGTGTGCCAGTTCATCTTCGTCGGGACTCGCGACGAGGGCGAGGGCTGCGTGCAGAACGAAGACTGCGCCCCGGCCGTCGGCGACGACGCGAGCACGTACTGCGATGAGGACACCCGCCGCTGCACCACGTTCCGCGTGCTGCGCGAGGGCGACGCCTGCTCGCTCGCGGCCGGCGCGAGCGGCCTCTGCGCCGCGGGGCTCTACTGCGATCTCGCGGCCGGCGCAGCGGGAGGGACGTGCGAGCGGGCGCTGGCGATCGGCGCCGCCTGCAGTGGCCCGGCGTCGCTGCAGTGCGGCCTCGGGCAGTACTGCGCGAGCGGCGTCTGCGCGGCGGCGAAGCCCGCGGGCGGTGACTGCTCCCAGCCCCCCGAGGCCCTCGCCTGTGCGTCGATCGAGTGCACCGCCGGCCAGTGCGCCGAGCGCGATCCGGTGGTCGATCCCGACGAATGCCACGGGGACTGAACTCGGTCCCCCGCCCTCCTCGCGCCCCGATCCCCGAGCGCCCAGCTCGCGCGCCGCTCGCCGTCGCGCCCGGCTGGCGCGCGCTGCCGCCGAGTCCCAGGTACCCCGAGATGATCCAGCCTCCCCACCCGAACGACGCGAGCCTGCCGTTCGTCGAGCAGCTCTACGAGGCGTACCTCCGCGATCCGTTCGCGGTGCCCGGTGACTGGCGCGACTACTTCGCGGCGTTGCCCGCGGGGGGCGTGGCTCGCCTCGGCCCGACCTTCGAGCCACGGAGCGTGTTCAACCCGCGCGGAGGCGCCCCGGAGCCGACGCGCCACTCGCTCGTGCCCGGCCTCTCCGACGCCGTCGTGCTCCAGGACCGGGTCGACCAGCTCATCCGCGCGTATCGGGTGCGCGGCCACATGATCGCCGAGATCGATCCGCTCGGGCTCCCCCGGCCCATGCAGCCGGAGCTCCGGCCGTCGTTCTACGACCTCGGCGCGTACCTCGACCACACCTTCTCGGCTCGGACGATCCAGGGCGCGGCGGCCATGACCCTCCGCGACATCCTCCTCCGCCTCCGCGCCACGTACTGTCGATCCATTGGCGTGCAGTTCATGCACATCGATGATCTCACGGTGAAGAGCTGGCTCCAGGAGCGGATGGAGGGCACGGAGAACCGCATCCGCTTGTCCCACGACGAGCAGCTCCGCATCCTGAGGCACCTGACCGAGGCCGTCACCTTCGAGGAGTTCACCCGGAAGAAGTACCAAGGGAAGAAGACGTTCTCGCTCGAGGGCAGCGAGAGCCTAGTCCCGCTCCTCGCTGTCGCGATCGATCACGCCGCGGGGCTCGGCGTCGACGAGATCGTCCTCGGCATGGCGCACCGCGGGCGCCTGAACGTGCTGGCGAACATCCTCGGGAAGAAGCCGCGCGACATCTTCCGCGAGTTCGACGACGCGGACGCCGAACTCTACCTCGGCAGCGGCGACGTTAAGTACCACCTCGGGTATAGCTCGGACTGGCGCACGCCCGCGGGGCGCGACGTCCACCTGACGCTGTGCTTCAACCCGAGCCACCTCGAGTACGTGAACACCGTGGTGCTCGGCCGGGCGCGGGCCAAGCAAGATCGCGCGCGGGACGCCGAGCGCGCCCGCAAGCTGGCCGTGCTCATCCACGGGGACGCCGCGTTCGCGGGGGAGGGGATCGTCCAGGAGACGCTCAACCTGAGCGAGCTCGACGCCTATCAGGTCGGCGGCACGTTGCACGTCGTCGTGAACAATCAGATCGGCTTCACCACGCCTCCTGGCGAGTCGCGCAGCCAGACGTACGCAACGGACGTGGCGAAGATGCTCCAGATCCCCATCTTCCACGTCAACGGGGAGGATCCGGAGGCGGTCGCCAGCGTCGTGCGACTGGCGCTCGACTTCCGCCAGCGCTTCCGCAAGGACGTGGTCATCGACGTGTACGGCTACCGCCGCCTCGGGCACAACGAGGGCGACGAACCCGCGTTCACGCAGCCGGTGCTCTACCGCGCGATCCGCGAGCGTCCGAGCGCCCGCGAGAGCTACGTTCGGCAACTGATCGAGCATGGCGAGGTGACCCAGGACGAGGCCGATCGGGTCGCCGTCGAGGCGCGGGAGCGGCTGGAGCGCGACTTCGCCCAGGCGCGCGCCGAGGGCGCAGCCGCGGCGCCGGACTGGCTGGGGGGGCTCTGGCGAGGGTACGTGGGCGGCGCGGACGACTCCACGCCGGACGTGGAGACGGCGGTCCCGGAGGCGCGCCTCGCGTCGCTGCTCGCCCGCCAGACGGAGCTACCCGCCGACTTCCACCCGCACCGGACCCTCGAGCGGCTGCTCCACCAGCGCCGCGAGATGGCCGAGGGGGCGCGACCGCTCGACTGGGGCGCGGCGGAGGCGCTCGCCCTCGCGACGTTGGTCACGGAGGGGGTGCGCGTTCGGCTCACCGGGCAGGACTCCGCCCGCGGCACGTTCAGTCACCGTCACGCCGTGCTCCACGACGTCGAGGACGGTCACAAGTACATGCCGCTCCTCCACTTGGAGCCGGGCCAGGCGCCCATCGAGGTCTACAACAGCCCGCTCAGCGAGGCGGGGGTCCTCGGGTTCGAGTATGGCTACAGCCTCGACTGGCCGGACGCGCTCGTCGCCTGGGAGGCGCAGTTCGGCGACTTCGCGAACTGCGCTCAGGTGATCATCGATCAGTTCATCTCGAGCGCGGAGGACAAATGGAAGCGCCTCTCCGGGATCGTGCTGCTGCTGCCGCACGGCTTCGAGGGCCAGGGCCCGGAGCACTCCAGCGCTCGGCTGGAGCGCTTCATGATGCTCACCGCCGAGCACAACCTGCAGGTGACGCAGCCGACGACGCCCGCGCAGCTCTTTCATCTGCTCCGTCGCCAGGTCCACCGCAAGTGGCGCAAGCCCCTCGTCGTCCTCACGCCGAAGAGCCTGCTCCGCCTCCCCGCCGCGACCAGCGCGCTCGCCGAGCTCGCGACCGGTCGCTTCGAGCGCATCCTGGCGGACACCCGGCCGGCGCCACGCGCGACGCGCGCCGTGCTCCTCTGCAGCGGGCGCGTGTACTACGACCTCGAGCAGCGACGCGCCGCGGCGGGCCACGAGGACGTCGCGATCCTGCGCGTGGAGCAGCTCTACCCGCTCGGCGACGATGTCCTCCTCCGCGCGCTCGCCCGCTACGCGGACGGCACGCCCGTCCGTTGGGTGCAGGACGAGCCGGACAACATGGGCGCCTGGCGGCTCCTCCGCTACCGACTCGGCGAGCGGATCCTCGGGCGCTTCCCGCTCGCGGGCGTGTGCCGAGACGAGTCGGCGAGCCCGGCGACCGGTTCGCCGGGTGCCCACGAGCTCGAGCAGAGGCGCCTGCTCGAGGCGGCGTTCGCGTGACGGGCGCGGCGTCGGCGTGCGCGCTTCGCGCGGGCGAGGGTTCGCGCTATCCCGGCCGGTGCTGGATTCGATGAGGAGTCGAGGATGCCGATCGAGCTGAAGGTCCCGAGCGTGGGTGAGTCGATCACCGAGGTGCAGATCGGCGAGTGGCTCAAGAAGGTCGGCGACCGCGTCGACCGCGACGAGCCCCTCGCGATGATCGAGACGGACAAGGTGACCGTCGAGCTGGTCGCGCCGGTGGCCGGGGTGCTCGCGAAGATCCTCGTCCCCTCGGGGAGCCCCGCGGTCGTGGGGCAGGTGGTGGGAGAGCTCGCGGAGGCCTCGGCGGTCGTCGAGGCGGCCCCGCCTGCGTCGGCGCGAGCGCCCGACTCTCGCCGAGCGAGCGTCCCGCCGGAGGGCTTCGCTCGGGTGATGCCGTCGGCCAAGCGCCTGCTGCACGAGCGGGGCCTGAGCGCCGAGGAGGTCGAGGCGACGGGGCCCGGGGGCCGGCTGCTCAAGGAGGACGTGCTCCGCCACGCGGCGGCCCCCGCGCCTCCCGCGCCCGCGGTCCCGGCGCCGAGGCCGGCTGCTGCAGCGCCCAGGCCCGCGGGCTCGCGCGGCGAGGAGGTCGTGCCGATGACGCCGATGCGCAAGCGCATCGCGGAGCGGCTCGTCGAGTCGCAGAACACGGCGGCCCTGCTCACCACCTTCAACGAGATCGACATGGGGGCGGTGATGGAGCTGCGCCGCCAGCACCAGGAGGCCTTCCAGCAGAAGCACGGCGTGAAGCTCGGCTTCATGTCCTTCTTCGTGAAGGCCGCGATCGAGGCGCTCAAGCTCGTCCCGCAAGTGAACGCCGAGATCCGCGGGACGGATCTCGTGTTCAAGGACTACTACGACATCGGGGTGGCCGTCGGCGGCGGCAAGGGTCTCGTCGTGCCCGTGCTCCGCGACGCCGAGCGGCTGAGCTTCGCCGAGGTCGAGCGGCTCATCGCCGACTACGGCCAGCGGGCGAAGGAGAGCAAGCTGACGCTCGAGGAGCTCACCGGCGGGACGTTCACCATCTCCAATGGCGGGATCTACGGCTCGCTCCTCTCGACGCCGATCCTCAATCCGCCCCAGAGCGGCATCCTCGGCCTCCACGCGATCCAGGATCGCCCTGTGGCGCGCGACGGGCAGGTCGTCATCCGGCCGATGATGTACGTCGCGCTCACGTACGATCACCGCATCGTCGACGGCCGCGAGGCGGTCACGTTCCTCCGGCGCATCAAGGACTGCGTCGAGGGCCCCGCGCGCATCCTGATCGAGGCCTGAGCGGGCCCCAAGGCGGCCGCGACGGGTCCGGCGGGGGGGGGCGCCGGGAGAATTCGGTGCGCCCTCCGTCCGTTTCTTCGAGCGGAAGCGCCGAGGAAACGCCCAGGAAACCTCCGCCCGTCACGCTGGGGGCATCCGGTACGGAGGATCGTTCGATGGAGATCAACGGCAGCGACACGGCTTGGGTTCTCGTTTCCACCGCCCTCGTCCTCCTGATGACGCCAGGGCTCGCGCTGTTCTACGGCGGCATGGTCCGGTCGAAGAACGTGCTCAGCACCTTCATGCACAGCTTCTGTGCGATGGGCATCGTGACGGTGCTGTGGGTGACCATCGGGTACTCGCTGGCGTTCTCGCCCACGGCGGCCGGCGGCTTCGTCGGCGGGCTGGGCCACGTCTTCCTGGAGGGCGTCGGCGTCACACCGCGGGAAGGGACGACGGTCCCTCACCTGGTGTTCATGGCGTTCCAGCTCATGTTCGCGATCATCACACCAGCGCTGATCAGCGGCGCGTACGCCGAGCGGCTCAAGTTCTCGACCTACGTCGCCTTCACCGCGCTCTGGTCCCTCCTGGTCTACGCCCCGCTCGCTCACTGGGTGTGGGCGCCCGAGGGGTGGCTCCTGAAGCGCGGGGCGCTCGACTTCGCGGGCGGGACCGTCGTGCACC
This sequence comes from Polyangiaceae bacterium, assembly GCA_020846005.1. Classification (GTDB taxonomy): domain Bacteria; phylum Myxococcota_A; class Polyangia; order Polyangiales; family Polyangiaceae; genus JADLEQ01. Next base: position 13,442 of record JADLEQ010000042.1, read on the forward strand.
TCTCGAGCGGCGCCAGCGCGCTCGTGGTCGCGATCGTCCTCGGCAAGCGGATCGGCTACCCGCACCGCAAGGCGCCGCCGCACAACCTCACGCTGACGCTCGTCGGCGCCGGGATCCTGTGGTTCGGGTGGTTCGGCTTCAACGCGGGCTCGTCGCTCGGCGCGAACGGCATCGCCGCGCTCGCGCTGGTAAACACGCACGTCGCCGCGGCGGCGGGCGCCATCGCCTGGGCCGCGGTCGAGTGGATCCGCCACGGGAAGCCCTCCTCGCTGGGCGTGGCGTCCGGGCTCGTCGCGGGGCTCGTCGTGATCACGCCGGCGGCGGGCTTCGTCGGGCCGATGGCGTCGATCGCCCTGGGCGTCGCTGGCGGGATCGTCTGCTACGGCGGCGTCCAGCTCAAGGGCCGGCTCGGCTACGACGACAGCCTCGACGCCTTCGGTGTGCACGGTGTCGGCGGGCTCGTCGGCGCCATCCTGACGGGCGTGTTCGCCGCGAAGGCCTGGAACCCCGCTGGCCAGGACGGCCTGCTCTACGGCGGCACCCAGCTGTTCGTCGAGCAGTTCATCGCCGCGGGCGCGGCCGCCGGCTACGCGGTGATCGTGACGTTCGTCCTCCTCAAGGTCCTGGACGCGGTGCTCGGGCTGCGCGCCGCGAAGGATGATGAGCAGGAGGGCCTCGACATCACGGTGCACGGCGAGGAGGCCTATGCCCTCGCCGACGGCCCCGGCGCGCGCTCCCTCCACGCCGAGGCCAGCGCGCACGAGGACGAGGCGCCCGCCGCGGAGCTGGTCGCGAAGAGCGTCTGAGCGGGTCGGCGCGGGCGGCCCTCGGGGCCGCCCGCGTGCCCCGGCGCGACGAGCGCCGGGGCGCGCGCGCCTCAGGCGAGCAGCGCCGTGACCAGGGCGTCCAGCAGGCGGTCGCCGGACGCGCGGAGCGAGGGCTCGTACCTCGCCGTGTCGGACCGGATCTGCTCCGCGGCGCCCTCACCCAGCGCCGCTCTCGCGAAGTCGGCGTCCGCCGCGAGGAGCGCGTCGATGGAGTCGCGGTCCGCCTCGCAGTGGAACTGCAGGCCGAAGCAGCGCTCGCCGATCGCGAACGCCTGATGGGCGCAGCTGTCGGTGGAGGCGAACAGCGTGGCGCCGGCTGGCAGGTCGAAGGTGTCGCCGTGCCAGTGGAACATCGGCTCGCGCTCGGCGACCGCCCGGGTCACCGGGTGCGCGCCGCGCGGGAAGCGCACCTCGCCCCAGCCGACCTCCGGGGCGCGCTCACGGGCGCCTCCCGCGCCGAGCCGCGTGTTGGGGTAGACGCGAGCGCCCGCGGCGTGGGCGATGAGCTGTGCGCCGAGGCACACGCCGAGGACGGGCTCGCCGAGGCGCACCCGCTGCTCGACCAGCGCCAGCTCCGCGCGGAGGAATGGCCAGCGCGGGTCGTCGAGGTCGCTGACGCCCATCGGGCCCCCCAACACGACGAGCGCCGTCCCCGTCTCCACCGACGCCGGGACGGCAGCGCCGTCGCACAGCCGCACGACCTCGAGTCGGGCGCCGGCTCGCGCGAACGCGCCCGCGAGGCGCGCGGGGCCCTCGAACGGGACGTGCTGGAGCGCGACGGCGCCACGGGACATCGACGGAGTCCTACGCGCGCCGCCCGGGCGCGGGCAAGCGATCGCCGCGTCGGCGCCGCGGCGGCGGCCCGAGGCCCCGCCTCGGGCCCTCTGCTCGCGGTGCACTATGCTGCGCGCCCATGTCGACCCCCGCTCCCTCGGACACCGCCGCTCGCTTCGACCTCGCCGTCCTCGGCGGCGGGCCGGGCGGCTACGTCGCCGCGATCCGCGCCGCGCAGCTCGGGCTCCGCGTCGCCTGTGTCGAGCAGGAGCCCGCGCTCGGAGGCACCTGTCTCCGCGTGGGCTGCATCCCGAGCAAGGCGCTCCTCGAGTCGAGCGAGCGCTACGCGGAGGCGAAGAACGGGCTCCTCGCGCATGGCGTGCGCGTCGCGAGCGTGGAGCTCGATCTCGCGGCGATGCACGCGCGCCGGCAGGGCGTGGTCAAGACGATGACCCAGGGCATCGACTTCCTGTTCAAGAAGCATGGCATCACGCGGGTCGTCGGGCGCGGCTCGATCGCCGGCCCCGGGCGGCTGCGCGTCGAGGGGGAGACGCCGACCGAGCTCCAGGCGACGCACGTCCTCCTCGCGACCGGCAGCCGGGTGGTCGAGCTCCCAGGGGTCGAGCTCGACGGCGATCGCGTCGGGACGAGCACCGAGGCGCTGGCGTACCCGGAGGTGCCGGGACACCTCGTGGTGATCGGCGCCGGGTACATCGGACTCGAGCTCGGGAGCGTGTGGAGCCGGCTCGGCGCCAAGGTGACGATCCTCGAGTATCTCGATCGCGTCCTCCCGGGGATGGACTCCGAGATCGCCAACGAGGCGCGGCGGACCCTCGCGAAGCAGGGCCTGGAGTTCCGCCTCGGCACGCGCGTCGTGGGGGCGCGGGCCCACGGGGATCGCTGCGTCGTCGAGATCGAGGGCGCGGCGTCGCTCGAGTGCGATCGTGTCCTCTCCTGCGCCGGTCGCGCGCCGCGCACCGCGGAGCTCGGGCTCGAGGCGGTGGGGATCCGACTCGACGACCGCGGGCGGATCGAGATCGACGACCGGTTCAGGACCACCGCGCCCGGGTTCTACGCCGTAGGCGACGTCGTCCGCGGCCCGATGCTCGCCCACAAGGCGTCGGAGGAGGGCGTGGCGTGCGTCGAGTGGATCGTGAACGGTTGGGGGCACGTCGGCTACGACGCCATCCCCGGCATCGTGTACACCCACCCCGAGGTCGCTACGGTCGGCAAGAGCGAGGACGAGCTGAAGGCCGCAGGCGTCCCTCACCGCAAGGGCGTCTTCCCGTTCTCGGCGAACGGGCGGGCTCGCGCGCTGGGCCAGGCAGAGGGCCGCGTGAAGGTGCTCGCGCACGCCGAGACGGATCGCATCCTGGGGGTGCACGTGATCGGGCCGCGCGCGGGCGACCTGATCGCCGAGGCGGCGGTCGCGATCGAGCTCGGCGCGTCGAGCGAGGACCTGGCGCGGTCGTGCCACGCGCACCCGACGCTCGCAGAGTCCCTCAAGGAGGCCGCGCTCGCGGTGGACGGCCGCGCCCTGCACGTCTGAGCGCTCAGGGCGCCGCAGCGCCGGCGGCGCGCCGGTGCCGCTCGTAGAGCGAGTCACGCCACGCGATCACCTCGGCGAACCGCTCGGCGAGCGCGGGGCGTGTCCAGGCGGCGCGGGTCCCGGGCCCGAGCGGCAGGAAGCGCTCGGCAACCGGCTGGATCGCCTGCACGACCCCGGCGAGCGCGATGTCGACCAGCGAGAAGGTGCCGTCCACGTAGCCCGGCCGCACCGCGTCGCGCGCGCGGTCGAGCAGCGCCGCCACTCGCGCCTCGGCGTCGGCGTCCGGCTCGGTGGAGCCGTACTTCCAGCGCAGCACCGCCGTGCCGAAGCGCGCGGTCGGCCCCTTCAGCGCGCGCGGCATCGGGAGCGGGACGCTCTCCGCGCTCGCCAGCGGGCTGGCCTCGATCGCGCGCAGCACCAGGCTCCGCGCGGCGTCGAGCGCGCCCTCGATGCCGGGCATCCACGCGTCGAGCGCGCGCTCGTGGCCGGCGCAGAGCGGATCCCCGCGCCCCGTGCGGTCGGCGTGCTCGGCGATCCCGCGCGAGTCCCACACGGGGCCGCCCGGGCCGAGGAGCACGGGCACCGACACCCGCCCCGTGAGCCGCCGTGCGCGCAGGCGCAGGGCGGGCTCCCCCACCACCGGCAGGTAGCTCTCGAAGGCGTGCGGGATACCGTGGTGATCGAGCGCCCAGCGCGCGCGCTCCGTCCAGGGGGAGTACGCGAGGCCGATGAGGACGTGGCGGGTCATCGGGCGCGAGCCTAGTTCGGCCCGCGCGGCGCGCCATTCCCCTCGCTCGCTCCCCATCTCCCGTCCGGCGCGCTAGCGGTGGGCCCGTGGCGGCCGTCCTCGTCCTCGGCATGCACCGGAGCGGCACGAGCTGCCTCGCGGCCATGCTCGCAGCCGGAGGCGCCGCCGCGGCCGGCGACACCGTCCGCAACTGGGACAACGCTCGCGGACACCACGAGCGCCTCGAGCTCGTGCGCCTGAACGAGGACGTGCTCGCCCAGGGGGGCGGGCACTGGCTCGCGCCGCCCCGGGAGGTGCGCTGGACCGCGACGCACGCTCGCGAGCGCGACCGGCTGCTCGCGGGCCCGGTCGCCGGCCTGCCCCCGCTGCTGAAGGATCCGCGCACCGTGTTCACGCTGCCGTTCTGGCGCGCCTCGCAGGTCCCCTTCCGGTGCCTGGCCGTCGTGCGGCACCCGCTCGCGGTCGCGCGATCGCTCGCGAGCTGGCGGGGCGTCTCCCTCGCCGCCGCGATCGCGCTCTGGAGCGCGCACGCGCGGCTGCTCCTCGAGGACCAGGCGCGCAACGACGCGCCGCTCGTCGACTTCGACCAGCCCGCGGCCGCGTTCGTAGCGGCGGTCCGCCACGCGTGCGACCGCCTCGGGCTCGAGTGCGACGCGGGCGCGTTGGCGGCGGCCCACGTCGAGGAGCTGGTGCACCACGACGCCGAGGAGCCCGAGCCGCTGCCGGGGCTCGCCGAGGCGCTCGAGCTCCACCGGCGGCTCGCTGGCGGCGCGGCGCGGTCAACGCGGCGGCGGTTCCCGCGCGGTGCCCTCGTGACGTTCGAGGCGCGGCTCGACGCCGGCGACGCCGCGGGCGCGCTCGAGGCCGCCCGCCAAGCGCTCGACGCCGTCGGCGATCGCGCGGCGGTCCTGGTCCCGATCGTTCACGCGCTCGGGCGCCGCCGCGCGTACGACCTCGCGTATGCCCTGGTCGAGGCCGAGGCCCCGCGCCTCGAGGGCAGGCTGGGCGATCTCCTCGCCGGCAAGCTGCTCCTCGAGCGCGGCGCGGCGGCGGCAGCGGTCGCCCGTCTGCAGCTCGCGGCCGCCGTGGCGCGGCCGTACCACCAGGCGCTCCACCTGCTCCCGCACGCGCTCCGCGCGGCGGGCCGAGTCGACGACGCGCGCGCGGCGGTCGACCAACTGGCGGCGGTGGCGCTCTATCCGCACCGCCCGCTCGCGACGCTCGCCGAGTGGAGCTGGGCGGACGGCGCCCGGGCGCGGGCCGTGGCCGAGCTGCGGCGCGCCGTCGAGGCGGCGCCCCACCGCCGTCGAGGGCGGCTCCGGGCCCGGCTAGCGGCGTGGCTGAGGTCGCTAGGGGACGACGTGGGCGCGCGGGCGGAGCTCGCGCTCCTGGTCGTGGAGGATCCGGGGTACGCCAGCGGTCGGGCGGCCGCCTCGATCAGCTCGGCGTGAGCAATTCCGCCAGGCCGGAGACCCTCTGGATCGGGCGCGCGAGCGCGCGCTCCAGCTCGCCGCGCTCCCCGAGCCAGGTCAGGCGCCGCTCAGCCCTTGTGATCGCGGTGTACACGAGCTCCCGAGTCTGGATCGGCGAGTCTCGCCCGGCGAGGACGAGCGCGACGTGCCCGAACTGCGAGCCCTGGCTCTTGTGGACGGTGAGCGCCAGCGCCCCCTGGTGCGGCGGGAGTCGCGCGAGGGCGATCTCGCGGGTCGGTCCCGACGTCGCCCCGTACGTCGGGAAGATCGCGGCGAGCCCGCTCGTGCCCGGCAACACGAGGCCGATGTCGCCGTTCATGAGCCCGAGCTCGTAGGAATTCTCGGTGACGAGGACGGGCTCCCCGAGGAACCGGCCGGCGCGCGTGGGGAGCGCGGCGCCCCCCCCGCGCTCGGCGGCGGCCGCGCGCAGGTGCGTGTGGACCCGCCTCGCGAGCTGGGCCTCGAGGCCGCTCACGCCACGCGCCCCGAGGCGGTGGACGGCGAGGACGCGGTACCGCTCCAACGCCAGCAGCAGCTCGCCGTGCGTCTCCGGGGAGCGGAGGGCCTCGGCGCGCGGCCCCCCCGCGCGGAGGAGCGCGGCCAGCGCCTCCGCGTACCCGCCCGGCTCGACGTAGGGCGCGGCGAGCGCAGTGAGCTGTGCCGCGGTGGGCGCGCCGCGCCCGGTCGAGTCCGGGGGGTGCGAGAGCTGGAGCGGGTGTACGTCGGCGGTGCCCGCGGTGAGGAGCGCGACCGCCTCGGCGTCTGCGGGCGCGGTGCCCTCCTGCAGCAGCCGCGCGAGGCGCGCCACGCCGGATCCCTCGGCGTAGCGGCGAGCCTCGGTGAAGCGCACCACCAGCTCCGGGAAGGGGGCCGCGGAAGCGGTGGCGGGCGGCGCCGTCGCGGCCGACGCCCTCGCGCCTGCGTCCGGGGCGCTCGCGCCGCCTCGGTTCGCCGCCTCGACGAGATCGGAGAGGACGCTCCCGACCTCGACGCTGGCGAGCTGCGCGCGGTCGCCGAGCAGCACCAGCCGCGCGCCCTCGGGCAGCGCCTCGACGAGCTGTCGCATCAGGACCAGGTCGATCATCGACGCTTCGTCTACGACGACCAGGTCGGCGGCGAGCGGGCGCGTCGCGTCGTGGCGCGGCGAACCGTCCGGCCGCACGCCGATCAGCTTGTGCAGCGTCTGCGGCTCGAGGCTGCCGAGCGCCTCCGCCGTGCCCGCCGTGACGCGGAGCTTCCCGAGCTCGGCGCGGATCGCCTGGCGCATGCGGACGGCGGCCTTGCCCGTCGGTGCGGCCAGCTCGATCCGCAGCGGGCGCGAGCCTTCCGCCCGCAGCTCGAGCGCGCGCGCGAGGAGGTGCTTCACGCTGTGCGTCTTCCCCGTGCCCGGCCCGCCCGTGACGAGGGTGAGCGAGCGCCGGAGCGCCGCGCGGACGGCCTCGGCGGGCGCGCCCGACAGCTCCGCGCCGGCGCGCTCGATCACGCGCTCGACGTCCGCGGCCGCATACTCGGGCGAGGGAGCCGCGCTCGCCCGTCGCAGCAGGGCCTCGGCCAGCCGCTCCTGCTCGCGCCACATCCGCCGGGTCATCAGCAGCACGGAGCCGTCGTGTCGTCGCTGGCGCACGAAGGGCCGATCGGTGTCTCCCGGCGCGCCGACCAGGCGCGACGCGAGGGTGAGCGCCTCCCACTCCTCGAGGTCGTGCGGCCACGCGAGCGGCGGGCCTCCGCGCTCCGGCGCCTCCCCCTCCGCGGGGTCGGGCGATGCCCCCACACCGCTCGCCTCGGCCGGCTGGGTGGGCGCCCCCGCCGTCTCGTCGTCCACCGTGCGGCGCAGCTCGCGCACGACGACGCCGACGTGGCCGGCGCGGGGCGCGCGCACGGCGAACGCGAGCGCGAGCAGCGTGTCGATCCGCTCCTCACCGAAGCGTGGGGCGATCGTGTCCACGACCAACAGCTCCGAGGGAGCGAGGGCGCCCGCGGCGAGGAAGCTGCGCGCGCGCTCCTCGAGGGGAGCGTGCGCCAGGTGGAGCTGTCGCGTGGCGCTCACGCCTCGACCTCGTCCGCCTCGCGGTCCGCCGGCTGCGCCGTCGCCTCGCCGCACAGCGCTGCGTCGACCGCGAGGATCGTCTCGCGCGGCCAGCGATCGAACGAGACGCCGAGCGCGAGGCCGCCGTCGCGTGGCGTGTCGGCGCCCGTCATCCCCCGCAGGAAGAGGTAGTAGTACCCGCCGACGTGCCGATCGTAGTCGTACGCGGCGCCGAGCCGCTGCGCCAGGAGGCGGTGCAGCGCGAGCGTGTAGAGGAGCGCCTGGAGCGGGTAGCCGTGGCGTGCCATCTCCCAGGCGAGCCAGGGCTGCCCGTAGTGGTTGGCCGAGGTCGTGCCGGGCCGAGCCCGCGCGGCGATGCGGTTCGTCTTGTAGTCGGCGACGTAATAGCGAGCGTGCCCTGCGCTCGCGGGGGCGCGGAACACGAGATCGATCGATCCGGTGAGGATGCCCGCGAGCGACGGCAGCAGCGAACGTTCGCTGTCGTGGCGCGCGACGACCGCGCGCGCCCAGCCCGCCCCCGCCCAGCCAGGCTCTCGGTCGGCGCGGGCGGCCAGGGCGGCGGCCACGCCGCTCGCGTCGATCGTGGCGCCTTCGACGGGATCCCCGGGCCGGTAGCGTCGGCCCGCGCCCACCCGCAGGTCGAACTCGAGCTCGTCGAGTCGCTCGCGCCGCGCGAGCCGGCGCAGGGCGAAGCCCTCGGGGACGCCCGTCGCGGCGCCGTCGAGCGGCGTGTCGAGGATGCCCGGCAGCGCGCGCGCCAGCAGCGCGGGGGCCCGGTCGTCGGCGACGCCGTGCCGCGCGGCCGCGGCGCCCAGGAGCGCGAGCGTCTCCGGCGACTCGGGCCCCGCGGCTGCGGCGAAGTCGAGCTGCTCGAGGACGGCGTGCACCCACGTCCCGATGTCCTTGCCGCCGCGCATCGCCGCGAGGACCAGCTCCGGTGCGGTGGCGAGCGGGGCCGTCTGCGGCTCCGGGGAGGTGAGGGAGGCGAGCTCGGGCCCCGCGCCCGAGAGCGCGTCGTCGGCATCGATGGCGGCGCCGGGGGCAGGCGGCTCGCCGAGCAGCCGGTCGTGGTCGCGCACCGGCTCGTCCGGATCGACCGTGAGCCCGCCGACCAGCGACGAGAAGCTGGTGATGCGGTAGCGCTCATCGAACGGCGCGGGGCGCGCCCATGGCCGCGCTCGGAGCTCGGGCTCGACGGCGTCGCCGCCGCGGGCGCGCCGCGGGAGCGGCTCCGTCTGGGCGGCGGCGACCCCGACGGTCGCGCCCGACCGGCGCGCGATCTCCTCGACCTGCTCGAGCGTCAGCGTCTCCGGGCTGCTCGCGACCGGCTCGCCCGCGTGGCGGGCGAGGACGCGCGACAGCGGGCCCACGACGGGGGTTCTGGCCACCCCTTCGACGACCGGCCCGAGCCAGGCGACGCACGCGTGGCGCGCGCGGGTCAGCGCGACGTAGAGCAGCCGGAGCTCCTGCTGGCGCTCCTCGCGCTGTGCGCTCTCCTGCGCGAGCTCGCGAGCGGGCACGCCCGGCGGGTGGAGATCCACCACGACTCGCGCGCGGCCGGCGGCGTCGGTCCGATGCACGCGCAGCGGCCCCGTGGTCGCGTTGGCGCGGCCCTCCTCCCACGCGAACGGCACGAGGACGATGGGGTACTCGAGCCCCTTGCATTTGTGGACCGTCGCGATCTGCACGGCCTGGGCGTCGCTCTCGAGCCGGAGCGTGAGCTCGTCGCTTGTCGTCTTCGTGTCCTCGGCGCCGCGCGCCCGCACCCACGCCGCGAGCGCGGCGGGGCCCGCGCGCGTGCGGCGCTCCTCGGCGTGGCAGAGCTCGGCCAGGTGGCGGAGGTCGGTCGCGAGGCGCTCTCCGCCGGCCTGCTGCAGCAGCCGCGGGAGGATCTCCTCGGAGCTCACCGCGGCCTCGAGCGCGGCGAGGAAGCCCGCCCTCGCGTACGAGCGCGACCACGCCTCGATCTTCGCGATCCAACCATCCCACGCGCTGGTGGCGCCGGCGGCGCCCGCAGCCGCGCGCGCCTCGAGCGCGTGGACGAGGGCCTCGGCGTCCCAGCCGAAGAGCGGGCTCACCGCGAGCGTCCGGGCGAGTTGGTCGCGGCGCGGGGCGGCGAGGGCGTCGAGGAGCGCCGCGAGCGCCCCGGCTGCGTCGCTCTGGAACACGGAGCCGTCCGCCGCGCGGACGGCGCGGACGCCGGCGCGCTCGAGCTCGCGCTGCAGCATCGAGCCTTGGCGGTTCGTCCGCACCAGGATGGCGATATCGCTCGGCTGGACGGGGCGGGAGCTCCCTTCGCCGGTGCCCGCGGCCGGCTCCGTCAACCTGAGCCCCGAGCCCAGCAGCTCGACGACCTCTCGCACGCACGAGCGGGTCGTGGCGTCGGTGGCGGCCCCCTTGTTCGTGGCGCCGCCGCGAGCGGCTCCCGCGGGCGGCGCGCTCGCCTCCAGCCACCGGAGCTCGAGCGGCCGTCGCTCCCGGTCGCCCACGCGCGGCGCGCCCTGGAGGCGCGAGCTCGCGTGGTGCGGCGTCACCGGGACGTAGTCCACGCCGGCGAGCTCGAAGACGCCCTCGCCCGTGCCGAAGACGTGGTTCAGCGCCGCGACGTACGGCGCGTCCGAGCGCCGGTTGCAGGTCATCGTACCGCGCGCCGCGGCGGCGCGCGCGGCCTGCAGGTAGACGTTCACGTCGGCGTCGCGGAAGGCGTAGATCGCCTGCTTCGGGTCCCCGACGAGGAACAGCCGGCGCTCTGGGCAGGCGAACGCGGCCGCGAGCACCGCCCACTGCGCGGCGTCCGTGTCCTGGAATTCGTCCACCAGCGCGACCTCGAAGCGCTCGCGGAGCGCGGTCGCCATGGGCCCCGCTGGGCCCTCGGTGAGCACCCGCTCCGCGAGCTTCGACAGCATGGTGTCGTAGGTGAGCCGGCCGCGCCGCTCGAGCTCCGCGTGCAGACGCCCGCGGATGCGGCGCGCGAAGTCCGCGAGCGCGACGGGCCAGCGCCGATCCTGCGCGGCCGTGAGCTCGCTCACGCGTCGGAACAGCGGGAAGGCCGCGAAGTGCTCGGGCGCCTCCCCCTCCGCCGCCCAATGCTCCCGGAGCGCGGCCGTGGAGAGCCGCACCGTCGCGTGGCGGGCGCCCTCCGCACGCCGGGCAGCGACGCTCCCTCCGGCCGTGAGCCATGCCCTGAGGTCCTCGAGGACTTCGTCGGGCTTCGGGCCTTTCAGGTAGCGTCCCGTGAGCCGCCGCCTCGGTCTGCCGGCGCTCGACTTGAGCTCGCGCTTCAGCTCCTCCTCGAGGGCGAGCACGCACGCCTCCGCCTCCGCGGAGGCGAGCCAGGTCGACATCGCCTGCAGCTCCGCGACCCACGCCCTCGCGCTCTCCAGCGGATCGATGGCCGCGGCTCCGGGCGCGGGCGCGGGCTCGATCGCGGGCTCGGCGGCGCCGCACATCACCTCCCCCACCTCCTGCAGCGACTCGCGAGTCCAGCCTTGGTCCTCGAGCACGGCCAGCTCGGTGTCGCTCGCGTCGGCCGTGGAGCGCGCGAGCTCGTCGGCGACGAGCTCGCCGAGGACGCTCTTCCTGTCCGCGAGCAGCTCGAGCCCCGGCTCCTGCCCCGACTCGAACGCGAGCTGCGCCAGCACGCGGCTGGCGAAGCCGTGGATGGTGGAGATCGCGGCCTGGTCGAAGTTGGCCAGGGCCTGCCGGACGCGATCGTGCCGCTCGCCGCGGCGCGCCTCGTCCGCCCAGAGCAGGTGGAGGATCGGGTCCTCTGGCGCGGCGCCGCCCGGCGCGAGCGCGTCGCGCGCCGCCGCGAGGCGGCGGCGGACGCGATCCTGGAGCTCCGCGGTGGCCGCCTCCGTGAACGTCATCACGAGGATGCGCTCGATCGTGATCGCCTCCTCGGCGACGAGCCGGACGACGAGCGCCTCGATCTGCCAGGTCTTCCCCGTCCCTGCGCTCGCCTCGAGGAGCTGGACGCCCCCTTTGGGCAGCGGGCCGAGCCCGGTCCACTGGGTGCTCACTTCACGACCCCCGTGCATGGCCGCCCCCAGACGCGCCAGGCCAGATCCAGGAAGCCGCCGGGCTCCCAGTCGAGGTGCTCCGCCGGAGTCCAGTCACCGAACAGCGCGGCGACCCAGGGGGACGCGAGATCTCCGGACGAGTCGGCGTTGGGCCCGCCGCGCCACGCGCCCGAGGCGCTCGCCGCGAGCTGCGCGCGCCGCTCGGGCCCGAGCTCGAGGGGCGGCGCGGTCGCGCTGCTCGGGTCGGACCCGGGCGCCGGGCAGCGCCATTGCCTCAGGGTCTCCGCGACCGCTCGCGACGACTTCGCGAAGAGCGGGAGAGGCGTGCGGCGCGCCCGCGCGACGAGCGCGAGCAGTCCTTCGAGCGCGGCGCGCGGATCGGCCTCATCGGCCGGCACCAGCCGGATCGTGGTCACCTTCACGCGGCGGCTCTGGTCGCCGGCCACAGCAACGATGCGCGCGGCGGCCACGTCCCGGCCGCACGCGCGCGCGACCAGCAGGTGCGTGTACGCGTCGAGCCTGGCGTAGTCACTCTCCCGCCACGCGGAGAGCCATTGCGCGCACCGCGCGTCGCCCACGACGCGGACGTCGGCCAGCCGCCCCACCAGGCGCAGGCCGCCCGCGCTCGTCCACTCGAGATCTTGTGGGAGATCGGACGCGGGCCCCTCGCCCCTCGCCTCTGCGAGGAGCGCCGCGGCGACCGCCACGTGACGATCGAGGTGCCCGCGGCACCGCGCCGACACGGGGAGGGCGCCCTCGCCGGCGAGGCGCGCCTGCCAGGCGCGCGCCTCGCCGGCGGCGCCCACGCCCAGCCCGGCGCGGGCTCGCTGGACCACGCGCTCGGCGAGCTCGTTCCCGAGCGAGCGCGCCGTCCAATCGAGCGGCTCGCGGTCCTCGAGCGTGACGTCGCGGTGCTCGAGCTGGACACCCAGGCGATCCCGGAGGAACAGCCGCTGCGGCCTGTAGAGGGCGTTCACGAGGTCATGCACGCGGAGCACGCGCAGCGGTTGTTCCTCCTCCGGGAGGAGCTCGCGCCGGCAGCGGAGCAACCCAGCGGGGGCTGGGCTCTCCCCGGCGCGGTCGCGCTCGCGCCGCGCCCGCGCGGCGGCGGCCAGCGCTGCGTCGTGGCTCCGCGCGGGCTCCGTGAAGCTGCCCTCGCTCCACGGCTGCAGCGGGTGCTCGACGACGAGCGCGCCGCGCGGCGAGCCCGTGAGCGCGCCGAGCGTCTCCAGCAGCTCCTCCACGGGGACCGCGGCGGCCCTCGCCGTCCCCTGCCGCTCGTCGCGGCCGGACCACAGCACCAGGAGGCGCTCGCGCGCCGAGAGCAGCGCCTCGAGGAGCAGGTGGCGATCGGTGGACCGCGCGTCGTGCTCCCCCGCGCGCGGCTCCGCGAACGGGCTCCACGCCGGGGGCGGCGTGCCGCGGGGGAAGTCCCGGGTGTTCATCCCGAGCAGCGCGATCACCCGGAAGGGGACCGATCGCATCGGCTGCAGGGCGCAGACGGTGACCGCGCCCGTGAGCGGCCGATCGCCGCGCTGGCGCAGCTCGAAGCGACCCGCGAGTGCGCGCAGGAGCGCCGCGCGCTCGACGCCGACCGCGCCGAGCGCGCGGCCGTGCTCCACCATCGTGTCGAGCTCGCCCACCACGTCCGCCCGCTGCCAGGCGAGCGACGGCCGGGGCGCCGCCAGCGTGTCGAGCGCGTGGACGAGGCGCCGGCGCCACTCGGCCAACGGGTGCGGCCCCGCGAGACTCGGCCGGAGCGCGGCCACCGCGCGCAGGAGCGCGAGCAGCTTGCCGGCGCTGGCCGTCGCGTCACGCCCCTCGATCTCGAGCGGGACCGCCGGGCCGAGGTCCCCCCCTTCCGTGGCGATCACCGCGGGGGCGCCCGCGTCCGGCATCACCACGCCGAGGGCGACGCGCTCGGCCGCGAAGCGCAGCGTGTTCTGGTCCCGCGGGGGCTGCCCTGCCTGCCCGCGATCCGTGGCGTCCACGCCCCAGCGCAGGCCGCTCTCCGCCACCAGCGCCTCGAGCGCGCCGAGCTCGCTCTCGGCGATCTCGAACCGCTCGCGCACCGGCGCGAGCGACCAGAGCGCCGCGACCCGCGTCGCGGTGAGCCGCTCGCCCCCGAGCTCGAGCATCGCGAGGAGCGCCTCGGCCATCGGGTTCGTGCGCGTGAGCCCGAGGTCGGCCACGTGCGTCGGGATCGCGGGGAGGTGAGCCAGCTCGGCGCTCGGGCGCTCGGCGGGACCGGCCTCGGCGCCGCTGGGCTCCGGGCCCACAGCGAGCCCGCGCCGCGCGAGCACGCCGGCCAAGAGCGGCGCGTGCTCGTCGACCCTCGGCGTCATCACGAGCACGTCTCGGGGCTCGAGCGTCGGGTCGTCGGCGAACAGGCGGAGCAGCTCGTCGCGGAGCACCTCGCACTGCCGGAGCGCGCCGTACGTCGAGTGGAACGCGAGCGAGTCGTCGAGCCCCCAGGGCGCGCCCGCGTCGGGGACGCTCGACGCGGAGAGCACCCACGATTGCAGCCGCGCGAGCAGGCGAGCCTCCGCGGGCGCGGGCGCGGGGTCGTCGAACGGCGTGTCGTCGCCGACGTAGCCCGTCTCCTCGAGCCAGCTCTGGACGTCGCGGCTCGGCGCGGCGAGGCCGGCGAGCAGCGGGTTGGCGTGCCGCTGCTCGAGCTCCACGCGCTCGAGGTCGCCCGGAGCTCGTGCGGCGCGGACCGCTCTCCGGTATTCGTCGCGGCTGCGCGAGTCGACGATCCACTCTTGGGTCGGCGCGAGCAGGTAGAGGTGCAGGTCGAGCGCGGGTGCCAGGGCGGCGAGTCCTGCGCGGTCGCCCGGCCCGAGTGTCGACAGACCGAAGACGTGGAGCGCGGCAGGAGCGCCCGCCGGGCCAGCACCCGCGGTGGCGACCGCGCTCTGCCGCTGGCGCAGCCGCTCGAGGACGCGGGGCGGCGAGTTGTCGTCGGTGGCGACGCCCAGATCCGCCAACAGGCGCGCCAGCCACTCCCAACGCGCCGCGCCTGCCGGATCGCGAGCCCACGCCAGCGCGTCCCACGGGCGATCGTGCATCGAGCGGTCGAGCGCGGCCGCGACCTGCTGCGCGAACAGCAGCTCCCGCGGGCCTACGGGGCGGCCCGCCTCCGCGGCCCCCTCCAGGGCGAGGTAGCGTGTCACGTGCGCGAAGGCGGGCTCGGCGGCCCGTGCGCGCAGCCGCGGGATCACCCCGAACACGAGCTGCCCCGGATCGAAGGACGCGCCGCTGGGAGCCGCGCCCCGCTCCCAGAACGGCTCCCCGGGCGGCGCTCCGGCCAACCACCACGCGGCGGCGCCGCGGAGCGCGTCGCGCGGGAACGGGAACGCGAGCGCGGACGCGACGCCGAGGCGGGTCGCGAGCTCGTGACGGAGATACCGCTCCATCCCGCGGCTCCCCACGACGACGGGCACTCGCTCGAAGGGGTCGAGCGGGATCCGCCGCGCGACCTCGCGCCCGAGCGCCTCGACGAGGCGCTCGACGCGGTTGCTCCGGTGGAGGTGGATCGGCATGTCGCTGCGCTCGGTGTTCGCTCGGTGCCCGCTCGCCGCTGGCGCGGCGCCCGCCCGGCGCCACCCGCGACGCAGGGTCTACGTCGGTCGGGCGAGGGTCGCAACGCCCCACCGCACCGAGCACGGACGAGCTACGTCCGCCTCACGCGCCCGCCGCCGCGTCGGTCGAACGCCTCGGGGCCGGCAGGTCGGGGTCGATCCCGACCGGCGCGCCGCGCGCCGCGCAGAGCGCCCAGTACAAGACGCTCAGCGCGCCCAACGCGAGGCCGACCACGACCCCGGCGTCGACGATCCCTCGCCACGGCTGCGGGACGCGCCGGAGGAGCAGGACGAACCCCGCGACCATGAAGACGATGCCCCACGCGACGGCCAGCCCGCGGCGCGAGGCGTGGAACCAGGACATGCAGAACGCGGGGGCCAGCGCCACGTGCAGCGCGCGCGGGTGGCGGGCGAGGTGGAGCGCGCGCGCGACGACCCGTGGCGAGAACCGCTTGTGAAATCCCTTGTAGCCCTCCGTGTACGCGCTGAAGAGGACCCACGTGACCAGCGCGACCAGCTGCGCGTCGCTCAGCGTGTGCCGCTCGATCGCGTCTCGAGCCAGCGGGGCCAGCCGCGCGATCGCCTGCCCGAGCAGCGCGAGCACGCCGCCCACGCCCCACACGATGGCGACCCACCGGAGGGGGCGCGGGGCGGGAAGCTCGAGGGGGAGCCCGGCGGAGGTCACCGGCGCGTTCTAGCGCCGGGCGCCGCCCGCGCGCTCGTGGATCGCGCGGAACGGTCTGCCGGCCCGCCCGGGCCTGGCGTCGCCGGACGGAGTGCCGGTAGGCTCGCGTCGGCCCCCAGCAGCCGGAGACACCGATGGATCGCACCTTGTACCGCGAGGAGCATGAGACCTACCGCCGGACGGTGCGCGCGTTCGTGGAGCGCGAGGTGGTGCCGCACCAGCGGCGCTGGGCGGAGGCCGGGGCCGTCGACCGCGACGCGTGGCGAAAGGCGGGCGCGTCCGGGCTGCTCTGCCCCTGGCTCGAGGCCGAGCTCGGCGGGGGCGGCGGCGACTTCCTCTGTTCCGCGGTGGTGATCGAGGAGCTCGGCCGCGCCTACGAGTCGGGCTTCGCAATGTCGCTCCACTCGGACGTGGTGGTGCCGTACCTGCATGAGTTCGGTGACGCCGCCCAGCGCGCGCGCTGGCTCCCCGGCTGCGCGAGCGGCGATCTCGTGACCGCGATCGCGATGACGGAGCCCGGCACCGGCTCGGACCTCGCCGGGATCCGCACGACGGCGCGCCGGGACGGGACCGACTACGTGCTGGACGGCAGCAAGACGTTCATCTCCAACGGCATCCTTTGTGATCTCTGCATCGTGGCGGCGAAGACGGATCTCGACCCGGCGAACGCCCACTCCGCGGTGTCGCTGTTCGTCGTGGAGGCGGGCACGCCGGGCTTCGTGAAGGGGCGCAAGCTGGAGAAGATCGGCCTCTTCGCCCAGGACACCTCCGAGCTGCACTTCGAGGGCTGCCGGGTGCCGGAGGAGAACCGCCTGGGCGCCGAGGGCGCGGGCTTCTACATGCTGATGAAGAAGCTCGCGCAGGAGCGGCTCGTGGTCGCGCTCGGTGCGCAGGCGGCTGCCGAGCAGGTGTTGGCCGACACGATCGCCTACGTGAAGGAGCGCCAGGCCTTCGGCAAGCCGCTCGCCTCGTTCCAGAACACGAAGTTCGTCCTCGCCGAGTGCGCGACGAAGGTCGAGGTGGGCCGCGCCTTCCTCGACACGCTGACCCGCGCCCACGCGGGCGGCCAGAACCTGCCCAAGGAGTGCAGCATGGCGAAGCTCTGGCAGACGGACATGCTGGGCGAGGTGGTCGACGCCTGCCTCCAGCTCTTCGGCGGCTACGGCTACATGTTGGAGTACCCCATCTCCCGAGCGTACGTCGACGCGCGCGTCCAGCGCATCTTCGCTGGCACGAACGAGATCATGAAGGTGATCATCGCGAAGCAGCTCGGCCTCTGATTCGGCCGCGGGCGCGCGCGCGGCCGAGCCCCGAGCGGCCGAGGATCCGCGCGACGCTCCGACCACGATCCACGCCCGCGGCGCGGATCCTGCGAGGCGGCGGCTCAGCGCCTGGCCCGCGAGGCCCGCGGCCTCTTCGCCTTCGGCTCCGGCAGCGCGTCGCAGGTAGCGCGGACGAGGGTGGCGAGCCACTCGCGGTCGTCGAGGCCCTCGTCAATCAAGAAGTGCGGCCTCGCGCCCGGAAACGGCGCAGCCTCGACGGGGCGCCCGATCAGCGCGCGCCCCGCCTCCGTGGGCTTCACGAAGAGCTGGTCGTCGCAGATCAGCGCGACGACCTTCCCGTCGCAGTAGACCGCGGCCTCGCCGAACATCCTGCGGAAGGTGATGTGCCCCGCCCCGCCGAGTTGGTCGCACGCGTACTGGATGAAGTCGAGCCTGGACGCCATGGTGCTCCGCCTCGACTACTCTCACCTGCCGGCGGGCGCAGCGGACCGGAGACGAGGCCGTGCGCGCGCCGGCTGGTTGGTGGCGCTGCCCGCCGACTCGGTGATGGGTTTCTCGCCGGAGAGCGCCCTACGCGCGCGCCGATCGTCGCCGAGGAGCGCGCCGCCCGTCCCGTTGCCGGCAGTCGGGCCCCCCCGGGCCGGTGCGGCCCGGTGATCCCGCTGCCAGCGGGCCCCTACGGTCGCGGTGGGCTCAGGCGTGCCGCGGCGCTGGGGTCGGCCTGGCGCAGGAGGGCCTCCCCGACGCCATCTCGACCGAAGCCTGCCTGTTCGGATGGCAGGCGTCGCTCGCGCTCTCGACGCTGCTGGTCGAGGCAGAAACTCGGCGGTCGCTCGGCGGCCATCGCGGACGAGCGCGGGGAGCATGCCGTCGACCCCGGCGAGCTGGTCGTCGCTCGGGCGGCCGAGCAGGACTCCCGGCCCTGGACCCGGCGCTGCGCGCGATCGAAGCGCGGCGCCTCCCTCAGGTCGGTTCTATTCGTGGGCAGCACTCGGACCGCGCTCCGGCGCCGTGTACTCCTGGACTCGGTGGGGTCGGACAGCTCGAGTGCCCTGCGCGCCCGAGCTCGCGCGCCCGCCTCGCTTGCAGCGGGCACGAGCGCGGGCGAAGATCCCACGGCGATGGATCGCGTCCTACGGGTCGTTTCCAGCTTCGCCGAAGCGGATCAGGTTGACCGCGAGGATCTCGCACGGTTGTCCCTCGAGGAGCGCATCTCACAAGTGGCCGAGCTGCGGAGGATATGGTTCGGTGAAAGTACGATTCGCTCCCGATTGGTCCGAGTTCGTGACCTTACTCCTGACGCACCGGGTGCGGTTCGTCCTCGTCGGCGGGCACGCGTTCGCCGGGCACGCTGAGCCGCGACTGACCGAAGATCTCGACCTCTTCGTCGACCCGACGCTGGCCAACGGGGCGCGTCTCCGGCGCGCGCTCGTGGAGTTCGGGTTCGGCGAACGAGCCCCCTCGGCGGAAGCCCTCGCCGTGCCCGGAAAGATCTGGATGCTCGGGAGAAAGCCCTGGCGGATCGACGTGCTCACCGCGATCGACGGCGTCACGTTTCGAGATGCTTGGCGCGGGCGGGTGCATGCCGACTTCGACGCCGGGGCGCTGCCCGTCCTCGGACTGGAGGAGCTCATCCGAAACAAGCGCGCGGCTGGCCGTCCCAAGGACCTCGCCGACGTTGTCAGGCTCGAGCAGGTGGCGGCAGATCGTCGCGCGAAGCGGAGCGCGCGACCGGGGAAGGTTCCCCGCGCGCTGCCCGCCGGCTCCAGGCGGCGCAGGCGACCTCTCTAGCGCTGCTCCCCACGATCCCCGCGCCATGACGTCCTCGTCTTCGGGGGCGAGCCGTGTCGTGCGAGACGCTCGGCGTCCTGGTGGCGCCGGCGGCCAGCGCCGTCGCCTGGGCGCGCTCATCGAGGACGGCGGCGTCGCGATCGCGCGCCGAGCTCCGGTGACCGCGCAGGCCTCCTGGCCCTCGACCCGGTGCCACGCGCGGACGAAGCGCGGCGCTCCTGTGAGATCCGTCCGACGGTCGACGACCGCGCGCTACCTGCACGCGGACGACGGCGATCTCCGCGCCGCCGCCGGCGCGTTTTCGCGGCCCGCGACAGCGAGGAAGGGATGACGCGTCCGCGATCGGTTCGGGAACCCGGGCGGAACCGCGTCACGCGCTCGATCGACCCGTCGCTCGTCCTGCGCCGCTCTCCTCCGAATCAGGTCGGGGCGAGAGCCTCGGACGGTGCCCCCGCGCCCGCCCCCGCGCTCGCGCCCGCGCTCGCGCCCGCCCCCGCGCCCGCGCCCGCCCCCGAAACCCAAGCCCCCGCTGTGACCTCGGGTCCATCCCCCGCGCGACCGCCCCGCCGCCCGCCCGATCGGCGCGGGCCCTCTCCGCGGTCGCCCGAGGTGTCGCATGTCCGACCGGATGGATGGGTCTTCCGCGTTCTCGCTCCAGGGGCTGCTCCAGATCGAGGAGGAGCGCGTCGAGGAGGAGCGTCGCCGCGCGATCCAGCGCGAGACGGCGGCCGCCGCCGCGGGCGTCGAGCGCGAGCGGTTGCTGAAGGAGCGGTGGACCGCGGAGCGCGCGGCGCGGGCGGAGCAGCACCGCCTCGAGGAGCTCCGGCTCCAAGAGGAGGCAGCGCGTCGCGAGGGCGTCCGGCAAGCGGAGGAGGAGGCGCGCCGCGTCGAGGCCGCGGTCGCCGCGCGTCTCGAGCTCGTCGCACAGCAGCAGCGCCACGCGACGGAGCTCGCGGCGGCCGCGCGGGGCGAGGACCGCCGGCAGGCGCGGCTCGTCAGCGTCGTGGCCGGCGGCTTGGCGATCGCTGCGGTGCTGGGCTCGATCCTCCACCACGGGCTCGTGGTCGCGCCGGATCGCGATCGGGAGCGCGCTGAGGCGCGCGCCACGCTCGGGAGTGCGACGGCGCGCGCCGACCGCGCCGAGGCCTCAGCGGCGCGCGAGGGCGCCGCCGCGCGCGCGCTCGCCGAGGATCTCTCTCGCGCGCGGCGAGAGCGCGACGAGGCGAGGCGCGAGCGGGACGCCGCGAAGCGCTCCGGTGCGCCCGCGGCGCGCGCGGCCGGGCCTGCGGGCGGCGGGGCGCGCGTGCCGCGGCCCGCGCCCTGCACACCGGGCGCGGAGAACGATCCGCTCGACCCCTGCCTCCGCTGAGCGCGCGCCGCGGTCAGTCGCCCGGAGGCCGGGCCGCCGAGGCGGGCGCGCCGTCCGCGGCGCTGCCCACCTCGAGCGCTGCAGCCGCGTCCGCCGCGCTCGACGCGGGGCGTGCCCCCGCCTCCAGCCGGCACGCCGTGAGGTGCTCGAGGACGAGCGCGACCCGGCGATCGAGCGCCTCGAGGTGCGCCGCATCGAGCACGGGCGCCAGCGGGTCGCGCGCGAGCGAACGTCCGAGGCGCGCGCCGAGGCGCGCGTTCTTCGGTGCGGACGGTCCGACGCGCTCCAGCGCGGCGAGCGTGGTCTCGCGGGCGAGGCAGCTCGCGCGCAGCCGTGAGAGCGCGGGGCGCGGCGCGACCTCGCGCGTCGTCATGAAGCCGGCCGCGTTGTCCAGGAAGACGAGCGGACCGCCCTTCCCGAGCGACAGCACGTTCCCCCCCGACCACCGATCGCCGTTGTCGAGCAGCGCGTCGAACAGGAGCAGGTCGGCGAGTTCGAGCCGCCGCTCCGGGGCGAGCGTCGGGTCGTGGGCCCAGTCGCGTGGCGGCGCCGCGTCGGCCAGCGGCCGTGCGTGCCAGGCGATCATAGCCCCGGCCACCTCGCCGCTGGTGTCGCGCACCTCGGCGTCGAAGCGCGCGAGCTCTTCGGGCGAGGTGCCCGTGGCGACCAGATGCTCCCTTACCGCCGCGCGCGGGAGGCGCCTGCCGACGACGACCGCGGTCCGACGCAGCCCGAGCAGGCGGTCGAGGTGGTAGGCGGCGATCTCGGCCCGGTGGTTCGACGCCCCGTGCGACTGCGCCGGCTTCCACACCGCGCGCGCGCCGTCCTCGAAGCGGACGAGCAGCGTGATCGTGGCGCCGCCTCGGTTGCGGCGGAGCGAGGCGATCCGAGCGGCCGCCAGCCGCGTCGCCCACGCTCGATCGAGCGTCACGTCGACGGGGCCCGGCGGCTCGATCGGCGCGGCGCTCGGCAGCTTCGCGAGCAGCGCGCTGGGCACGGGCGCAGCCTCGAAGGCGGCCGGGGGCGCCCGGGGCGGCGGCGCGCTGCCGGCGGTCGCCACCGATGCGTCCGCACCGGGAGCGGCGGTCGTCGCGGCGCTCGTCGCGCCGAGCACGCTCGCCGGAGGCGGCGGCTCGGACCGGCCAGGAGCGTCGCCGGTGCGCGCCCGCTCGTCGACGCACGCCATCGCGACGCTGAGCCCGCAGAGCGTCGCGATGGCGAGGGCGAGCCGGTCGGGTCGGGCCATGGGACGCGGAGGATACCCGCGGCGCGCGGCGGGCCGTGCCTGGCGCTACCCTCGCGCTCGCTTGCTCGCGGCTCGCTCCCTCCGCCACGCCGCCCTCGCCGCCTGGGTGGCGGTGGGCGTCGCGTCGTGCGAGCGCGACCACCGCGCGAGTCGCGAGGTGAGCGGCTCGCCGGGGCCGGACGCCGCGCCGGAGCCGGTCGCCTCGGCGTCGGCGGTGCGCGCGCCGCTGAGTGTCGAGGAGACGGGGCCCTCGGGCACCCGCGTCCGGGTTCGCCGCCCGGTGACGGTGCGCTTCGATCGCGAGGTGTCGAGCGACGAGCGCGCCGCGGTCGCGCGCTCGGTCGCGGTGACACCCCCGGGGCGACTCGTCCCCGACTGGCCCGACGCGCGCACGCTCACGCTCGCACCCGCCGGCGGCTGGGCCCCGGGGCGGCTGCACCACGTCGAGATCGGCGGTGACGGGACGGGCGTCGCGCGCACCGCGTGGTCCTTCCGCGCTCGCGTCCCGCGCCCGCGCAGCGTCACGCCCGGCGGCGGAGCCCGCGCGATCCTCACCTTCGACGACGCGCCGGCGCGCCATCACCAGGCGGACGAGCTCCTCGACGTGCTCCGGCGCCTGGAGGTCCGCGCGCTGTTCTTCCCGACGGGCGTCTGGGCTCGGTTGCGGCCGGCGTGGGTCGAGCGCGCCGTGCGCGAAGGCCACCGCGTGTGCAACCACACGCTGTCCCACGTGGACCTCACCTCGCGCCGCCTGACGGAGGAGGACGTCCGCCGAGAGATCGGCGAGGGCGCGACCGACGGCGAGTGCCGGCTGTTCCGCCCGCCGCTCATGGCGATCGACGAGCGCGCCGAGCGGGTGGCGGCGGACCTCGGGTGGGAGCTCTTCCTGTGGGACGTGGACCCGCGTGACTGGGACGGCCTCGAGGCGAGGGATCTCGTCCACGCGGTCCTCGGTCGGATCCGGCCGGATGCGGTCGTCCTCTTCCACGTGCACGCGCCGAACACCGTCGCCGCGCTGCCCGAGCTGGTCGCTCGCCTGCGCCGGGCGGGCTACGTACCGTCGTGGGATCCGGCCGACTCGCCCGGCGCCGTGGAGGCCGGCCAGCCCGGCCTCCGGGAAGCGCCCGCCCGCCGCTGGGCCGACGCGCTCCGGTCGCTCGACGGCGGGACGCACGGGCCCGCCTCGCCGTCGTCACTCCCCTAACGCACCGCCCGCGAACCAGCAGAATACTCAAGTGATCACCGTGGGTTAGGCGACGGGTAGCCACGGGAACGCAACTTGCTTATACGGCGCGTCCCCGAATCCGGGTCCAGAGGAGCCACCATGCGTTTGTTCACGCTCACCCGCCTGAGCCTCGTGTCGCTCGGCCTGATCGCTGCCTTCGGCTGTGCCGAAGAGCGCGAGCCCATCAGCCGCGTCCAGCCGAACGCGCTCGACAAGACGTTCTTCGTCGGGAACCTCGCCGACGCGACCGACGATCCCGCCTTCTACTCGCGGGCGTTCGTCATCGACCAGACGGCGAACCAGACGGAGCTGAGCGTCGGGCTCTACTCCGGCACGGACAAGATCCGCTGGGAGATCGGCGAGGACTACCTCGTCGCTCACAAGGCGTACCAGATCGTGCGCGGACAGGACGACAAGGGTCTGGCGGGCCAGCCCGCCGACGGCACGATCGTCGCGCGCTACCGCATCCTCGGGCACTTCGACATCAAGCGCGCCTACAACCCGACGACCGGCGAGGAGCTGAACGTCATCGAGGAGAACGGCAGCGACCGCCCCTGGTACCAGCGCCAGTACATGCGCGTCGACTGGTCGACGAACGACATCGCGGATCCGATGTGGTTCGAGATGACGTTCGGCAAGCTGTTCGGCGACACCACCGTCCTGCCGAGGACGTACGCCGTCACCGACCCGACGCACGAGCACGCCCCGTACTTCGACACAGCGGACGGCTACTTCGACGTCACGAACAAGTACTACACGGCGCCGTCGAACACGTACTTCGAGCCGTGGGGCATCTCGCTCCCCACGTGCGCGCTCGTCGGCCTCTTCACCGGAACGGTCTCGAACGACTGCAATGAGCAGGAGTCGACCGTCCGCCACTCGTTCTGGAAGCTCAAGCCCGACCACAGCTTCGAGCCGACGGAGAACACGCTCCGCCCGCTGGACGTGATCGCGAACTTCGGCGGCGCCGGGGACAGCTTCCAGCCCGGGTTCGCGGGCGGCACCACCCAGTGCTGGGACCCGCAGTACGCCTTCACCGAGGAGTGCTTCCACAAGTACCTGACGAAGGTGAACGTGTGGGCGAACAGCCACACGCAGCAGCTCTGCAACAGCGACTTCGACGGCAACCAGGACGGCACGGCCGACCAGTGCGAGAACGCGTCGGTGAGCAAGGGCTCGCGCTGCGACCTCTATCACGGCAAGTGCACGCTCGCCCTCCGTGATCGCTCGGTGAAGACGGTCGGCTTCTGGATGAACAAGGAGACGCCCGCCTCGCTGCTCGACGAGCTCGACGCAAACGGGAACCCGGCCGGCGCCCTCGACGCGCGCGGCCGGCCGCAGCTCCGCGGCGCCATGGAGGACGTGATCGAGAGCTGGGATCAGGTCATGGCGGTGGCGCTCGCCTACGGGCGTGAGGCCGAGTGCCGGCGCACCGGCGACGGTAGCCGCGACCAGTGCCACCAGGCGTACTTCGAGGTGGACGGCGGCGGTCAGGACGTGACGCAGATGATCTCGTTCGGCGGCTGGGGCATCCCCACGCCGAAGGCGCTGGCCCAGGACGCGGCCGAGGTGTTCACCTCGTGCCACGCGCCCGTCCGCGCCTACGACGACCACGAGACCTGCGGCCCGACGGGAGAAATCGCACGTAACGGCGACCAACGGAAGAACTTCATCTTCTACTGGCCCTGGGACGCCGATGCTCCCTACGGCGGCGTCGCCGGGCTGGGCCAGGATCCGGAGACGGGCGAGAGCCACGGCGTGACGGCCACCGTGATGGGCCGCTCGGCCACCCGAGCTGCGGCCCAATACCGCGACTACATCCAGATCGCGATGGGCGACATCTCGTTCGACGAGTACGCCGCCGGTCTCCCCACGGAGCTCTTCCACAAGCTCCTCGAGAACGGCTTCTCGCCCAACAGCGACAGCGCGCGGCGCGCCCGCGGCGAGACGATCGAGTACCCCGCCGACCCGACGGCCGCGCCGGCCGCCGACGGCCACGCGACGCACGGCCGCACGGACACCGCGATGGTGGACCCGAAGGTGGCGTACGCTCAGCTCCGCGAGCTCCTCGCTGCCCAGATCGAGACGACGGCCGACCCCGCCGTGTCGATCGCGGCCCAGGGCCAGTTCGATGCCCTCGCCTCGCGCCTGCGTGGGACCGTCTATGAGGCCGAACTCGTCGACCCGAAGTGGGCGAAGGCGATGCTGGGCACCGATCCGCGGGTGCCCGTGAGCGAGGCGGCCCTCGAGGCCTCCAGCCCGCTCCGGAACATGGACCCCGGACGGCTCCAGCAGTGGCGGGCCACCATGGCCGGCAAGCTCGCCGAGCGCGGCGTGTGTCACCTGGAGGACGGCCCCCGCGTCGGGAGCATCAACTTCCAGGGCATCATGCGCTGGTACCTCGACAAGTTCGAGGAGCTCGGCCTGGACACCGACCTCAAGGCAGGCACGCGCGATCTCGCCCTGGTGAAGAAGCGCGGCGAGTACATCTACGCCGATCTCTACAAGCAGATGGCCAAGGGCATCGCGATCCACGAGGTGGGCCACTGCATTGGCATGCGCCACAACTTCTCGTCGAGCTGGGACGCGCCGAACTACATGCCCCAGTACTGGCAGCTCCGAACCAACGAGGGCCAGTCGGCCGAGCTGTGCACCGGCGCTCGCGAGGCCGGCACGCCGGACTCCTGCCTCGGGCCGCGCTACCTCGACCCCGAGACGGAGGACGAGCAGGGGCTCGCGCCGCGTGACGGGACCACGGGCCTCTCCAACGGGCGCCCCGGGGTCACGTACTTCGGGAACACCAGCGTGATGGAGTACGAGACGGACTACCTGTCTCCCGGCATGGGCACCTACGATCTCGCGTACGTGAAGGCCGTCTACGGCGGCGTCATCGAGACGTACGACATCGACCACGCCGACCGCGGCGGTGTCGAAGAGGCGGAGCAGGAGCGCTTCGTCGCCAACATCGGCCTCGAGCTCTCTGAGCTCACCATGCTGGATGACCAAGCGGCCCACTACACGCAGCTCGCGCAGGCGCTCAAGGTCTACGACCCGTCGTACTGCCGCGCGGCGACCCAGGAGGAGCTCGCGCGAGGCGAGTGGCGCGTGGTGAAGGGTAAGATCTGCACGCAGAGCCCGCGTGACCACTACTTCTGGCGTGATTTCGCCAGCGACGACGAGGCGGGCGCACCGCCCTCCCTCTACGCGGACATCCTGAACTTCTCGTTCTGGCGGACGAAGACCGAGGTCGACGGTGGCCGCCTGCACCAACGCTGGAACTACCGGTACGGCGAGACGTACGGCACCGGCTACATGCACACGAACCCGAGCGACTCCGGCGGCGACGTGTTCGAGGTCGTGACGAACACCTCCAAGATGTTCGACTACACGTACCCCGTCTCGTACCTCCGCCGGAAGAACAAGGAGTACGCGCCGATTACGCTGAGCGCCCAGGTCGCGGATCGCTACTTCGAGCGCATGCGCGCCTACCATTGGGTGCTGGAGGGCAACGACTCCTACCTCGCGCAGTTCCCGATTGTGTACCAGGGCTACCAGCAGGCGAAGGAGGAGGTCCTCTACACCCTGATGCGCGGCGCCATGGCCCCCCAGCCGGGCAACTACGTCACGCGCTTCGACGACGCGGGCAAGGTCGTCTACGACGCCAGCGACAGCGGCGGAGGCGGGTTGTCCTTCGCCCCCGACTTCCAGGTCGGCCTGATCGACGGTCGCTTCGTCGAGGACGACTACTCGAACGAGCTCGGCGGCGAGTGGGACTACGGCACCTGGCTGGAGCACGAGGGCTACGACGTGGAGCGCGGCCTCGCCATCCGCGCCCTGGTCGACGGCCGGCCGACGCTCTCGACCATCAGCCGCGAGACCTACCTCGACGGCCGCAACAACCTGAAGAACTTCCGGAGCGACTTCAAGATCGCGGTCGACCGGTTCCTCGGAGGCCTGCTCGCGGAGGACTGGGAGACCACGGCTCCGTGGGTCGTCGCTCCGGGCCCGACGGCGGAGGGCGGGCTCGCCTTCGCGTCGCCGCAGCTCCTCCCGCTCGCGGCGTCGAGCCCGACCCGTCCGGTAGGCTCCGTCCCGGTGTTCCCGAACATCGGGTACAAGAGCCAGCTGGCGACGGTCGTCTTCGCCCACCTGTTCGCGCGGCTGAACACCGACATGGAGCTCGTGAACAAGCTCCGCGTCTACATCGACGGGCTCGATCACCTTGGCGCGGTGCCGGACGCCGACCAGGTCCGCTTCACGGATCCGGGGAGCGGCTTCACCTATGTCGCGATCCGCGGCGAGGCCGACACGGTGGCGGGCAAGGCGATCGACCGCGGTGTCGGCTCGCGCATGCTCGCCCACGCGAACGCCCTCCTCGCCAAGGCGTACACCGTCCAGCGTGACGGCAGCAACCAGCCGATCCTCGACCAGTACGGGAGGCCGACGCTCCTCTCGTCGGGGCCGGTCGACGGCGTCGCGTGGGAGGGCCTGCGTCGCTACGTCGGCCTGGTCGACGCGACGCGCCAGGTGGGTCGCCACCTCGACGGGCCCCTCGACGCGATCGCGGCGCCGAACTGAGCCGCCGCGCGCCTCCGCGCCGCGGGCCGCTCCCGAGCAGCCCGCGGTCGCGGCGGGGCGCGTCGCCTCCTGCGCCGGACGGAGGGCGGGCCTAGGGCAGCGCCGAGGACAGCGGCAGCCACCCCCAGCGAGCCCGGTAGGCGGAGGGGGGCGCCGAGGGAGCCCGGTGGAAGCTGCCCACGCCGTGGGACACCCCGATCGAGTCCTCCGTCGCCAGCGCGGGATGGAGCACTACGTGGGTGCAGAACGACTCCTCGTCGACGGACGGGAGCGCGCAGCGCGCCGCGAGGTACGGCCGCGACCAGGGGCCGTACGGACCGAGACCCGTCCGCACGGTGATTTCGGCGCCCAGTGGGGTCGAGTACGCGAGCAGCCACCGCTCGAGCGCCACGTGGTACCCCACGGTCGGCTCCGTACCGCCCTCCACCATCGGCCACGCTGCGTCCGCCGTTGGCGCCCAGGCGCCGCCGCCGCTCCAGTACTCCCAGGCGCCGGGCTCGGCCGCGCGCGCCGTCGCGACGCGCGCGAGGTACACGTCGGCCGAGAGGAAGCGCGCGGCCAGCCCGCCATAGGCGTAGAGGTAGTCGCCGCTCGCGGCCGCGCCGGCCCCGTAGCTCGGACGATCTGCCGTCCAGAGCAGCACCGGGTCCACGAACGCGCCGGCCGCCGCGTCCCAGCGCGCGAGCCCGCGCCCGACGGCCGCGACCCCGAACGCGGCGCTGGAGTCGGGGCGCTCGGCGGCGAAGAAGACGAACGCCGTCGCTCCGGCGGCGACCAGCGAGGTCGGCCGCGCGACCACGCGCGGGCCGAGGGGCGAGGCGTCGAGGATCGGCGTCGCCGGCAGCGCGACCTCGCCGGCATCACAAGGGCTGTCGCGGACCGCGAACCCGCGAGGCCCGCCCCGCGCGGCGTCGGCGACGACGAGCGAGCCCTCGACGCCCAGCGGCGGGCCCGGGAGCGACGCGAGGCGCGCCTCGAGGCCGTCGCCCTCGCTGGGGAGCGGCGCGCACGCCTCGAGCGCGGGCGGGGAGGGGGCCGGGCGCTCCTGCTCGATCGCGTCGTCGAGCGTGACCCGGCACCCGACCAACGCCGTCGCGGCGACGGCGAGCGTCGGCGCAACCCTCGCGCGGCGCGCCGCCGGGCGCGCCCGTCCCGCGGGGCGCGCGAGCTCAGCGCGCATGCAGCCGCACTCCCGCGCCTGCGCGAAGCTCTGTCCGGTTGACGAGGAGCCCCTGCCCGTGCCCTGCTTCCGCCTCGAGGAAGGGCATCGCCGCGGCGGAGGTGCCCACCGCCTCCACGCCGGCGAGCGCGCCGGCCAACCACCGCGCGCTCGCGCTGTCGTCGTGTGGCAGGAGCGCGTCGAAGTGGAGCCCCGCGCGCGGACGCCACCGCGCGCTCGCGCGCGACGTGGCGCTCACCTCGCCGAGCACCGTCGCGAGCGCGCCCTGCCCGAGCGCGGACGCGAGGTAGGCGGACTCGGCGTGCGCGCCGGCCGCCTCCGGGAAGATCGTAGCGTACGCGCGGGCGGTGAGCCGCGTCTCGAGCTCCCAGCTGCCCGCGAACCGGCGGCGGAGCGCCGCGTCCCCCCCCAGGTACCAGCCCCCTCCCCCGAAGGGGACGTCGTCCGGGCGGCGGGGACCCGGCGGTTCGAAGGCGTCCAGCGCGAAGGCCGAGCGGCGCCCGAGCCCGACGCCCAGCTCGAACAGCGGGCCGCGCGCCGGTGGCGCCGGCGGCCACGACCACGCGGCTCCGACCTCGAAGCCCCCGCGGCCCACGTCACCCGGCGGCGCCGGGCGCGCGCCGAGGCTCTCCAGGGCGAGGAAGCCCTCGAGCCCAAGGCGGAACCCGCGCTCGGACCGGAACACGGCCGTGTCCGCCCCGAGGCGGAGCCGCGGTCGCGGCGCCATCGCCAGCTCGAACGCCGGCGCGTCGTGCGCGAGCGCGCGCCCCCGCGCGATCGCGCGGCTCCGCCCGGCGAGCCAGTCCGCCCGCGCCGCCGCTCCCCAGGAGACGGCGGCCGCGACCGCCGTGGCCGCCACCGCCGAGCGGAGCCCGAGGCCGCTCATCGGTAGCCGACCCGGACGAAGTGCGGGTAGTAGAGCGTCGTGTCGTAACGCGCCGGGAGCGCCGCGAAGCTGGAGGGAACATACGTCGCGACCAGCTCGGCACCGGTGAGCTCCGGGTGCGCCTTCGCCGCGTAGACGAACGCGTCCGGCCAGAAAGACTCCGGCGGGCGCAACAGATCTCGCGGCTCCGTCCATGGCCCCTCGGGCCGCGGCGCCGTCCGCAGCGCGATCGTGGTGGAGCCGAAGCCAGCGCCCGCGACGTACACGTAGCGGCCGAGCGCCTCGGCCCAGTGGACGCTGAACTCCGGCGCGCCGGCGTGGAAGAGCGGCGCGCGGTGCGCCTCGGCGCCGAACCCGACGCCCGTCCACCACTCGGGCCCGCGCAGGTCTCCGCGCAGCGCGCGCTCGGCGTCGAACCGGGCGAGGTACGGCGAGTGCCGCTCACCGCCGGGCCCGTAGACGTACAGCCACGGCTCGATCAGCAGCACCGCTCCTCCGAGCTGCACGTGGGTCCGCTCGCCGTCGGACGCCGCCCGCGTGATGCGCCAGTCGGTCGGCTCGTCGTCGGGGTTGTCGACCAGCCACGCGCGCCACTCGCCGGCGGCGAAGCCCCAGTCGCCGGGGCTGTCCTGGTACACCTGCCCCGCGAACCAGAGGAGCCGGTCGCCGCGGCGGATCCCGCCGCCCGGCCAGTGCCAGGTCGGCGGCTCGTCAGGCAGGAAGCTCGTCGCAGCTCCGTCCTTGACCCGCCAGTAGAACTGGAGGAACGCGCTGGACGGATCGTAGCCCGTCTGGATCGCGACGCTGTTGCGGATCAGCCGCGCGCCCTCGCGGAGGCCCGGCTCACGCTCGGCGATGAAGCTGTCGCCGAAGCTCCAGAGCACCCGCCCGCCGCCGAGGTCGACCGAGTACGCGCCGTCGCCGCCGACCCAGCGCGGGTCGCCGTGGAACAGCGAGTCGGCCTCCGTCCACACCTCGGCGTGGAGCGGCGGCGGCCCGGGGTCACACGCGGCCGCGAGGGCGAGCGCGAGCGCGAGCGAAGCGCGAGCCACGGACTCCAGCGTAGCAGCCGTGGCCGCGCCGGCTCGGCGTGTGGTATCCGGCGGCGATGGTTTGGCGACCCGACGGCCCCCGCCTTCGCGCGCGGCGGGCCCGCGGCCCCGGATGGCGCGCTGGCGCGTGGCTGGGCGCGGCGGCCGGGTGGCTCGCCGCCTGCACCCCGCGAGCTGCGCCGCACGCGCCTCAGGGCGCGGTCGAGGTGGCGGTCCCCCCGCCCGCGGCGGCAGATCCCGCCCGTTCGGCGGGCGCGTCGGTCCGCTCCGAGCGCGGCTCGCGGATGGCGAAGCTCCACGGCGGCGAGTTCGTGATAGGACGCGACGACGGAGACGCGGCCGTCGGCCCCGCGCACGTCGTCACGCTCGCGCCGTTCGAGCTCGACGTGACCGAGGCCACCGTGGCGGACTACGCGGCGTGCGTCGCCGCGGGGGCGTGCTCGGAGCCGGGGGCGGGGGACTCGTGTACCTGGGCGCGACGCGACGCGGAGCGGCTGCCGGTCAACTGCGTCGACTGGCATCAGGCCACGCGCTTCTGCTCCTGGGCGGGCAAGCGGCTACCCACCGAGGCCGAGTGGGAGCGGGCGGCGCGCGCCGGGACCGGGCGCCGGTACCCGTGGGACGGCGATTCGCCGCCGGCCGATCTCTGCTGGTCGCGCGACGCCGCGCTGGGGCCGTGCCCCGTCGACGCCGGTGGTGGCGTGCACTCGCCCTACGGGGTGGCCGACCTCGAGGACAACCTGGCCGAGTGGACGAGCAGCCCGTTCTGTCGCTACCTGGAGGAGGAGTGCCTGGAGACGGGCCCGGTGATCCGGGGCGGGGACTGGACCTCGAGCGATCTCCAGGTCTTCGGCGCGAGCGATCGCGCCTGGGACAAGTCGTCCGGCCGGCTCCCCACCGTCGGCTTCCGCTGCGCGCGGTGAGCCCGCTGTAGCGCTCGGGCCAGCGTGGGCCGGGCGCGCCGCGCGGCGCCGCCGCGGATTGACCGGGGCGCGTCGATCGCAGTAGGGGGCGGGCCCCGGCTTCGGCGCCATGCGACCCCAACGTCTCCCCGGCTACCTCCCGCGGGCACTCGCGCGGCTCCCCGTCATCGCGGTCGTCGGGCTCCTCGTCGCCGCGTGCAAGCCCGGCGCCGGCAGCTCCTGCGATCGCGGCGACGGGCGATGCCTGGACGCTCAGCGCATGCTGAAGTGCCAGGGCGGCCGCCTCGTCGAGATGCCGTGCAAGGGGAAGGGGGGCTGCGCGCTTGGTCCGAAGGGGCCAGACTGCGATCTCTCCGGCAACGCCGACGGGGATCCGTGCTCGACCGACGACGAGGGCATCGCGGCCTGCGCAGACGACAAGACGCTCGTCGCGTGTCGCTCCGGCAAGTTCGTGCGCGCAGCCTGCAAGGGGCCGGACGGGTGCGTGCAGCAGGGCGCCAACGCGGTGTGCGACGCGACGCGCGCCGACGTGGGCGACGCCTGCAAGGATCCGTCCCACAAGGCGTGCGCCGCCGATGGCAGCGCGTTCCTCGCCTGCAGCGAAGGGAAGCTCGCGCGGGTCTTCGACTGCCGCGGGAAGAACGGCTGCAAGGCCACGGGATCGAAGCTCGACTGCGACATGACGGTCGCCCGGATCGACGACCCGTGCCCCAAGGAGATGGAGGGTCGCCCTGCGTGCAGCGACGACGGCGCCCACATCCTCGAGTGCCAGCGCGGGGTGTTCGCGATCGAGACCCCGTGCACCGGGGGGAAGCGCTGCTCCGCCGACGGGGCCGCCATCCGCTGCGACCAGCCCTCCGCGCGCTGAGCTTGCGTTGGGCGCGCGGCCCGACGAAGCACCCGCGGCGACGCGCGCTCGGGAGCGCGGCCGCCGCGGGAGCGGCACCTGGGCGTGCGCCCGGGGACGCGATTCAGCGCGCGATCACGACCCGCTCCGCGCAGGGCTTGGCGTTCTCGTCGCGCCGGAGTCCGGCGATAGCGAGCGGCTGAGCGTCGAGCGCGGCGAGCTCCCGCCGGATCCGGCCCACGATCAGCTGGTCCAGGTTGCCGCTCGTGTAGCTCTCGTGGGTGCCGCCGCAGGACGACCGCGGATCGCCGCCCCCCGCCGACTGCGGCCCCGCGCCGCCGCGCAGCACGAAGAGGCTGCTACCCCCGGTGAACTGCGCGAGCTGGCGCATCACGACCTGGCCCAGCGCGTCCATCCCCGACGCGGAGACGGTGAAGAGCTGGATGCCGCGACGGGCCGCGTCGCGCATGCTGAGCGAGTAGCTGCGGTCGCCGGCGTAGTCGAGGTGCGGCGGCGCGTCGGCGATCACGAACGCCATGCGCGCGACCGACCGCTCGCTCCAGTCCAGGCCTTCCAGCGCGGCCGCGAGCCCCTCGTTCATCGCCTCCGGAGTGTCCCCACCCCCTGAAGCGCGGATCGCGGCGACGGAGTCGGAGAAGCCATCCAGATCGGTGGTCATCGGGTACGCGCGCGTCACGTAGGCGTCCCCGCGGTCCTTATACTCGACCAACCCGATCCTCACCGAGGTGCCGGTCCCCTCGAGCCGCTCCGCCACGGCGCGGATGGTCGCCTTCACGCCCTCGATCTCCTCGGACATGCTGCCCGTGGTGTCGAGCACGAAGGCAACGTCCACGGTACGTCGACCGGGGAGCGCGCGCGCCACCGGGAGGCGGAGCTCGACGGCGGCGTCGGCGTCCTGCAGCGGTACCGACGCGGACACCGAGGAGCCCTGACAGCGCGCGGTCGCGGTGAGGCGGCCTTGGAGGCGCTCGGCGCGAGGGAAGAGGATCGCGCGACCCGACGCGGTCGTCCTCAAGGTGAGGCTGCGCTGGGCGGCGTCGCTCACCGTGACATCGCACGAGGGGACGCCCTGCCCGGACGAGTCGGTGACCACGAGGAACCGGCGCTGACTCACGTCGACCGCGACGTGGCCGAGGCCGAGCTGGGTCCCGAGGAAAGCCTGCCACTCCCGGTAGTTGGCGTTGTCGTCCCACTCGCCGGCGCGCACGCCCGAGGCGGCGATCGCCGGGGGCTTCAGCGGCTCCGATCGCGACGCCGCGCCCGCCCCGCTCGCGCTCCCGGCCTTCGCCTCGGCGGGGCGCGTGGGGGCCCGGGGGGCGGCGGCACGCGGCGCAGCCGCTGCGGCGGTCCCACCGCGCGCGTAGGGGAGGTCGCTCGCGCCGGACTCGGGGGCGCCCTCCTCCTTCTCCGCGGCCCCTCCTGCCGGCGCGTCACCGAGGTCGGTGGTGGGGTCGTCGGCGGCGCTGGGCGAGGGCGCGGGTTGGACGCTCGGCGCCTCGTCGGCGGGCGCGGCGGGCCGCTCACCCGCGGCCGGCAGGCTCGGCCCGCGCGAGCCCGCCGGGGCGCCCCCGGCGCAGCCGGCGAGCACGAGTGAGAGCGTGAGAGAGGCGGTTCCGAGGTGAGTGCGCATGGTGGCTCCTTGGGCAGCGAACGCGGCGCTCGCGCGTGCGCTTACACCGCGAGCCGCGGTGAGCGGCTCGCGTCGCGCGTCGCGGCGCCGATCGGCGCCGCCGCGCGCCCTCAGGAGCGGGGGCCGAGCAGCGCGAACGCCTCGCGCCAGCCGGGGGCGCGGTCCCGCACGCGGTCGTACAGCCACGCGGTCACAGCGCCCGGGAGCGCCGCTCCGGCGCTCGCCGCGGCGACCGCTCGCGCGACCTGCGCCGTCGCTTCAGCGGGCGCCCGGCCGAGGAGCGCCAGCGCGGTGCGCTCGTCTCCGCGCGAGAGCGCCGCGACGAGCTGATCGGCGACGTCCGCCGGGACGCGCGCCCACGCGGCGGCAGCGAGCTCGGGGCGGTCGCGCGCGATCCAGCCGGCCAGGGCCGAAGCGAGCGGAGCCTCCGGGGCCTGCCGTGCGAGCGCCGCCGACGTCTCGGGCTCCGCGTCGCCCAGCACCTCGAGGAGCGCCGCCCAGCGCGCGGCGTCGAGCGCGCCCACGGGCACCCGCGCCCACCAGGCGGGGTGCGCCCTCATCGCCCGGGGCAGCACCTCGACCGGCACGTGCGGCCACAGGACGCGCGCGGAAGGCGCGCCGGGCGCGAACAGCTCGCTCGCTGGGCACCCCGCGGCGTCCCAGGCTCGCCACATCGCCTCGGCGACGTCCGTGAACGCCAGGGAGCGCCGCGCCGCGAGCTCGGCCAGCGCTTCGAGTTCGACGCCGCTCGGCTCGAGCGCCGCCAGCGTCGACCACGCCGGCACGCCGAGCGCGATCTCGTCGAGCCACGCGCCCGGAGCGTGGAGAGCGTGCGGCCCGCGTGGCGTGACCGCGGCGCCCGTGAGAGAGCGATGCCGATCGACGAGCAGGGTAGCCCCGTGTGCCCAGGGCGCGCGCTCGGCGCGCGCGGTCGTGAGGGTGTCACGGATCTCGTCGAGCTCGGCGAGCGCGAGCCCCGTCGGCGCGTCCGCCCGCCACGGCGCCAGGCTCGCGCTGCGCCGGCGTGCGGGCACGCGCGATCGCTCCGACAGCGCGAGGAGCGCCAGGCGCCATGCGCCCGGTGAGAGCGCGGCCCCCGCGCCCTGCGCGTGCGCGATCCGCGGAACGAGCCGCCCGCCGAGTTCGAGCGCGCAGTCGACCGCGTCCGCGAACAGCTCGGCGGCGTCCGGCTCGGCGAGCGGCACGCCGGACAACAGCGCGAGCCCGGCGACGCGCGCGGCCGCCTCCACCGCCGCCGCCGCGGCAGGATCCCCGCCCGCGTCGAGCTCCGCCTCGTCGTCGAGCGGCGAGGTCTCGTCCGCGACGACGCGGGCGGAGAGCGCCCGGGTGACGTCCTCTGCGTGCGGCCCGAGCAGCGCCTCACCCCACACCAACGCCGGGGCGCGCGCGATCGCGTCGAACGCCGCCTCGCGCAGCACGCAGACGAGCCAGCGCGGGCCCAGGCGGAGCTGCTCCTCGCCGTGCGCGTGCGGCGGTCGCCGAGCCGCCGCGCCGGGGGCGTGCGCCGCGCCGGCGCTCGCGGGCTCGAGGACGCCGGCGCGCTCGAGCGCACGCACGGCGCGGAACGCCCCCGGCGGCAGGCGGCGCCGGGCGCGCTCGAGCTCGCGGGCGCGGGCGGCGCGCTCCGGCTCGGGCACCGCTGCGACGAGCCACTCCAGGTCCGGCGCCCGCGCGATCTCGTCCGGGATCGAGTCGAACCAGCCAGCGCGGGGCAGCGGCGCCTCGAGCCCGCCCGTGTCGCCGCGCAGGCGCGCCTGCGCGAGCGCGAGCAGGAGCTCCCACCCGTCTCGCGCGAGCCACCCCAGCGAGTCCCGCGCGTCGAGCGCCTCGCTGGCACGCAGCGTCAGCCATCGCTCCACGATACGCCGTGCGCCCGCGCGCCCGAGCGCGTCGACGCCGAGCTCGTCGCACACGCCCAGCCACCCGAGCGCGGACCCGAAGTCGGTCGCCCAGCGCCGCGGCAGCGCCTGCGCGCGAACCCACGCGGCCGCCTCCGCGGGCTGGAAGTGGCCGTCGCGCGCGATGCGACCGGCGACCCACTCCGCGAGCGGCTCGATATAGGAATCCGGGGAGGGGGAGTAGTGGACGGCGAGCTCGGCGGGGAGCGACGCGACGGGCGGCCGCGCGAGGGCTGCGCACCACGCGCTCGCCGACGCGGCGAGGCGCGCGAGCGAGTCGCCGTCACCGCGGTCGTCGTGCTCCACCTCGAAGAACCACGGCACGCCGGCGCGGCTCTCCGCGAGCGCGGCGGCTGCGGCCAGTGTCGTCACGGACGCGCGCGTCGCGAGACCGCGCGCCTGC
The DNA here is from genome assembly GCA_020846005.1 of Polyangiaceae bacterium. GTDB lineage: Bacteria > Myxococcota_A > Polyangia > Polyangiales > Polyangiaceae > JADLEQ01. The sequence goes on from JADLEQ010000042.1 coordinate 49,503, forward strand.
AGCCACGCTCCGACGAGGCCGCGACCCGAGCCGGGCGGCGCGACCCACAGGGCGCGGGACCACTCTCGACGAGTGATGGCGGAGGGCAGCCCCGGCGGGAGCTCCTCCGACCGGAGGTCGAGCGACTGTGCCCAACGAAGGTCTCGCCACCGCACGGCCGGTGAGGACGGCGCCGGGGGTCCGCCGGGCGAGCGCAGCGCGTCGTCCACCTCCGAGGCGTCGCAGCCCAGGGCCGCCACCAGCACTCGCTGCACGTCGCGCCGGTCCCGCAGCCACTCGAGATCGACGCCGCGGTCGAGCTTGCTCAGCAGCGCGGCGAGGCTTCGCGGACGGATCGGCGAGCCGGCTGGCCAGCCCTCGTGCCCCAGCGCCAGCTCGGCCAGCCGACCGAAGCTCCGCACCGGGCGGGGCCGCGCCGCGTCCATGAGGGATCGAAGCCAGCCCACTGCTCAGCTGCTCCCCGGATCATCGGTAGCCCCCGCCCGCGCTCCTGCTCTTGCGTGCAGCGCCCGGCGGCAGGGCCACGCCGCGCGACGAGAATGCAGCATGAATGCAGGATGCATGAATCCTCAGACAGTGTACACGAAGCCAGCATGGATGGCGCGCACTATTTGATTCGCGTGCTGCGCTGCACGAGCATCGGCGGCGACCTCCGGCGCCGGGACGGACGGCGCCACGGCCTCGGCGCGGCCGGCGCTCTGCCTGGGCTGAACGTCCGCTCCTCCTCAGGGCCAGGCGGCACGGAGGCGCGGCTCCTCGGTCCCCCTGATCATCGCTCCAGTGGAGCGCGCGCTGGCGCCGGGCAGCGACGGCTCCGAGCCGGGGGTAGCCTCGGCTCCGCTCGCCGGGGACCCCCGGACGCTGTCACGATCCGCTCGCCTCCAACGATGGAGGACCAGCGCCCGCCCGCCCCATGGCTGCCCCAGACGATCCCGCGCCCCCGACGAGCGCGCTCCTCGCGGACGCCTCGCTCCTCGAGGCGCTGCGCAAGTACGCGCGCAGCCGCCTCGCCACGCACGACGCCGACGACGTGGTGCAGGCGACGCTCACGGAGGCGCTGGCGGCGACCGCCCCGCCCCGCGCTCCCGAGGAGCTCCGCCGCTGGGTGTTCGGCATCGCGCGACACAAGGTCGCCGACGTCTTCCGGCGGGCGGCGCGCGAGCTGCCGGCCGACGACGCGCTGCTCGACGCGCCCGTCTCCAGTGACGGGGTCCGCCACGAGGCCCGGTCGCTCCTGCGGTGGGCCGAGCGAGAGCTCCCGCGAGGGGAGGGTGCGAAGGGCACGCTCGAGTGGATGCTGCGGGAAGGGGACGGCGAGAAGCTGGAGGAGATCGCCGCCGAGGAGCGCATCCCGGCCCCGCGCCTCCGGCAGCGCGTGTCGCGGCTTCGCAAGCACCTCCGCTCCCGTTGGGCGCTCGCCGTGGGCGCCGGGCTCGCCGCGCTCGCGCTCTGGCTCGCGGCCCGCGCGCCGTCGCCGGAGACGCCCATCGCGCGCGAGCGGCCCCCCGCCGAGCGGGCGGAGGAGCTGCGGCGTGAGGCGCTCGCGCGCTGTGCCGGGAGCGAGTGGTCCGCGTGCCTAGACGGTCTCGACCGCGCGCGCCAGCTCGACCCCGCAGGCGATGGGGCCGCCGCGGTCACCAGCGCGCGCGCCGCCGCGGCGAGCGCGCTCGCGCCGCCCCCGCCCCCTCCACCCGCGCCGTCGTCCTCGGTCGCCCCGCCCTCGAGCTCCGACGCCCCGCCCTCGAGCTCCGACGCGCGCCGCAACGTCGCGCCGGCGCCACGCGTGATCCGCAAGCGCTACGACGAGAAGAGCGTGCCCACCGAGGACCCCTCGGAGACCGAGACGCCTCCGCAGCGCCCCGCGCCGCGCGTCGAGCCGAAGCGGCCGCCGCGGAACCTCGACAGCAAGTGACGAACGGGGGCTCGCCGCCGAGCGGCGAACCGCGACCCGCGCGCTGACCCGCGCGCCGCACGTCAGCGCACGTTCGCGCGTTGCCGACCGCGGCGCACGATCGCGCGCCGCGCGTCACGATCCGCGCCCGTCCCGCGACGTGCCTGTGAAGCCGACGAGCGTGCGCGTGGCGCGGTAGCCGCGCGCCGCGCGTCGCACGGAGCGTCGCGTCGCAGCGGCGAGCGGGAGTGCCTCATGCGTTCGTGGATCGGTCGCGCCTTCGCTGGCGCCTTGGGGATCGTGTGTGCGATGAGCGCCGCGCGCGGCGCGGCCGAGGTGGGCGCGGTCGCGTCGGCCCGCGCGAGGACGCCGAGCGGCGCCGCTCGCGCACCGGGCGCGGAGCGCCGGGAGACGCCCCCGCGGGCGCTCTCGTCGACGCGCGACGAGCCGGCGGGCGTCGACGCCGACCCCGACGCCGCCCGCGAGCCGATCGTGCTCGACGAGCGGCCCGAGGAGCCGGGGCTGATCGCCTACCCACCGCGCGCAGGCCGCCAGCGGGGGCTCGCCGTGTTCCTGCATGGGATGTGCGACGAGCCCGAGTGGGAGTGCCCGCGCGTCTCGGATGGCGTGGCGGACCACGGCTGGCTCGTGTGCCCCCGCGCGCCGCTCCGCTGCAGCGGCGGCGGCTCCATCTGGCCGGGCGACGACCGCCATGTCGCCGCCGTCGACGCCAGCGTGTCGCGCTTCGACCGCGAGGTGGCGCCGATCGACGCGAGCGCGCCCCGCACGCTGATCGGCTTCTCCCTGGGCGCGCTCCGCGCCGCCGAGCTCGTCCAGCGCCGTCGCGGCGGCTGGCAGAGCGCGATCCTCATCGGCGCCAAGGTGCAGCTCGATGCGCGCCGGCTCCGCGCGGCGGGGCTCGAGCGCGTCGTGCTCATGGCGGGCGAGCGCGACATGATGAAGTGGCACATGGTGGGTCAGGCGCGCGCGCTCGCGCGAGCCGGGTTCCCGGTCGCCTTCGTAAGCCTCGGCCCCGTCGGGCACACCCTGCCGAGGGTGCTCCCCGACGCCGTGCGCCGCTCGCTCCTGTGGGCTGGGGGCGAAGACGGCGCGCTCACGCCCTCGACCGATCGGAACTCGGGCGAGCTCGTGGCTCCGTGAACGTGCGCCTCGGCCCCGGGAGCCGGGGCGCGCGCCGCGAGCTCACGAGCAGGGGAACAGCGCGTCGAGCGCCGCGATGACCCGGGCGGCGTCGACGGCATCGGCCGACTTGGCGAACTCCTCGCGGAGCGCGCTCGCGCTGCCCGGATCTCGGGCCGCGGCCTCTCGATCGAGCACACCGGCCAGAATCTTCGTGCTCTCCCAGGCGCCGTCACAGGGCAACGTCTGCACCCGCTGTCGTACGACGAGCGCGATCCCGCGGAGGAGCGCGGTGTCGAGCTGGAGGCGCGCCTGATCTCGCAGCGCGAGGTTCGCGGCGGCGCCCGACGGGTTGTCGAGGTCGCGCCAGCAGCGCACCGCGAGCAGTCCGTCGATGACGCGGTCGTGCGCCGTCCGGCTGCGCGCGAGCACGTACCGGCCGAACCCGGCGGGCGCCTCGTCACGCTGCGTCCCGCCCGTGTACTTGGCCCACATGGAGTCGCAGTCCTTGGCGGCGGCGGCGGCGGACGTCGCCTCCTTGAAGATCGAGACGTAGAAGAACCAGAGCAGCGCGCCCTCGATCTTGCTGGCGTTCCCCACGGGATCGACGCCGTCGATCCCGGCCTGGAACGCCGCGTTGAGGATCGGGAGGATCTTCACCGGGCCCACGCATCGATCGGGGTACGTGGCCTGCTCGGTCGCCGTCATGTCGCGACACGCCATCGGCGCGGCGGGGAAGTGCTCGTCCTCGCGGCGCACGACGCGCGACTCGATGCCCTCGGGCTGCGTGTAGATCACCCGGGCGTCGAGGAAGTCCTGTGGCGACGGCACCTTGGTGCCGCCGAACCCGAGCCGAGCGGCGAGCTCCTCGAAGGCCGCGACGCGCCCCAGCGCGCCGATGCTCGGCTCAACGACGTGGTAGGTGTCGTCGTCCGAGATGCAGGCGGGCCAGGTGTCGGTGGCGGAGCCCTGGTCGCGCGGGCGGTAGTCCGTCGCGGCCGGCGCGCAGCCGGTCTCTTCGACGGGCACGAGCGCGCGGTCCGCTTCGCACGCCGTGCCGCCGCCATCGCCCGCGTCGAGGTGGGTATCGGTGGCGGCCGGATCGTCGCCCTCGCAGGCAGGGGCGGCGGCGAGCAAGAGGGCGGCGAGGATCGAACGGGAGCTATACATGGGGGCTGCGCTGGGCGGTGGTGGACCCCGCTAGCACAGATCGGGGGCGCGCCGGTGACGGCGCCGAGCCGCCCTCGCCGTCACAGCCCGGACTCGACGCTCGCGATCACGCCCCGGCCGGGGCCGTTCACGCTGGACCCGTGGTACCTGTACGCCGCGTCGCCCACGTTCTCGAGCACCACGCCGAGGATCAGGGCGCGGCGGATCCGCCAGCCGGCGCGCAGGTCGATCGCCACGAACCCGGGTGTCCCGCCCTCGGGGATGCGCGGGTCGCGCGTGTCCGTCGGCGCGAGCCGGTCCTGCCGCGTGGCCCAGCGGACGCCGCCACCCAGCCAGGTCGCGGGCGTGGGGGCCCAGCGGGTCTCTGCCGTCCCGTTGAGCGGTGGGATGCGCGAGAGCGGGACCCGCTCCGCGTAGGCGAGCGCCGGATCGGCCGGGCGCGCCGCCGGGTTCGGCCCGGAGCCGATCGCGTACGAGAGCGTGCCGCGCACGCTCACCGCCGCGATCGGCGACGCCCGCGCCGACAGCTCGAAGCCGTCGATGATGGACGCGCCCCGCGTGTTGACGAGCTGGAAGCGTGACCACGACAGCAGACACTGGGGCGTCGCCGGCGGGCACTCCGCGGCGGAGCGGAACGCCCGCGCGATCGAGTCGTGCATCACCGAGCGGAACGCCCATGCGTCGACCTCGAACGCGTCGCCCCTCCCGCGTACACCGACCTCGAACGTGTCGGCGCGCTCGGGCGCGAGCGCGGGGTTCTCGAACTGGAAGCCCGGGCCGCTCTGCTGGCGCGAGGTGAGGTCGTCGAGGTTGGGCGCGCGGAAGCTGCGGTCCCACGTCGCCACGAGCGCGAGGTGATCGGCGATCACCCGCCACTCCGCGCCGGCGTGCCCCGCCAGCGTGAGCCACGCGTCGTCTACCGGTCGCGAGCCGCTGCTCGGATCGCCCGGCGCCGCCGCCGCCGCGAGCCCGACGCGGCCCCCCCACCGGACCACGACGCGGTCGTTCCACGAGACCTCCGGCGCGAGGTACGCGCCTCCCGTCGAGTAGCTCCCACCGTCCAAGTACTGCCCCCGCGAGAGCGGGAGGACGATGCCGAGGTCCGTGAACTCCGTCCACGCCTGCGATCCCACGTCGTCGTGATAGGCGTCTGCCCCGTACGTCAGGCGGCCGCGCCACCTGCCGCCGAGGGGCGCGTGCGCGGTGCCGAGCTTCGCGGTGACGCCGAACGTGTCCACGTCGTCGCGCCACAGGTTCCGGACGAACGACAGCGGGCGATCGAGCGTGCGACGCTCGTGCTGGCGCTGGTACGAGAGCGCGAGCTTCGACTCCCGGGCGAGGGCGCCGAGATCGCCCTCGTGCGCCACGTAGGCCAGCGAGCGGAATTGCTCATCGTACTCGAGGCACTCCGAGCGCGGGGCGAACGGCGGCGGACACTGGTCCGTGCGCGGTGCGTCGTACTCCCGGTACGCGTAGACCGCCGCGACCGCGCGCGTGCGGGGGCTCGTGGCGGTCACGAGCCGCGCGTCGCCGGTGAGCTCGGAGAAGCCCGTCCCGAGCTGAGTGCGCCCGTCGCGCTCGAACGCCGGCACCTGCGGGATCGCGCCCGTGGTCGGGCTGCGCACGGGCCCGCCGCTCTCGAGCCGGCCCGCGTGGCGCCGGCCGACGCCTACGAGGGCGCGGACGTCCTGGCTCCACTGCGTGTCGAGCTGGAAGCGGTGGGAGAAGTCCGAGTCCGCGCTCGCCCAGCGGAGCGAGGTGCGCGGGCGCACGCGCGGCCCGTCCGCCTCGAGATCGAGGCGGGGTTCGAGCGGGTCGGCGTCGATGACGCCGGCGATCGCGTCGGAGCCGTGCAGCGTGGACGCGCCGCCGCGAGTGACCTCGATCGCGTGGACGGACTGCGCGTCGATGGTGAAGAAGTATTGGTTCGGCCCTTGCCTCCACGTGCTGGTGTTCAACCGGATGCCGTCGAAGGTCACCAGCGTCTGCTGTCCGGTGCGTCCGCGGAGGTACGGCGAGCCTTGCCCGTGCCCGGACTGCTGCACGTAGACGCCGGGCTCCCAGCGGAGCGCGTCCGGGGCGCTCCTCGGCAGCCGCTCCTCCAGCTCCGCGCGCGTCACGCGGGACGACGCGCGCGCGTCGCCGCTCGCGCTGGTGCGGTCGCGGTCGGTCACCTCGATCTCCGTGACCTCGCGCTCGCGCACGGGAAGAGGCTCCGCGGGCGAGCCTGCGGCGCGGGATCGTCCCGGCGACGGCGCCTCGCCCCCGTCCGCGCGGGCGCCCGCGGCGGTCGCGAACGAGACGGCCCACGCCCCGGCCACGGCGATGACGAGCGCGAGCTTCGGCCCCGGGGGCTCGGTGTCGCGGTCCGGAGGCATCGGTGGGAGCGTACCGACGATCTTGGAATTCGTCGGGCGTCCCCCCACTACCAGCTGGTGGCCGAGCGTTCACGGCCACTCCCCGCGCGAGCTCGTCCCATGCCCCGCTCCACCCCCACCGCTCCCCTCGTGGGCTCCGGGCTCATCCTGGGAGCCCCTAGAGCCGGCTCGACCCTCCCCGGCAGGGCGGGGTCGCGCCCGCCCTTCCCCTCCCACGCGGGGCCGCTCTCGCTGGAAATCACGTGCAGGAGCGGCCGCCGGGGCCTCGACGTGCGGCGGGATCGGCCGCAGGATCGCCCCGTCCCGAGCCTCCCGCACCGGGTCACCAGCGCGCAGGCCGGTCCGCGCTCCGGCGGCGGAGGCCGTGCGCCGAGCTCTCCGTTCCGCGGATGCAAGTCCCCTCGTATCGATCCGTTTCCGCTGCCCGGGCGTGGCGCCGCCGGCCGCCGCCGCGCGACGGCCGAGCGCGCCCTCACGGCCGCGAGCGGAGCCTCTGCGCGACAGCCCGCTGGAAAGTCGGGCCGTTCACGGTTAGGCCTGGGTCACCCGGCACCGGGAGGAGGCCCCGCCCCCGCCCCGCCGGCCGTCGGCGCTCCGTGGCAACCCGGTCCCCGGCGCAACGGCGCGGCCCGCGACGGCCCTCATCACCATCGCGGTAGCCCTGATCCTGACCACCCGATCCCTCACCACCCGATCCCTCACCACCCGATCCCTCACCACCCGATCCTTCACCACCCGATCCCTCACCACCCGATCCCTCATCACCCGATCCCGAACCGGCGAGCCCGCGCCACGGACCCCACCCCCGCCGCCAGCTCCTCCTCCACGTCGAGGGGGGCCGGCCGAACCTTGGGGCTTGGCAAGTCGAACCGGCCGTGATGAAATGTTAGCGCGCGACACTCGATTTCTCGCGCAGAAAAGGAAAGAGCATGGCAACCGTCAACGCACGTCGCACCCCGAAGACCGAGCGCCGAGCCCCCGCGAAGGCCGCGCCCGTGGAGGTCGAAGACAAGCGCGCGAGCATTCGCCGCTTGGCTCGGATCGAAGGCCAGGTCCGCGGCCTCATGCGGATGTTGGAGGAAGGTCGTTCGAGCGGCGAGGTGCTCATCCAGGTGAGCTCCGTCCAGCAGGCGCTCCGCTCCGTCGCGCGCGAGCAGCTCCACTCCCAGGCCCGCGCCGCGCTGCGCGGTAGCTACACCGCTGACAAGGCGGACCAGGTGATCGGCGACATGCTCGAGCACGCGTTCCGTCACGCGCGCTGAGCCACCTCCCGCGTTTCCTTTTCATCCTGGTGTCGGCTCGACGCCGAGCGCGCGAAGCTCGGCGGCGAGCCGCCCCACCAGATCGAGGATGCGCGGTCCGTTGGAGTAGGCCTCACCGCCCGGCACGGCTCCGACTCGCGCGTCGCGCACTGCGCGCAGGGATCGCAGGTGGCGCCACTCGTTGGCGACCACGCTGCGGTCCGCCGTAGTGCCGGACGCGCCCGTCAGCACCAGGATGGCGTCCGGGTCGAGCGCGAGGACGCGCTCGAGCGACAGCCGCGGCACGCCCTCGGCGTCGTCCGGCACCGCGTTCTCGGCGCCGGCCGCCTCGAGCGCCGCGCCGTGCACCGAGCCACGGCGGATGTAGACGATGTCGGTCGGGGCGCCGGCCGCGTAGCGGAGCACCAGGAGCACGCGCGGCGCGCCCGGGCGCGGCCGGCGCGAGAGCTCGCTCGAGAGCCGCGCCGCCAGCGCGTCTGCCTCGGGCACCCGACCCGTCAGCGCTCCGAGCTCGCGCGTGCTGGAGGCGATCTCCTGGACCGTGAGCCAGGGGAGCAGGACGGTGCGTGCGATCCGCGCCAGCTCCTCCTCGCGCGCCGCGCGGATCTGCTCGCCGACCACCAGCGTGGGGCGCGCGGCGACGATGCGCTCGTGATCCGGGCGCAGCGCGGAGCCGACGCGTGGCAGCGCGCGAGCGGCCTCGGGGTGCTCCGAGTAGTCGTCGACCGCGACGACCTGTCCCCCCGCGCCGATGGCGAAGAGCGTCTCCGTCAGCGCCGGGCTGAGCGCGACGATGCGCGCCGTCGAGCTGACGGCCCCGGGCGACGCCGCGCCCGCGCCGCCCAGCCGCGCCGCCGCCACGATCGCAGCGACGAGCGCCGCCACGACCAGCGCGATCCCGACGGCCGGACGCGCGCTCACGGGCACTCGGCGTTCACGATCGCGATGGCGTCGAGATCGAACACGGCGCTGTCCGTGTCGACGTCTTCCACCCGCACGTAGCGCGCGCGCTGCAGGCCCAGCGTCGAGAGGTCGAAGGCGTCGCCGCCCGACTCCGTCGGATCGAGCGGGTCCGCGCCCCCGGTGTCGCCGTTGGCGTGCACCGGCGACACGCCCGCGCACCCCATGTACGGCGCGGCCGTCGCCGCGCAGTCGAAGGCGTGCCACGTGACGCCGTCGTCGCTGACGGACACGCGCCCCGGCTCCACGTACGGCCGCGTCTCGTCGCCGCCGATCCAGAACGGGTTCTCGAACACGACGAGATCGGCGCCGGGGCCGTCGACGATCGCGTTGCCCTCCGCCTCCAGCACGATCCACCCGCCGTGCCCGAGCGAGCAGACGTCCGTCGATCCTGCGCAGCACCCCCCGCCGCGCGGAGGCCCGAGCACCACCCCCGGCAGCAGCTCCTGCCCGAACGCCTGCCCGGGGCCGAAGCCCGTCGCGACGACGCGTGTGGCGAAACGAGGCGCGAGCGCCGCGCAGCCCGCGGCCGCGTCGCCGCCGGCCGCGCCGTCGCCCGCCGCGCCGTCGCCCGCCGCGCCGTCGCCCGCCGCGCCGTCGCCCGCCGCGCCGGCCGCCGCACCCGCGTCGGCGCCGGAGTCGGTGGGCGCGGGGGCGCCGCCCGCGCCGCCCGGCCCCGCGCCCGCCCGGCCACCCGCCCCCACGCCAGAGTCGACGCCGCCCTCACGATCCAGGGGATCTCCCCCGCAGCCAGCCCAGAGCAGCGCGGCCGCCGCTGCGGTCGCCAGGTCGCACCAGTTCATCGGGACTCCAGTGAGCGAGACTCGCGCTCGAGCAGGACGAACCCCGGGGCCATCCCGGGGGTCTCGGCGCGGTTTCCGACTCCCGCAGGGCGCCCGAGGCTCCCGGCGGTCACGGTGGCGGCTCCGTGCCGGTCTCTCACCGGCTTCCCGGCGGCGGCTAGCGCCGCCGCCCCATGTGGGCGTCCAAGACAGCGCGGACTAGAGCACGCCGCCTGCCTCGCCGCAACGCGTCCGCCCCCCCCGGCCGCCCTTGACTCCGACCTGAGCGTCCGGCATACCACCCGCCCCCGAGCGCCGCCCGGCGTCGGAGGTCGTGCCCGCGCTCCCCCCCGCGGCACGGTTCTCCAGCAGCTCGGATCCCCCGCAGCTCAGATCCCCCGCAGCTCAGATCCCCAGCGGAGCCGACCATGCCGAAGATGAAGACCAACCGTGCGGCCGCCAAGCGCTTCAAGCTCTCGGGCTCGGGGCGCGTCCGGCGCCCGAAGTGCGGGCTCCAGCACAACATGATCGGCAAGTCGCGCACGCGCCGTCGGCGACTGCGCGACAACGCCATGGTCTCGCCCGAGCTCGCTGGGCGGATCAAGATCCTCCTCCCCTACGGCTGATCCCACCGGAGTCCGTTCCCCATGACCCGCGTCAAGAGAGGCGTCACCGCCCACCGCCGCCACCGCCGAGTCCTCCAGCAGACGGAGGGCTTCTGGGGTGGCCGGAAGAACCGCTACCGCCAGGCGATGCGCGTGCTGTGGAAGTCGTGGCAGTACGCCTACGTCGGCCGCAAGCTCCGCAAGCGCGACTTCCGCAAGCTCTGGATCGCGCGGATCAACGCCGCGTGCCGCGTGAACGGGACCACGTACTCGCGCCTGATCCACGCGCTCGCGACGAGCGGCATCGCGCTCGATCGCAAGGTGCTCGCGGACTTGGCCGTCCGCGACGCGCCGGCCTTCAAGAAGCTCACCGAGCTCGTCGCGGCTCCCGCCGGGCGAGCCGCAGCGTCGGGCGCCTGAGCTCCGGCGCGAGCGGTCCGCCCCGCATGTCGGTCGATCCCGCCGATCAGATCGAGGCGGGCCTGTCCGCCTTCGGCGTCGAGCTCGGCGCGCGCTTCGACGCCGCGACGACCGAACAGGAGCTCCGCAACGCGCGCGCCGAGCTCCTCGGCAAGGGCGGCTCGCTCACCTCGCTGCTCAAGCTGATGGGGCGTGTCCCGCCCGAGCGCCGCAAGGAGCTCGGTGAGCGAGTGAACGCCGCGAAATCGGGCGTCGAGTCCGCGTTCGAGGGTCGCCTCTTGGCGCTCCGCGCCGCGGCGCGCCGCGCGGATCTCGAGGGGCCCGCGCTCGATCTCACGATGCCCGGGCGCGTGCCGGCGCCGCGGGGACACATGCACCCGGTGACCCGCGTGCGCTTCGAGATCCTCGACGTGTTCCGCTCCCTCGGGTTCGAGGTCGCGTGGGGACCGGAGATCGATCTCGAGCAGAACAACTTCACGCGCCTGGCGTTCCCGCCCGATCACCCGGCGACGGACATGCAGGACAGCTTCTGGGTGCGCGTCGCGGGCGCGCCGCCGGACTCGCGCGCGCTGCTCCGCACGCACACCAGCACCGTGCAGATCCGCGAGATGCTGCAGCATCCCCCGCCCCTCGCGCGAGTGAGCGGCGGGGCCGTCTTTCGTCGCGATGACGACGTGACCCACTCGCCGATGTTCCACCAGGTCGAGGGCTTCCTCGTCGACGAAGGCGTCTCGTTCGCGCAGCTGAAGGGCGTGCTCACGGCCTTCGCCGAGCGGTTCTATGGTCCGGGCACCGGTGTTCGCTTCCGCCCGAGCTACTTCCCGTTCGTGGAGCCCGGCGCCGAGGTCGACGTAAGCTGCGTCTTCTGTCGCGCGGGGGAGGCGTCGCGCGCCGCGTGCCGCGTGTGCAAGGGCACGGGCTGGCTCGAGATCCTGGGCTGCGGGATGATCCACCCGCGCGTGCTCGAGCACTGTGGTGTCGACCCGGAGCGGTGGACGGGCTTCGCCTTCGGCATGGGCGTCGAGCGCGTGGCGATGCTGAGGTACGGCATCCCGGACATCCGCCTGCTGTTCGAGAACGATCCGCGCTTCCTCGTTCAGTTCTGATCGTCGCGCCCGCCCGCGTCGGGCACCGGGACGCCGACGCGGGTGGGGTCGGAGCGCTCGCCGACGCGGATCGCGCGGTCCGCGATGGCGACCACGCGCTCCCGATGCGAGACGAGCAGAACGCTCCGCGCGCCGCGCAGCTGCGAGAGCGCCTGCAGCACGAGCGCCTCCGCGGCCGGGTCGAGCCCCTCGGTGGGCTCGTCGACGAGCAGGACGGGCTGGCCGCTGGCGAGGGCGCGCGCGAGCGCGATGAGCCGGCGCTCCCCGCCGCTCGGCCGCCGGCCGCCGGGGCCGATCGGGCGAGGATCGTCGCTCAGCGCGCCGGCGCCGAGCGACGCGAGCGCCGCGCGCGCCGCGGCGTCGCTGGCTCCGAGGAGTCGGACGTTGTCGAGCACCGTCCCGGCGCCGAGCGGCGCCTCCTGTGGCACCCACGCGAAGGGTCGCACGGCGGGCCCCACGCCCGCGTCCGCGAGCGAACGATCGCCGTACGTGAGGCCCCCGACGGTGGGGTCCAGGCCGAGCAGCGCCCGGAGCAGCGTCGTCTTCCCGCTGCCGGTGGCGCCCGACACGGCGACGATCTCGCCGGGCTCGACGCGCAGCGAGGTGCGCGGTCCGTGCGTGCGCGCGCCGAGCTCGGTAGCGACGAGCCGCTCGAGCAGCGCGGGCGCCGTCGGCTCGCCGGCGGCCGCCGGCGGCGCGACGGGCGCGCCGAGTCGCGCCACCGTGCCGGGCACCGCCCGCTCGAGCGCGCCGAGCGCGAGCGCTCCGCGGTCCAGCGCGGCGCGGGCGTCCCCGAGATCGCGGAGCGGGCGGTACGCCATGAACACGAGCGCGACCAGGGCGAGCGCGTGGTCTGACGGCAGCGGGGAGCCGAGTCGCGCCGTCAAGGCGAGCACGCAGACGAGCGCCAGCGCGCCGACCACTTCGTTGGCGCCGCTCAGCGCCACGCGCTGGCGCTCGGCCCTGGCCAGGGACTCGGCGCCGCGCCGCGCGGCCTGCTCGACCTCGGCGCCGACCCGGGCCGCGGCGCCGTGGGTCCGGTACAGATCGAGGTGCAGGAACAGATCGTCGACCCCCGCCTGGAGCTCCTCGGCCGACTCGCGGGCCTGCGCCGCCCGGCGCGCCCAGCGGCGCCGGAGATACGATCCAGCGAGAGTGAACGGCGCGAGTGCCACCGCTGCACCGAAGGCCCAGGCCCCTGACACTGCGATCATGGAGGCGAGAAGCGGGAGCACCGCGAGCAGCGCTCGGGCGCCGCCCAGCGCGCCCCGGTCGACGGCGCCCTCGATCGCCCGCAGCCGGACGGTGGCCTGCGCCCCGAGCAGGGCGCCGGAGGGCGCGGCGGCGGCCGAGTCGAAGGTCGCGCGCGCAGCCCGCGCACCCGCGATGCCGACGATCCGCGCCTGCGCGCCGGCGGCGACCGCCTGTCCGGTCGCCTTGACGAGCGCCGCCGCCAGGCCAAGGTAGGAGATCGTGCCGAGATTCGGCACCGAGGCGCCACCCTCGCGGCCGAGCCCGGCCGCGAGCCACGCCGCCGCGAGCGCCAGCGCCGTGTGCCCGGCAGCTCCTGCGCCGGCACCCAAGACGAGCGCCGCGAGCGCTCTCCCCTCGGCGAGGCCCGATCGGATCGAGAGGAGGAGCAGCTCGACGGCCTCGCCTCGACCGCGCTCCGGCGGCGCGGACGAGGCCGAATCGTCGGTTTCGTTCGTACTCACCCAAGACCCGAGACTCGCCATGACCCAACCCAGGCTAGCCCTCGGGCGGCGCAACCCAGCACCCAGAATTTCGCCCCGAGGATGAGAGTGGAGGATACGTCCCCACACGCCCCCCCAGTGGGCACGCAGTTTGCAAGAACTTTCGAGACCTTCCCGCTCCGTTCGGCCCCCGATCCCCGTACCTCCCAGGAACCCCGCCCGCGCCCCCCCGCAGCCGACCCGCGCGGCGTCTCCGGGGCCGCGGGTGGCTCAGGGAGCGGATTCGTTTCTGCACCCTGACCGTTCCGTAGTGAAACGTCCGTTCCCATCGGAATCCTCCCCCCGCCAGCCCCCGAGCCCGCCATGAACCACATCGAGCCCAACATCGAGACCCAGGACGGCGACGAGGAAGAGACCTCCGCGAAGTCCTCCTCGGTCCACGGCGTGCGCGCCGAGGGACCGAACGAGGGCGCGATGCGCAGGTTCGACGAGCGCATCGTGGTCGATCCGGAGCCCGTGGCCGTCGTCGAGGGCGCGGGCGATTCCATGCTCTCCCGGTACTTCCGGGAGATGTCGAGCCACCAGGTGATGGGCCCGGACGAAGAGTTCCAGGCGGCGCAGGCGGTGGAGCAGTCCGAGGTCGGGTTCTGGTGTGCGCTGCTGTCGTACGTCCCCGCGGCCGAGCTCGTCCTCGATCAGCTGGAGACCGACCTCGCCGGCTCCAGCGAGGAGGACCGCCCGAAGGCGCCGCAGCTCGCCGAGCTGCGTAAGCTCGCGCGCGCGTACCGTCGCCAGCGGAGCAAGCTGCTGGCCGCGCAGCAGAAGCGGTGGACCTCCTGCTGCGAGGAGCTGGCGCGTGAGCTCCGCCTGCCCGACTCCGATCGCATCTGGATGGGCAACGCCTTCGCGCTCGTCCGGACGCTCGCCGCTGGCGAGGTCCCGGCGAGCTGCGACGCGGCCCTCGATCGCGCCGCCGTGGCGAAGCTCGCCGCCCGCGCGCACGTCGCCGATCATCGCCAGCGCGAGTCGAAGAACCGCTTCGTCAAGGCCAACCTGCGCCTCGTCGTGAGCATCGCCAGGCGATACAACCGCGGGCGGCTGCCGCTCATCGACCTCATCCAGGAGGGCAACATCGGCCTGATGAAGGCCGTCGAGCGGTTCGACCACACGCGCGGCTACCGCTTCAGCACCTACGCTTCGTGGTGGATCCGCCACGCGATCAGCCGCGCGCTGGCGGACAAGGGGCGGGCCGTGCGCATCCCCGTGCACATGCTCGACACGTACAACCGCGTCGCGCGCGCCACGCAGACGATCATCGCCCGCACCGGCCACGAGCCGTCGATCGACGAGCTCGAGAAGGAGACCGGTGTCCCCCGCGACAAGCTCGACAAGGTGAAGGACCTCTACGCGGAGACCCCGTTCTCGCTCGACCGGCCCGTCGGCGACGAGGATGGCCGGCGGTTCATCGACTTCCTCGTCGAGGAGAACTCGCTCTCTCCGTACGACGCGCTCGCCAACCAGAAATGGGGTGAGGAGGTCCAGCGTCTCCTCGCCACGCTGACGCCGATCGAGAGCCGCATCATCCGCTGGCGGTTCGGCCTCGACAACGAGGACGAGCTCACGCTCAAGGAGATCGGCGACAAGTACAACCTCTCCCGCGAGCGCATCCGCCAGCTCCAGGAGCAGGCGATCGGCAAGATCCGCCGCCAGATGCGCGAGTTCTGAGCCGCGGGTTCGCGCGTCCCGCCGGCCCCGCGCGGGCGCGCGGGGGCGCGGCCGGCGGGGCCGGCGGGGGAGCGCCGCCGCGCGCCGGGCCGTCTTTACAAACCGCTGACCGCGTGGCATGAGCCCGCCGTCCGGCCTGGCTAGCCCCCGGCTCGACGCGCACGCCAGCCCGCGTCGCGGCGCGGCAAGGAGCGCGAAGGGCCGTGTGCGCCCAGCCGCCGCCGGATGCGCCTCACGACCGCACCTGACCCCGATCAGGAGCGGCCGCGAGCGGGAGCAGCTCCGTCGTTTTTCGTGTCGCCTTTCGCTGCGGCTTCGTGTTAGTCCGCCGCTCGGCGCGCCCGCCGGGCGGGTCCGAGCGTGTGCGCCAAGGCGAAGATCCCCTTCGCCCCTCCACGTCTGCACGCCACCATGACGACACCTCGCTCACGCAGGCGGTCCCGATGACGAGGACGCCCATTTTCCCCCGCTGGGCGAACAAGCTCCGCCTGGTCGCGGGGCTCGCGCTCGGCGGAGCTCCGATCTACCTGACGGGCTTCGTCTGGTACGGCTTCTCCCCGAAGACGACCGACATCGGGTACCAGCCCCAGCAGCCCGTCCCCTACAGCCACGCGCTCCACGCCGGGGAGCTGGGGATCGACTGCCGCTACTGCCACAACACGGTCGACAAGGCCTCGCACGCGGCGATCCCCGCCACCGAGACGTGCATGAACTGCCACGCCCGTGTCTGGCCGGAGAGCGAGAAGCTCGCGCTCGTCCGCGAGAGCGCGCAGAGCGGGAAGTCGGTGGCGTGGCGCAAGGTCCACGACCTGCCGGACTACGTGTACTTCGACCACAGCGCGCACGTGACCCGCGGCGTCGGGTGCGTGTCGTGCCACGGGCGCGTCGATCGGGCGGCGGTGGTCGCTCAGGAGCAGCCACTCAGCATGGCGTGGTGCCTCGACTGCCATCGCGCGCCCGAGCGCCACCTCCGCCCGCCGGAGGCCGTCACCCAGATGGACTGGAAGGCCCCGGAGGATCCTGTCGCGTACGGCAAGAAGCTGCGCGAGGCCGGCAACATCAACCCGCCCACCGACTGTTCCACATGTCACAGGTGAAACGTGAAGAACGCGCCGCCGCACCCGCGGCGGCCACGTCCGGCGGCGACGACGCTCGCGGCCGGTGGCAGGAGCTCGAGGCGCTGACCGAGCGTCCGGGCTTCCAGGAGTTCGTCGGGCGTGAGCTCGGCGTCCCGCTGGAGTCGCTCCCGCCCGGATCGCCCGAGCGCCGTCGCTTCCTGCAGCTCGCGGGCGCGTCGCTCGCGCTCGCCGGCGTGTCCGGCTGCCGGTGGGAGGACGACAAGCTGCTCCCCGCAGCCAAGCGTGCGCCGGGGATGATCCCGGGCGAGACCCGCGCCTTCGCGACCACGATGGACCTCGCGGGTGTCGGCGTGGGGCTCCGCGTCACGAGCGCGGACAACCGGCCGATCAAGGTCGAGGGCAACCCCGGTCACCCGAGCAGCCTCGGCGCCGCCGGGCTGTTCCACCAGGCGAGCATCCTCGAGATGTACGATCCGGATCGCAGCCAGGGGGCTTGCCGGTTCGGGAGCGGAGCGCGCGTCGCCGAGACGCCGGCGGCCGCGGATCAGGCGCTGACGGAGGCGTTCACGGCCGCGAAGGCGCGGGGGGGCGCGGGCGTGCGCGTCCTCAGCGGGTACTCCTCTTCGGTCACCGTCGCTGATCTGCGACGCCGCTTCGTCGCGGCGCTCCCCCAAGCGAAGTGGGTCGAGTACGAGCCGATCCAGGACGACGCGGAGCGCGCCGGGGCCCAGCTCGCCTTCGGCAAGCAGCACCGCACCCACTACGACTTCGCGAAGGCGGACGTGCTCGTCACGCTCGACGCCGATCCCATGACGGCACACCCGAACTCCCTCGCCTACGCGCGCGCGATCGCGGCGCGGCGCGACCCGGACAAGGGGATGAGCCGGGTCTACGTGCTGGAGAGCTCGTTCTCCGGGATGAGCCCGATCGCGGATCACCGCCTCGGGCTCCGCGCGGAGCACATGAAGGCCGTCGCCGCCTGGCTCGATGCCGAGCTCAGCGCGAAGGTCGGCGCGGGAGCCCTCGGTCCCGCGCAGCCGAAGCCGGCCGCGGCGTTCCTCGGCGAGGGGCGCGTGGCGAAGTTCCTCGACGCGATGGCGAAGGACCTCGCGGCGGCCAAGGGGCGCTCGGCGATCGTCGCCGGCGCGCACCTGCCCGCCGAGGTGCACGCGATCGTCCACCGACTCAACGCGCTCCTCGGCAACGTCGGCTCGGCCGTGACCTACACCGAGATCGAAGAGCGGCCGGACTCGGTGCGCTCGCTGGAGGGCCTGGTGGCCGAGCTGAACGCTGGCCAGGTCGAGTGGCTGCTCATCCTCGGCGGCAACCCGGTGTTCGACGCCCCGGTGGACCTCGCCTTCCCGGCCGCCCTCGCGAAGGCGAAGCTGAGTGTCCACGCGTCGCTCTACGAGGACGAGACGAGCCGCAAGTGCACGCTCCACGTCCCCCTCGCGCACTGGCTCGAGGCCTGGGGAGATACCCGCGCCTGGGACGGCACGATCGCCATCGCCCAGCCCCTCATCGCGCCGCTCTACGCGGCCCGCAGCGTGCCCGAACTGCTCGCCTTCCTGCTGGGCGACGCGGACAAGGACGAGGCCGCCCTGGTGCTGCTCACCGGCGACAAGAAGCTCGACGGCCACGCGATCGTGCGGCGCGCCCTCGCGGCGACGCTGGGCGACCTCCGCCGGTGGAAGCGCGCGGTCCACGACGGCTTCGTCCCCGGCACCGCGTACCCGCGCGCCAACCCGACGCTCGTCCAGAGCCGGCCGCTGGCGTTCTCCGGCGGCGAGCTCTCGGGGCTCGGCGCCGCCAACGGCGCGCTCGAGGTCGTGCTCGCCGCCGACCCGAAGCTTTACGACGGTCGCTTCGCCAACAACGGGTGGCTCGTCGAGCTGCCCGATCCGGTGACGAAGGCGTGCTGGGACAACGTCGCGCTCGTCTCGCCGGCGACGGCCAAGGCGCTCGGCGTCGACGATCACGCGCTCGCGCGGGTGGCCGTCGGTGGCCGCGAGGTCACGATCCCGGTCCTCGTCTCGCCGGGGCAAGCGGACGGCTCGGTCCGGCTCACGCTCGGCTGGGGCCGCACCGACGCAGGCGTCATCGGCGGATCGCGCGAGGGGCTCACGCCCACGTTCGGCACCACGGTGTTCGATCGGATCCGCGGTATCCAGGCCCCCGGCGTGCCGTCCGTCGGCACGGACACCTTCGCGCTCCGCACCAAGGCGCTGCTCACGTTCGGTGGCGGCGGTCAGGTCACGCCGACCGGCGAGCGGCGCCGGGTCGTGGGCGTGCAGGACTTCTACTCGATCGACGACCTCGGCAAGAAGGGCCAGGAGGAGCGCGCCGGGCAGCTCCTGCGCGAGGCGCCGCTCTCGGAATACCAGGCCGATCCGAAGTTCGCCGCGAAGCGCGTGCACCACCCCCCGCTGCTCAGCATGTGGCAGCCGCCGGTCTCCTACGACGGCTACAAGTGGGGCATGACGATCGATCTGAACAAGTGCATCGGCTGCAGCGCCTGCATGGTCGCCTGCCACGCCGAGAACAACGTCCCGGTCGTCGGGCGCGAGGCGGTCGGTCGCAACCGGGAGATGCACTGGATCCGGATCGACCGTCACTACCGGGGCACGGCCGAGAACCCCGAGATCGCCTACCAGCCGGTCGCCTGCCACCACTGCGAGAACGCGCCGTGCGAGCAGGTTTGTCCGGTCGGCGCGACGGTCCACTCGAGCGAGGGCCTGAACGACATGGTCTACAACCGCTGCATCGGCACGCGGTACTGCTCGAACAACTGCCCGTACAAGGTGCGCCGCTACAACTACTTCAACTTCCACCTCGACCTGAAAGAGGCGAGGAACGAGACGCTGAAGATGGCGTTCAACCCCGACGTGACGGTGCGTTTCCGGGGCGTGATGGAGAAGTGCTCGTTCTGTGTGCAGCGCATCCAGAAGGCGAAGATCAAGGCGAAGAACGCCCGGCGGACCCTCCGTGACGGCGAGGTGCGCTCGGCCTGCCAGGACACCTGCCCGACCGACGCCATCCGCTTCGGCGACCTGAACGACGCCGCGTCCCGCGTGAAAGAGGCGTACGGTCACGCCCGCGCCTACGCGCTGCTCGGCGAGTTGAACAACGTCCCGCGCCTCCACTACCTGGCGCGTGTCCGCAACCCGAACCCGGAGCTCGTCTGATGGCCGCCGTCGCACAGCCCGGGGCCACCACGGTCGTCCAGCAGAGCGCGGGCGGCAATCCATGGGCCGGCCCCCCCGAGGGCGAGAACGTCTTCGGGATGATCACGCAGAACGTCTCCCGGCTCACGGAGGCGAAGCCCCCGCGGGCCTGGTACGTCGCGTTCGCCATCGCGCTGGCGCTGCTGACGATGTTCGGTCTGAGCCTCGCGTACCTCTTCTACACGGGCATCGGCGTCTGGGGGAACATGGTCCCCGTCGCCTGGTGCTTCGACATCGTCAACTTCGTGTTCTGGGTCGGCATCGGCCACGCGGGGACGCTGATCAGCGCCATCCTCTACCTGCTCCGCCAAGACTGGCGGACGGCGATCAACCGCGCCGCGGAGGCGATGACGATCTTCGCCGTCGTCTGCGCGGCGATCTTCCCCGGCATCCACATCGGGCGCCCGTGGCTCCCGTACTGGATGTTCCCGATCCCGAACCAGATGGGCATGTGGCCGCAGTTCCGCTCGCCACTGGAGTGGGACGTGTTCGCGGTCGGCACGTACGCCACGGTGTCGCTGCTCTTCTGGTACATGGGCATGATCCCGGACTTCGCGACCTTCCGCGACCGGAGCACCACCAAGATCCGTCGCATCGCCTACGGCATCGTCGCCATGGGTTGGCGTGGCTCCTCGCGGCAGTGGCACCGCTACGAGCGGGCGTACCTCCTGCTCGCCGCGCTCGCGACGCCCCTGGTGCTCAGCGTGCACTCGGTGGTGTCGTTCGACTTCGCGACGAGCCAGCTCCCCGGGTGGCACACGACGATCTTCCCGCCGTACTTCGTGGCGGGCGCCATCTTCGGCGGCTTCGCCATGGTGGTCACGCTCCTCGTCCCGGCGCGGCAATTCTTCGGCCTGAAGTACATCATCACGCTGCGCCACATCGAGCTGATGACGAAGGTCATCCTCGGGACGGGCATGCTGGTCGGGTACGCCTACGGCATGGAGTTCTTCATCGCCTGGTACTCCGGCAGCCTTTACGAGGGCTTCACCTTCATCAACCGGCTGTTCGGGCCGTACGCCTGGGCGTACTGGACGATGATCTTCTGCAACGTCGTGGCGCCGCAGATCTTCTGGTCGCGCAAGATGCGGCGGAACGTGTGGGTGGCGTTCGCCGTCGGCGTGATCGTCAACGTCGGGATGTGGTTCGAGCGCTTCGTGATCATTGGCACGTCGCTCGCGCGTGACTTCCTGCCCTCGAGCTGGGGCTACTACGTGCCGACGCCCACGGACTACACGACGCTCGGCGGGAGCTTCGGGCTGTTCTTCACCCTGTTCCTGCTCTTCTGCAGGTACCTGCCAACGGTGGCGATGGCGGAGGTGAAGGCGATCATGCCCGAGGCGCACGTCCAGCACGGTCACGGAGGAGCGCACTGATGGCCGCCCATCGCCCCGAAGGTCCGCCCAAGCTGCTGGGCGTCGTCGCCGAGTACGAGACGCCGACGGCGCTCGTCCACGCGGCGGAGAAGGTGCGGGACGCAGGGTTCCAGCACTGGGACACGTACACGCCGTTCCCGATCCACGGGATCGATCCGGCGATGGGCATCCGCCCCACGCGCCTGCCCTGGATCGTGCTCTGTGCCGGGCTCACCGGCCTCACGACGGCCGCGCTCCTCCAGTGGTGGACGAACGCCGTCGACTACCCCTGGGTGATCAGCGGTAAGCCCTTCCTGAGCATCCCGGCGAGCGTGCCGGTCTACTTCGAGCTCACGGTGCTCTTCAGCGCGCTCACGGCGCTCGGCGCCATGATCGTCATCAACGGCCTGCCGGAGCCGCACCACCCGCTCGACCTGAAGGAGCGCTTCGGGCGCGCCACGGACGATCGGTTCTTCCTCTACATCCAGGCGCGCGACCCGAAGTTCGACGAGTCGGCGACCCGCGCGCTCCTGGAGTCGACGCACCCAGAGGATCTCGACGACGTGATGGAGGACCAGTCGAGCCCGGCGGGCCTCCCGCGACCGCTGGTGATCGGGCTGGCGGCGCTCGTCTGCGCCGCGATCGTGCCGTTCGTGCTCTTCGTCCAGGCCCGCCAGACGATGACCGACCAGCCGAGGATCCACATGGTCCCGGACATGGACTTCCAGCTGAAGTACAAGACGCAGAAGGCGAGCGCCTTCTTCGCGGACGGTCGCACCGTCCGGCCGCAGGAGCCGGCGACGATCGCCGTAGGCCAGCTCGACGAGGACGAGCACCTCCACCACGGGCGCGTCGAGGGCGAGTACGCTCGCACCTTCCCGTCCGCGCTCCCCGTCGACGAGGCGGCCATGAAGCGCGGCCAGACGCAGTACGACATCTTCTGCGCCCCCTGCCACGGGCTCTCCGGTGCGGGCGACGGCATCGTGTCCCGGCGCGCCCAGGACAAGGAGCAGTCGATGTGGGTGCCGCCGACCAACCTGACCCAGGGCTACCTGCGCCGGATGCCCGTCGGCCAGATGTACGAGCTCATTGGGAAGGGTGTCCGCAACATGCCCGCGTACGGCCCGCAGATCTCCATCGAGGATCGGTGGCGCATCGTGCTCTACGTGCGGGCGCTGCAGCGCGCGGGCAACGCGACGATCGAGGACGTTCCGGCGGCGGAGCGAGGCGGGCTGAACTGAAGCTTCCATCACGGCTCGCCTCGCCCAAGCGGCGGGGCGAGCGGACGAGACGGTCATGGCGAAGAAAGACAGCGACTCCGAGCACGACGCGCCCCACGGCGGGCACGAGGACCACGGCGGTGACTCCACCGCGGCTGTGACGGACGACGTGCGCCTGCCTGGCGCCGCTCGCGTCGCGCAGATCGCGGGAGGTGTCGGGGTGGTCGGCGTCTTGGCGACGATCGGCCTCGGCGTGAGCGCGGGCGACGACCTCCGATCCTTCTCCTTCGCGTACCTGACCGCCTACGTCTACGGGCTGAGCATCGCGCTCGGGGCGCTCGTCTGGGTGACGCTGCAGCACCTGTTCGCGGCGCGGTGGAGCGTGGTCGTGCGGCGGGTGGGCGAGCTCTTCGCCGCGTCGACGCCGGTCATGGCGCTCCTCGCGCTCCCGATCCTCGTCCCGGTGCTGATGGGCAACCACCAGCTGTACGAGTGGGTGGACCACGCGGCGGTGGAGAAGGACCACATCCTCCACCACAAGCACGCGTACCTGAACGAGACGTTCTTCGCCGTTCGGCTGGTCGTCTACTTCGTGTTCTGGGCGTGGCTCGGCCGCTACTGGCTGACGAAGTCGGTCGAGCAGGACCGGACGAAGGCCAAGGGCCTCCACGCGAAGCTCTACGGCGTCTCGGCTCCGAGCATGATCGCGCTGGCGCTCACGCTTTCGTTCGCGGCGATCGACCTGATCATGTCGCTGGACGCGCGGTGGTTCTCCACCATTTTCGGCGTGTACTACTTCTCGGGCGCCGTCGTGGCGTGGCACTCGCTCTTCGCGCTCGTGCTCTTCTGGCTCCAGGGTCAGGGCAAGCTGGTGAAGAGCGTCTCCGTCCATCACTTCCACGACATCGGGAAGATGATGTTCGCCTTCACGGTGTTCTGGGCGTACATCGCCTTCAGCCAGTACATGCTCATCTGGTACGCGAACGTCCCCGAGGAGACGGTCTGGTACCAGGAGCGGACGAACGGCCCGTGGCAGAACGTCGCCTGGTTCCTCGTGGTCGGGCACTTCGTCGTGCCGTTCCTGTTCCTCCTCTCGCGGCACGTGAAGCGCAACCGTGCGGGGCTCAAGCTGGGGGCCGTGTGGCTGCTCTTCGTGCATTGGGTCGACATGTTCTGGCTCGTGAAGCCCTCGCTCGGGCGGCACGGCGAGCTGCACGGGCTGCCGATCGGCGTGATGGACGTGACGGCGGTCGTAGGTGTCCTCGGGATGCTCCTCGCGGCCGCGGCGTGGAACGCCCGCGACAAGAACCTGATCCCCCTGGAGGACGAGCGACTCGCGAAGTCCCTCGCCTTCACCAACTCCTGAGGAACGGCTCGATGGCAAGCAATCCGGTGGATGGCAGGTCGACTCGGCGCCGCGCGGCGCGCGCGGCGGCGGCGCTCGTGCTGGGCGGCGCGGCCGCGGGCTGGCTGCCGCTCGGCTGCGTGGAGAACCCGGGCGCAGCGATCGCGGTGGACACCTCCCAGCTCAACGAGGCGACGACCGAGCAGCGCGCGCAGCTCGCCGCTGGCCCCAAGTGGATCGACAAGCCGAAGGGCCAGGCCCGTGTCCCCGTCGAGATGGCCAAGCGCGCGGTCCTCGCCGATCTGAAGCGAGACCCGTCCACCGCCACGGAGCCGGAGCCGCCGAAGCCTGCGCCCGCCGCGTCGAGCGGTGAGCCCGCGGGGTCGGCCGCGCCCGCCGGCTCCGCCGCGCCGCCCGGCTCGGCCTCCGCCGGCGCCTCCGCGAAGCCGCCCGTGCCGAAGCCGGCGGCGCCCGCGCCCGCGCCCGCGCCGCCGCAGCCCTGAGCGGCCGCATGAGCTCCCCTCGCCGCGCCGCCGCCCGAACCCCCAAGGCGGCGCGGTGGAGCGCGGCCCGAAGCGCGCTGCTCTCCACCATGCCCGCGATCGCGGGGCTCGTCGCGTGCGGGCGCGCCGACACCTCCGGCGACGCGTCCGAGCCCCCGGTGGAGGTCGTCGCGTCGACCGAGGTCGCGACGCTCGACCCAAGGTACTCGACGCGCGCGCTCGACGTGAAGGTGACGCGGCTCGTCCACGCGGGGCTCGTCGGCCTCGACCCGGACTCGCTCGAGCCGGTCCCGTTGGTCGCGCGCTCGGTCGCGCCCGCTGGCGACGACGCGCTGCGGGTCGAGCTCCGTGACGGGGTGCGCTTCCATTCCGGGGCGGCGCTCGGCCCCACCGACGTGTGCGCGACGCTCGAGGCGCTCGCCGATCCGGCGCTCGCCAGCCCGCATCGGGCGGTCGTCCGCGCCATCCACGCCTGCGTGCCCGAGGGGCCGCTCACGGTCGTCTTGCGGTTCCGTGAGCGGCGCGCGAGCTGGGTGAGCGATCTCGAGGTGCCGATCCTCCGGGCGGAAGAGGCGAGGCGACCGCCGGCTCCGCTGGGAGAGCTGGACGGACTCGGGCCTTTCCGGGTCGCGAGCGCGGCGCCGGGTGTCGTCCACCTCGCGCCCGCCGAGACCGGGATCGCGCCGCGGCCGCGTCAGGGCGTGGTGGTGCGCACCGTGCGCGACGAGAACGCCCGCGCGCTGCGCCTCCTGGCCGGGCGCGCGGATCTCGCGCCGAGCGCGCTGTCGCCCGCGATCTTGCCAGCGCTCGAGGGGCGCGGTGGGCTCGTGGTCCGCTCGCGGCCCGGCGCCAACGTCACGTACCTCCTCTTCCAGAACGATCGCGCGCCGACGGACCGGGTCGAAGTGCGGCGCGCCGTCGTGCGTGCGATCGATCGCGCGCGCCTCGCGGAGACCTTGCTCGGCGGGCGCGCGCAGGTCGCGTCGACGATGCTCCCCCCAGGGCACTGGGCGCACGCGGCCGACATCCCGCTCGAGCCGTACGATCCGGCTGCGTCGCGCGCCGTGCTCGCGTCGCTCCCGCCGGTGACGCTGCTCACGAGCACCGATCGCGCGCGCCTCGTCCTCGCGCGCGCCGTCGCGCAGATGCTCGGCGATGCCGGCCTCGTCGTCCGCGTGGTGTCGCTCGATCTCGGCGTGCTGCTCGCGAGGCTCGACGCCGGGGACTTCGAGCTGGCGAGCCTGCAGCTCCCGGAGCTCACCGAGCCGAACGTGCTCTCGTGGTTCTTCCACCCTCGCGGGGTCCCGGGCGAGGGGGGCGAGGGGCGCAATCGGGCTCGCTTCCGGCACCCCGGCGCCGCCTCGCTGTTCGACGCTGCGGGCGCCACCCACGATCGGGCCGAGCGGCGCCGGCTCTACGGCGAGCTCCAGACGCTCATGGCGCGGGAGCTCCCCGTCGCGCCGCTCTGGCACGAGGATCACGTGGTGGTCGCGTCGCCGCGTGCCGCGGCTTTCCGCCCGAGCGCCGAGGGGCGCTGGGGCACGCTCGCAGCCCTCTGAGCCGCGGTGACCTCGCGCGACGCCCGTCCCGGGCCGCGGCCAGCTCGCCCTTCCCAGGCGCCCGCGTTCGTGTCATGCCCCGACCGCGATGAAGCCCCGCACCTCGCTCGCCGCCGCGGCGCTGGCGCTCCTGGCGCTCGGCGCGCCGGCCGCGCGCGCGGACGAGCCGGTGCGGCCGGTCGAGAGCGATCCCGGAGTGTTCCCGGTGAGCGGCGCGCGGCCCGCGCTGTTCTTCACCGGGCTCGCCGTGACGGCGGCGTGGTACGGCGCCGCGCTGCCGTTCGCCTACGCGTGGCCGCACGCGCCGGGCGCCGATGAGCTGAAGATCCCCGTCGCGGGGCCCTGGATGGCGCTGGCCAAGACGGGCTGCGCGGAGGACGATCCGGGGTGCAGCGACTTCGAGGTCGTGCTGCGCGCCATCCTCACGACGATCGACGCGGTCGGGCAGGCCGGCGGCGTGCTCGTCATGCTCGAGGCGCCGTTCGTCCCCGTGTCGGACGCGCCACGCGCGCGCAAGCCTCGGCGTCGGCCGGGCGCTGGTGTCGAATGGCGGGTCGCGCCGCGAGTCGGCGCCGGCGTCGGGCTCGGCGTCGTCGGGAGCTTCTGAGGCCAGCGCGTCGCGTGACCGGGCTGGCTTTTCCCGGGATCGCTCCGCGAAGATGCGATCCTGCCGCGATCGTGATAACGGTCGCGCCATCGGTCGCGAAAGGAGACGCATCATGAGCCGGCGGACCAAGTTCGTTCTCGTCACCGGCGGAGTCGTCTCTTCGATCGGCAAGGGTCTGAGCGCCGCGTCGATCGGCGCGCTCATGGAAGCGCGCGGCCTCAGCGTCACCCACATGAAGCTGGATCCGTACATCAACGTCGATCCGGGGACGATGTCGCCGTACCAGCACGGCGAGGTCTTCGTGACGGACGACGGCGCCGAGACGGACCTCGACCTCGGCCACTACGAGCGCTTCACCTCGGCGCGGCTGTCGCGTCGCGCGAACGTCACGACCGGGCGCATCTACGAGGCGGTCATCAACAAGGAGCGCCGCGGCGAGTACCTCGGCGCGACCGTCCAGGTGATTCCGCACATCACGGACGAGATCAAGGCGCGCATCCGCGAGGCGACCGACGGCGTCGATGTCGCCATCATCGAGGTGGGCGGGACGGTCGGGGACATCGAGTCGCTCCCGTTCCTGGAGGCCATCCGGCAGCTCCGCCTGGAGGCGGGGCCGGGGAACGCGCTGAGCGTTCACGTGACGCTGGTGCCGCACATCGCCTCCGCCGGCGAGATGAAGACGAAGCCGACCCAGCACTCGGTGCGCGAGATGCGCGAGATCGGCATCCAGCCGGACATCCTCGTCTGCCGTTGCGACCGCCCCATTCCCCGCGGGCTGAAGGAGAAGATCGCGCTCTTCAGCAACGTCCCGGTCGACAGCGTCGTCTCCGCCGTGGACGTCGCGTGCATCTACGAGCTTCCGCTGGTCCTCCACGCCGAGGGGATCGACGAGGAGATCACCGAGCGCCTCAACATCTGGTCTCGCCAGCCGGACCTCGGGCCCTGGAGGCGCGTAGTCGAGAAGTTCATGCGGCCGGCGCGCGGTCGCGTGAAGATCGGCGTGGTGGGCAAGTACGTCCACCTGAAGGACAGCTACAAGTCGCTCCACGAGGCGCTCGTCCACGGCGGCCTCGCGAACGACGTCGCGGTCGAGCTCGAGTACATCGACTCCGAGCAGCTCGAGCGGGGGAGCGCCTCGGCCCTGCTCGCGGGGCTGGACGCCATCCTCGTCCCCGGGGGGTTCGGGGATCGTGGCGTCGAGGGGAAGATCCTCGCGGTCCAGTTCGCCCGGGAGAACCTGGTCCCGTACTTCGGGATCTGCCTCGGGATGCAGCTCGCGGTCATCGAGTTCGCCCGCAACGTCTGTGGGTTGAAGGGCGCGAGCTCGACCGAATTCGCGCGGGACGCAGCTCACCCCGTCATCGATCTCATGGCCGACCAGCGCGGCGTGAAGGAGAAGGGGGGCACGATGCGCCTCGGCGCGTACCCCTGCCGGCTCCGCCCGGGCAGCCGCGCCGCGGCGATCTACGGCGAGACGGAGGTCCAGGAGCGCCACCGTCACCGCTACGAGCTCAACAACGAGTACCGTGACGCGCTCACCAAGGCCGGCCTCGTCCTCAGCGGCACGAGCCCTGACGATCGGCTGGTCGAGCTGGTCGAGCTCGAGCGCCACCCGTTCTTCGTCGGTTGCCAGTTCCACCCCGAGTTCATCAGCCGACCGATGGCTCCGCACCCGCTGTTCTCGCACTTCGTCGCTGCCGCCGTGGTCCGCCGCGACGCCCTCGCCGCGTCGGCGCGGGCGGAGGAGTCACCCGCGGTCGTCGGTAGCGTGAACTGACCGCCGCCGCGCTTGCGGCGCGCGCTCAGTCGCCGAGGACGCGCAGCCGCACGGCGGGGCCGGGGCGGACCACCACGCGGCGCGCGCGCACCAGATCGCCGTCGAGCACCCACGGGCCCGGCGCGAGGCCGAAGTCGAGCGCTACGCTGGCCGCGAGCCGATCGACCGCGTCGTGCCCGCGGAGCGGGCGCGCCGCGAGCACCCGCAGCGCCTGCCGGCCGAGCTCGCGCGGGGGCAGCGAGGAGGCCACGACGTGCACGCGATCGGAGGCCTCGCCCGCTCGGTAGGTCACGCGAAACCCCAGCCCGACGTCGCGGACGGTCGACACCAGCACGAGGCTCCACGCCGAGCCAGGCTGCGGCACCCCGTCGACCTCCATGGCGCAGGGCAGAGGTGCCAGCAGCCGCGCTGCGGAGCCGCCCACACCGAGCGCGCTCGCGAAGGTGACGGCGGCCGTCCGCGCGGCCCACCCGAGCCCCGGCTCGCCCGCGGCCTGGTACGCCTCGAAGAACCGCGCGACCAGCCCCGTCCCGACGATGAAGCCGACCCGCGTGCGAGCGGGAGCGGCCACCTCCGCGAGGCTCCCCGGGAGCTCGTCCTCGGTGTCGACGCGGAGCGTCGCGTGCGCGATCTCGCGGCCTGCCCGCCCGGCGAGCGCTCGCCGCAGCGTCTCGAGCGGTGGCGCGATCGGCCCCACGTCGCGCGCGATGGTGCAGACCGTGCCGCCCTGCGCGAGCAGCAGCGACGGCCAGCGGTCGCTCCGGGGCTCCAGCGCGTGGAGCGCGCTGACGGTCGCGCGCAGGGTGCCATCGCCTCCGACCACGACCCACGCCCGCGGCGCGCGCGCGAGCAGTGACGGGAGCGCGCGCGCGAGCTCCGCCTCCGACCGAGTGACGGCGCCGAGGCCCGCGGCCGCCCGGAGCAGCCGCTCCGCCAGCCCCGGGTGGCGCGCGACGCCTCCGGCCCGAGCGTTGACCAGGACGGCGACGGCGCGCGTCATCCGGCGCCCCTTCCGGCCTCGCCACGCCGGGAGTGCCCGCGCCAGGCGCGAGGTGCTACATCGGGTCGGCTCATGAGACGCTCGTCGTGGCTGATCGCGTTGGCGGTGGGGGCGTTCGGCTGCGGCCCGCCCGCGGTGGTCGAGGCTGCGTTGCACGAGGACCTGCCAGCGCTGGCGCGCGCCGTCCAGGCCCGCCGCGCCGCGGGTGAGCTCGACGCGGCGCTCGCGCGCGAGATCGCGATCGCCGTGGCGGGCCGCGAGGTGCGCTCGGCGACCGGGGAGGCGGCGGTGCGTCGGGTTCGCGCCGTCGCGTCCTGCGCCGCGCCGCTGGTGCCGGTGCTCGAGGCCCGCGCGTCGCGACACGACGAGGCGGGGGCCGAGGCGGCGCTGGTGCTCCTGCAGCTCGGCGAGCTCTCTCGCTCGGCGGCGGTCGAGCGCCACGCGGGCGACCGGCACCCGGCGTGGCGCGCCGTCGGCGCGCGTGCGGCGGCGGGCGCCGCTTCGGGCGCGCTGCGCCGCGCGCTCTTCGTCGATCCGGACGCGCGCGTCCGCGCCAACGCGCTCCTCGCGGCTGCGGACGCGCCCGACGCGCGCGATCTCGACGCGGCGCTCGAGGCCGCGCGCGTCGATCCGGAGCCGCGCGCGCGCGCGGCGGCCGCTCGCGCCGCAGGTGCGATCGGGGGCGATCGAGCCGTACTCGGCCTCGCCGACTCGTGGTCCGGCGCGAGCCCGGCAGATCGCGTCGCCATCGTGGAGGCGTGGAGCGCCGACGCGGCGTGGCCGAGCGGTGGGGCGCGGCAGCTCCGGCGCGTCGCGGAGACGACGAGCGGCATGCCGTCGGTCGAGGCCGCCGGCGAGCTGGTGCGGCGCGGGGATCCGCTCGGGCTCGCGGTGCTGCTCCGTTCGATCCACGACGGCACCGTCGGTGAGCGCGCGCGAGCGGCCGAGCTCGTCCCCCTCGAGGATCCCGCGGTCCGTGCCGCGCTGGTCGAGGCGTCGAAGCACCCAGATCCTGCGCTCGCGATCGCCGCGCTCGGCCGGCTGGCGTCGGTGCCCTCCGAGCGGAAGGCCGCGCTCGAGCGGCTGCGCAAGCTCGCGGGCGGCGCGGGCCTCCCCGCGGTCGGCGCCCGCCTCGCGCTCGCCGCGGCGGCGGATCGCTCCGTGGTGCCCGGGCTCGAGGCGCAGCTCTCGCGTGGCGACGCGCACGCGCGGCGGGAGGCGACGCGCGGCCTGCTCTACCTCGGCCTGTACGATCGCGCGGCCACCGCGCTGGCGGACCGCGATCCCGCCGTGCGCGCCTACGCGGCGTGCGCGATCCTCCGCGAAACGAGCCCGTAGGCCGGATGACGCGTCGCGTTATCCGAAGCCGTTGTTTGGCCACGCGGGTTCCTGTTAGAACGCGCCGGCCATGACTTTCACCAGTGGGCTCGCGAAGCTCGGCCTCACGGCCGTCCTCATGCTCGGCACCGGGGGCTGCCTGAAGGCCGTCCTCCTCAAGGGGCAGATCAAGGGGACGAGGGACGGCTCGGGCGCGGTCAACACCCTGCACGACTACGAGGTCGCCCGCGCGGCGGCGTTCGCTGGCATCGCGCAGATCGAGGGCATGCACAAGCTCGCGCCCGAGAACACCGACGCGCTCTTCATGCTCACCCGGGCCTGGTCGGGCGTCGGCTTCGGCTTCATCGAGGACGAATACGAGCTCGCGTACGAGCGCGGTGACGAGCTCCAGGCCGAGTACCACCTGCTCCGCGCGCGCGCGGCGTTCGAGCGGGGGCGGTTCTACGGGATCGAGCTCCTCGGTCATCAAGACCCGAGCGGAGGCTTCGAGGCCGCGCGGCGCAACGACAGCACGATCCGCGCCTGGTTGAAGGAGTACTACACCGAGCCCGAGCAGGCGGAGGAGCTGCTGTGGGTCGGCTACGCGTGGATCGGCCACGTCTCGCAGTCGAAGGACGTCCCGGAGATCGTAGGCGAGCTCTACGTCGGCGCCGCGATGATCGAGCGCTCCGTGGAGCTGGACGAGACGGTCGTCTACGCGACCGGCCACACGATCCTCGGCGCCTACCACGCGCGCACCGCTCAGGCCGAACTCGACGAGAGCAAGAAGCATTTCGATCGCGCGCTCGAGCTCAATGGCGGGAAGTTCCTCGCCACCAAGCTCAACCTGGCGAAGAGCTACTACTGCCAGAAGGGAGATCGTGAGGCGTACGAGCGCACGCTGAACGAGGTGCTCGCCGCCGGCGACGTGCTCCCCGAGGCCCGCCTGCAGAACACCATCGCGAAGCGCCGAGCGCGCCGCTACCTCGGGAACAAGATCTGGCAGGACGAGTGCGGGTTCCAGAAGTGACGCGTTGCGTCGTGGCCCGCGGTTGAGTAAGTCACAAGCTTCGTCCGTCTCACCGTGCACGGACCTAACCCTCGATAGCAGGACCAGGAGGATCGGATGATTCGCAAGCTCATCGTGGCGCTCCTCGCCGCGACCTTCCTCGTGATGGGCACCACCAGTGTCGCCCACGCGAAGACGACCCTGAAGATGGCCACCCTGGCACCGCCGCGGTCGCCGTGGGGCAAGGTCTTCCGCTCGTGGGCCAAGAAGGTCGACAAGAAGACCAACGGCGAGGTGGAGCTCACCTGGCTGTGGAACGGCACGGCCGGTCCGGAGAAGGGCGTGGTCGAGAAGATCAAGAGCGGCCAGCTGGCTGGCGCCGCGATCACGGCGGTCGGCTTGATGGAAATCCACAAGCCGATCATCGCGCTCCAGATCCCGGGCTCGTTCTCGACCTGGGCGGAGCTGGACGCCGCCCGTGAGAAGCTGATGCCGGACTTCCGCGAGGCCATGAAGACGGCGGGCTTCCACCTCGGCGGCTTCGGTGACGTGGGCGAGGCCCGCGTGATGAGCAAGGGCTTCGCGATCCGTGTGCCAGCCGACCTCAAGGGCAAGAGCCCCGCGGTGATCCGCACCGACATCATCGCGCCGAAGCTCTACGAGGTCGTCGGCGACGTGCGGCCCGTCCCGGGCGAGGTGACCGGCTTCCTGCCCAAGCTGAACAGCGGCGAGATCAACGTGATGAACACGCCGGCGCTCGCCGCGGAGCAGCTCCAGTGGGCGTCCCGCCTCGATCACATGAACGCGGGGGTCACCGGCTACGGTATCGGCGCGCTCGTCATGGCGCAGTCGGAGCTGGACAAGCTGCCGGCGGACCAGAAGGAAGTCCTCATCGAGACGGGCAAGAAGGCCGGCAAGTCGCTGACCAAGCGCATCCGCAAAGAGGACGCCAAGGCGTTCGAGCGGCTCAGCCGGAAGATGACCGTCCACCAGCCGACGGACGCGGAGAAGGCCGAGTGGCGCGGGATCTTCAAGCAGACCTGCGAGCGGCTGAAGGGTGCGATCCCCGGCGACGTGATCGCCAAGATCGGCGCCTGCTGAGTAGCGGCCGCTCGGTCGCCCCGACGGGTCGGAGCCTCCCAGGGTCGGGCCCGTCGCGCTTCTTGGGGGCGAGCGCGCACCCGCGGGTGGTCCGGCGCCGGTCCCCCCGCCCGGGGGCCTGTTCGGGCCCAGCGTTCTGGCGTACTCTCCCGCGCCGCCCATGACCGACACTCAGGACCGACCGCCCGCCGGCGGTGCCGATCCCGTCACGCCGACTTCGAACCCTCCACCCGCAGCCGCCGCAGCCGCCGACGTCGCAGCGCCCGAGGACGGGCACGCGCCCGCGCTGCTGCCGCGCCGGCGTTGGGCGGAGCCGCTCTCGAGGGTGGACGCCGCGTGGACGCGGGTCGAGGTGCGACTCATCACCGCAGTGGTGCTCGCCCAGCTCGTGGCGC
This sequence comes from Polyangiaceae bacterium, assembly GCA_020846005.1. GTDB lineage: Bacteria > Myxococcota_A > Polyangia > Polyangiales > Polyangiaceae > JADLEQ01. The sequence goes on from JADLEQ010000042.1 coordinate 82,127, forward strand.
TCGCCGCGTGGGTCGGGCTCAAAGGGCTCGCCACCGGCCTGCCGACCCCCGAGGGAGGCAGCCGCGCCGGGATCGTGTTCCGCGCGCTGTTCGGCGCCTGTGTGCTGGGTGGGCTGACGTGGTGGGCCCTCCGGAAGCAGGACGAGAAGCGGCGGAGCATCGGCACGACCGTCGCCGTCCTCGCGGCGTTCGGCCTCTCACGGGCGTGGGGGAACCTGCTCGTCGATTGGTCGAGCAACCTGCTCAATTGGTATCAGCAGGCCTCCACGCTCACGCTGCTCGGCGGCCTGCGCGGCGTCGGCACCCGGCTCACGATGCTGATGACGCTCCTCGGCGGATCGCTCGCGACGGCAGCCGGCAAGCACATCACCATCGATCTGGTGACCCGCTTCGTGCGGCCGCGCGTGCGGCTCCCGATGATCCTGATCGGCTGGGTGGGTAGCGCGTTCTTCTGCTTCGTCGCCTCGTGGGGATTCTTCGACCACATCGCCATCGGGGACTTCGGCGCGAACAAGGACATGACGGTCGGCCAGAAGTTCGAGAAGGTCGGCGATGGCCTCGGCGAGGACTGGTTCATCTTCCGCAAGCAGCTGGCGCTCGACATGAAGACGCTCCCCCACGTCGCCTCCGGGGAGGGCTACGCGGGGTGGCTCAAGGGGGCCGAGTGGAACCCGTGGCTACGCGAGGCCGGCTTCGTCGATCGCTTCGGCGCCGAGGCGGTGAAGGCGCTCGAGCTCCCCGAGACGAGCGCTCGGTCTCCGATCGTGAGCATCCCCGGCAAGGGCGAGCCGCGCGGCGAGCTAAGCCACGCCGCGAACCTGATGTTCCCGTTCGGGCTCCTGGTGATCGGCTTCCGCTTCCTGCTCCTCGTCGCGCTCACGCTCGGCGGTCACCGCGACATCGACGCCGACCAGGAGCTGGAGATCGGCGCGCGGGTGCCGCCACCCGAGCCCGATCCAGAGCCCGAGCCCGCCCCGTCGGGCGACGCGTCCGAGGGTGAGTCGGCCGCCGCGTCGGCCCGCGAGGTCTCCGCGGAGCGCGCCGGCGCCGACGCCGACCACGAGAAGGAGGACGTCCGATGACGATCTTCCTCTTCATCGTCTTCGTGGCGCTCCTCGGGGCGCCGATCTTCGTCGTGATGGGCGGCACGGCCGCGGTGTCCTGGCTCACCCACGACAACGCCGCGCTCCACCACCTCCGGTTCCTGGCGCCGGACGTGCTGGACGAGCGGTTCGCCGGCTCCCCCATCCTGGTGACGGTGCCGCTCTTCACGTTCATCGGCTACGTGATGGCCGAGTCGAGGGCGCCCGATCGCATCCTCCGGGCGTCCGACGCCTTCCTCGGCTGGCTGCCGGGCGGCCTCGCGATCGTCTGCATCTTCGCGAGCGCCTTCTTCACGACGCTCACCGGCGGGAGCGCCGTGACCATCGTGGCCGTCGGGGCGCTGCTCTACCCGGCGCTCGTGCGCACCGGGTACCCCAAGGGCTATTCGCTCGGTCTCGTCATGACGGGCGGCAGCCTGGGCCTCCTGCTCCCGCCCTCGCTCCCCATCCTCATCTACTCCCTGGTCGCCGGCATCGACTTCCAGAAGGCGTTCAAGTCCGGCGTCCTCCCCGGCTTCTTCATCATGGCCCTGCTCAGCGTGCAGGCCATCTACATGGGGATCAAGTACAAGATCCCGCGCTCGAAGCCGCGCCTCTCGGAGATGGCCCGGTCCTTCTGGGCCATCAAGTGGGAGCTCTTCCTCCCCGTGTTGATCCTCGGGAGCCTCGGCGTCGGCATGGCCGAGGTCGACGAGGCGGCCGCGCTCGCGGCGGCCTATGTCCTCGCGGTCGAGCTGTTCGTCCACCGCGACCTGAAGCCGAAGGACGTGCCGCGTATCACCCGGGCGTCGATGGCGCTCGCCGGGGCGCTGGTGATGATCATGGCGATGGCCATGGCCCTCACCAACTACATGATCAGCGAGCAGGTGCCGAAGCGCGTCTTCGACGCCGTGACGAGCTTCGGGATCAGCGAGCAATGGCAGTTCCTCTTCGCGTTGAACTTCTTCCTGATCGTGCAGGGCATGCTGATGGAGGGGATCAGCAGCATCCTCGTGGCCGTGCCGCTCCTGATCCCATTCGCGGCGGCGTTCCACCTCTCGCCGTTCCACCTGGCGATGATGTTCCTGCTGAACCTCGAACTCGGCTTCCTCACGCCGCCGTTCGGTCAGAACTTGTTCGTGGCGGCGTTCCGCTTCAACCGGCCGCTCGCCATCCTCTATCGCCTGGCGATCCCGTTCATCGCCATCCTGGTGGTCGCGCTCATCGTCGTGATGCACGTGCCGTGGCTGTCGACGGTCGCCGTGGCGGACGATATCGTCGTCTCGAAGGAGAAGAGCGCGAAGATCGGGGAGGCCCCGCGCGAGGCCTGGCTCATGGAGTGTGTCCAGGAGGATCGGAACAACCCGCTCCCGTGCTCGGAGGCCGAGTGCAAGGCGATGGAGGCGAGCAACCCAGACATCTTCGTCAGCTGCAAGCGGATGTGGCCGAACCTCCGTGGCCAAGCGGACCAGCCGCAGGATCTCCAGAAGATGATGGAGGAGGACGACGACCTCGAGGACCTCGATGATCTCGACGAGGACGACGAGGACGAGAAGGCGCCGAACGCGGCGCCCGGCGGGGACGGCGGCGCCGGCGCGGCCGCCCCGGACGCGGGGGCCGACGAGGACGAGGACGAGGACGAGGACGAGGACGAGGACGAGGACGAGGACGAGGACGAAAAGGACGCCCCGAAGAAGCCGAAGAAGCCCGGCCCCGGCGCCCCGCCCGGCAAGCCTCCCGTGAAGCCGCCGGCCCCGAAGCCCGCGCCCTAGCGCCCGCTCGTCCCGGCTCCGGTCGGCACCCCCTTCGGCTCGCGCCGGCCGCCCGGGCCGCAAAGTCGCACGCGGAGGCGGACGGCGGTACCTTCGCTCAGGTGAGCGTCCGCCGCCCCACCCGGCCCCTCCAGGCGCTTGCGCGCGCGCGAGAGGCAGCCGTTCAGGAGAAGACGAGGGCCCTCGGGGCCGCCGTCGCGGCGCGCGACGCGGCGGCGGTGTCCGAGGGCGCCGCGCACCGCTCGGCCGGCGCCGAGGCGGAGCGCGCGGCCGCGGTGCGCGCCGGCGAGTCCGCGCGGATCGCACAGGGTGTCGTCCGAGGCGCCGATCTGGAGACGCTCGCGACGTGGGAGGTCGGGGCGCGCGAGCGGGCGCGGGCCGACGGTGAGCGCGTCGCGGCTGCGCGGCGCGCGACGCAGGCGGCGGACTCCGCGGTGGCAGGCGCTCGGGGCGAGGTCGCCCACGCCGAGGCGGATCGGGAGGTCATCGCCCGCCACCTGCAGCGCCGTGAGCAGGCAGAGCGCGCCCGGCGCGAGGACGAGGTCGAGACCGAGGTCGAGGCGCTCTGGCTCCATCGACGCGGGGCGGGCACGCGCGCGTGACGGACGCGAGCACACCCCGGGCGCCGCCAGCCGCCCGCGCCGCGCGACGCGGGACGTGGCGTGCCTGGGGGGGGATTGGCGCCGCCGCCGCGCTCGCCGCGGCCGTCGTCGCGTCCTGTGCTGGCTCCGCCGCGCACGTCGCGGGGCCGCCGCGCATCCCGCTGTCGTCGACCGGCGCGACCTCCGCGGCGGCGGCGGCCGCGGTGCCCATCGACATCGGCGTGGAGCGCTTCACGCCGCTGCTCGCGCTGCCCGGCTACGAGGCGATCGGCGGCCTCGCGGACGCCGATCGCGCGGGGGAGGCCGCGCGGGCCCTCGAACGAGCGCTGGCCGAGCGCCCGCCGGCCGCCGCCGACGTGCCGCGGTGGCAGTTCGCGCTCGGGCGCCTGCGCGAGCAGGCGGGAGAGCTGGCGGCGGCCGCCGCGTCCTACGAGCTGGCCGCGGCCCCGGGCTTCGAGCTGGAGGCGTGGGCGTGGGTGTCCGCGGGTCGCACGCTGCTCCGCGCCGGGCGACCCCGCGACGCGCTCGCGCGCTTCGGCCGAGCGCGCGTCGAGGGGCCGCTCACGGACGACGCGCGGCTGCTCGAGGCGGAGGCCGCGGAGCTCGCGGGTGATCGTGAGCGCGCGATGGCGCTCTGGCGTGCGCATCTCGAGACGGAGCGTCCGCGCGATCACGTCGCGGTGGCGTTGCGCCTCTCCGAGGCGCTGCTCGCGCGTGGCGCCGGCGCCGAGCCAGGCGCCACGGCGCCCGAGGAGGCACTCCGACTGGCGCGGCGGGTCCGCTTGCAGACGCCTGGCGAGTCGCCCATCGCGGAGCGCGCGCGCAAGCTCGAGCGACGGGCGCTCGAGCTGTTGCCGCCTGCGCGGCGACGTCAGCTCGAGCCGCTCACCCCCGACGACCGCCTCCTGCACGGCGAGGCGCTCCTCGCCGCTGGTCAGCACCGCGGCGCGCGCGAAGCGCTGGAGCCGCTCCTGCAGGAGCTCGGCGCCGCGCTGCGACACGGTGAGCTCGGTTGTCGTGCCTCCCTCGTGATCGCGAAGTCGCACGTCGGCGAGGGCGCTCACGGGCGCGCGGTCGACGCGCTCCTCGACCCGCTGCGTGAGTGCGGCGCCTCGCCGGAGCACCCCCGGATCGCGTTCGTCGCCGCCGAGGCGGCCGCGCGCGACGGCCGTCACGCCGTGGCCGCCCAGCTCTACCTCGAGCTCGAGCGGCGCCATCCGGAGCACTCGCTCGCGGACGACGCGCGGCTGCGCGCCGCGAGGTCGTACCTCGCGCTCGGCGACGAAGCGCGCTTCACGGAGCTGCTCTCGAGCCTCGCCAGCGATCACCCGCGTGGCGACACCGTGCTCGACGGTGTCTTCGAGCTCGCGCTCGCGAGGATCGACAAGCTCGACTGGTCCGGCGCCGCCAACGTCCTCGAACGCGTCGCGCCTCTGCTCGACGGCGAGAAGGACGCCGCGCGCGGCGTCGAGCGGTCGGGCCGGGAGCGCTATTTCCGGGCGCGGGCGCTCTACGAGACGGGCGATCGCGAGCGAGCGCTCGACGCCTTCGAGGCGATGGTCCGTGAGGTTCCGCTCTCCTACTACATGCGCCTGGCGTGGAGCCGGCTCGAGGCCGCCGCGCCCGAGCGCGCGGCGCGGGCGCGAGAGGCGGCGGCGGAGCGCGCGCGCGCCGCGCCCTTCAGCCGGCTCACCCCCGCGGAGGCCGAGACGCCGGGGTTCCGTCGCGCGATGGAGCTGCTCCGGCAAGGCGATATCGAGCTCGGCCGGCGCGAGCTGTCCGCGCTCGGGCTCTCCAGCCAGCGCGCCGCCCCGGAGCTGCTGTGGACGGTCGCCATGCTCTACGCGCGCGCCGGCTCGCCGCGGTTGTCGCACGGGATCGCGCGCGGCTTGCTGACGGACTGGCTGTCGCGCTGGCCGAGCGGCGACTGGGCCCACGCCTGGCAGCTCGCGTACCCGCGGCCCCACCTCGCGATCGTCGAGCGCGAGGCGCGGGCGAACGGAGTGCCCGAGGCGCTCATCTACGCCGTGATGCGTGAGGAGTCCGCGTTCGACCCGAACGCCGAGAGCCCAGCGAACGCGCACGGGCTGATGCAGCTCATCGTGCCGACGGCGAAGCTCTACGCGCGGGGCCTCCCGTACGACGCGCGCGCGCTGCGGCGCCCCGAGATCAACGTGGCGCTGGGCTGCCGAGCGCTGGCCAAGCTCCGCACGGTGTTCGACGAGCCCGTGCTCGCGATCCCCGCGTACAACGCCGGCCCCGGCCGGCCGCGGCGGTGGCTCCGCGAGCGCCCGCGCGGGGACTTCGACGTGTGGGTCGAGCGGATCCCGATCACCGAGACGCGCCGGTATGTGAAGCGCGTCCTCGCGAGCGAGGCCGCGTACTCCGTGCTCTACGGCGACGGCGCGGCGCTCGCGCTCCCGCTCCGGCTCGGGCCGGGGTGACCGCCCCGCGCGCGCTCAGTCCTCCCACTGCTCGGCGGTGAGCCACACCGAGAGCCCCGCGGCGTGCTGCCAGCGATCCGGGGCGCCCCACTGCCAGCGGTACTGGGTCGTGAGCTCGGCGCCCACCCGGACCCCGGCGAGGTCGATCCCGGCGGAGAGCTGGCCCTTCGGCGCGAGCACGCCGAAGCCCGCGTCCCCGCGGTGCACGTCGAGGAGGGCCCAGCTCCAGCCCAGCCCGAGGCCGAAGAACGACCCCGCGCCCCGCCCGCGCGCGGCGAAGGGCTGGCGCCAGCCCGCCCACGCGATCGACGGCAGCCCGATCCCGCGCGCGCCGTCGGCCATCCACCCTTCGACTCCGAACGTGAGCGCGACGTTGGGCCCCTCGCGGCGCCCGCGGCCGAGCGCGACCTGCTCCAGGTACACCGAGTCGATCCGTAGGTAAGTAGCGTTCGGCACGGCGCCCGTCTCCCAGGTGCGACCGACCGTGACGCCGCCACCGCCGCCCTCGTCGACGTAGATCCCATCGACGCACGGGACGGGACACTCGGCCTGCTGCGGCTCGGGCGGTTCGGCCACGGGCGCCGGGGGCTCGGCGCTCCCGAGCTGCGCGGGCGCCGCGAGCGCGGAGCGCGCCGCCCCGAGCGCGGCCCCCACGGCGACATCTCGGAGCGCGCGCATGCGGCTCGTCGCCAACCCGCTCACCCCGAGGTGGAGAGGCCCGGAGGGGGACCTTTGGGCGGGGGTGGCGGCGGGGCGCCCGGCGCCTGGAGCAGCGGCCCCAGGCACGACTCGAGCTCGCACGAGCGCTTCATGCAGGCCTCCACCTGGGCGCGCGCTGCGGCGGTGAGCGAGCTCATCGCCTTCTCGCACATCGCCGCGGTGAACAGCTCGCGCACCTCCGCGGGCTGGTCCGTGCAGCGGCCCACCACCTCGGCGCAGAACGCCTTCATCCGAGGGTCCGGGCAGGCGAGCTCGAACGCGGGCTTCGCGCAGTCGAGCAGCGTTTCCATGCGGCACATCGCGTCGGTCCCGCTCTTCGCGTGGAGGCACTCCACCCAGCTCGCGCCGACCTTGGGCTTCAGCACCGGGACGACCATCCCGCACAGCGTCGCGACCCCCGCCGCCAGGTAACAGTCGGTGCGCCCCGACGGTCCGGCGAGGCCCGCGCAGGCGCGCGGTGGCGGCCCGCCGTCATCACAGGGCGGCGGCGCAGCGGCTGCGCTGCCGACCGGCGCGGCCGAGGACGACGCCGCCGGTGCGGCCGAGGACGCGGCGGGCGCCGGGGGCGGGGGCGGCGGAGCGGGCTCCGGCGCCGCAGCGGACTCGGCGGCCTCCGCAGGGGCGTCGGAGGCATCGTCGGGCGCGGCGTCGGGCTCCTCGCGGCCGCCGAGCGGTCGGGTCGACGGCAGCGCCGGCGAGCACGTGGCGTGGAGCGCGCCAGCGGCGACCGCGGCGGCGAGAGCGCGACGAACCGACATGACGGCCAGCATACGTCGCCACTCCGGTCGCTGTCGAACGCCGTGGGACCTCGACGCCCGCTCGGTTTGTGCGAGCGCGTCGCCGTTCCTGCGGTAGGGTGGCCGGCCCCATGCTCACCCCCCACCCCGCGGTCGAGTCCGTCTGGGAGCTGCGCGCAGAAGGCGGATCCGGGCCTCGCGTCGGCGTGCTCGGCGCGATCCACGGCAACGAGGTCGGCGGGCTCCGCGCGCTCGAGCGCCTCATGACGGATGCCGGCGCCCGTGAGGCCGAGCTCGCGAAGGGGACGTTGGTGCTCATCCACGGCAATCCCCGGGCGACCGCGGAGCGTCGCCGGTACACCGCCGGCGGGACGGACCTGAACCGGCTCTTCGACTTCGGTTGGGTCGACCGCCTCGCGCGCGAGGCGTGGACGTACGAGCACCACCGCGCTCACGCGCTCCGCTCGGTCCTCGGTGACCTCGACGCGCTCCTCGACCTGCACTCGGCCTCGCAGCCCACCGTGCCCTTCGCCATCGCCGCGAGCACGGCGGAGGGCATCGCCCTCGGGCGCGCGACGGGCTGCAGGGTGACGCACGGTTGGGACGGCCCCGGGATGCTGATGGACCACGTCAGCATCGGCCACCTCGTCGCGCGCGGGCGCCCGGCGCTGAGCGTCGAGTGTGGGCAGCACCAGGCGCCCGAGACGAGCGAGCACGCGTGGCGGATCCTGCTCAGGTTCCTCGGCGCGCTCGGGGTGTCTCGCCACCCGCCGGAGACGAACGCGGCGCCGACCTACCGGCTGTTCGGGCGTGTCGTGAAGCCCACGCGCCACTTCGAGCTCACCAAGCCGTTCGCGAGCTTCGACGTTCTGGCGCCAGGGGACGTGCTCGGCCGTGGCGAGGGGGTGACGATCGCCGTCGAGGAGGAGGCCCACCTGCTCTTGCCGACGCCCACCGCCGCGCGCGGCGAGGATCTCGTGTATCTTGCCCGGCGGGAGCCATGAAGCGCCTCGTCCCCGCCCGCACCGTCGTCGTCGTCGTCGATATCCAGGAGCGCCTGGCCGCCGCGATGCCGCCCGATGACCTAGCCGCCGTGCTCCGCGCGACGCGCATCCTCGTGGAGAGCGCCCGGGCGCTCGGCGCGCCCGTCGTGGCCACCGAGCAGTACCCGAAGGGTCTCGGGCCGACCTTGCCGGACGTTCGCGCCGCGCTCGACGCCGCGGCGGCCCCCGTGCTCGAGAAGCTCGCGTTCAGCGCGTGCGACTCCGAGGGCTTCACGGCGCACCTCGCCCAGCGCCCAGCGCTGGAGGCCGCTGTCGTGCTCGGGATGGAGTCGCACGTGTGCGTGTACCAGACGGTGCGTGACCTCGTCGCGCGCGGGCTCACCGTCCACGTCCCGATCGACGGCGTGGCCTCGCGTCGCGCCGATCATCGCGAGGCGGGGCTCGAGCTCTGTGTCCGAGCGGGGGGCGTACGCACCACGGCGGAGTCCGTGGCGTTCGACTGGCTCGCGCGCGCCGGCGGAGACGAGTTCAAGCTCGTCAGCAAGCTGGTCCGCTAGTCGCCGGCTGCCCGCGGGCGGGCGCGGCGCCGCGGGCGCACGCCGAGGTGCGGTCCACCCGGCGGTCCCTGCTAGGGTAGGCTGGCGCGCCTGCACCCACGGCGCGGAACCTCGGCATGGACGCCGCAGAGCTCCCAGACCTCCTGCACCCCGTGCCGGTGCGGCGCCTCGACGTGGACGAGACGCGCACGGCCGTCACGATGGCGTTCGCCGGGGCGGCGGGCGGGCTGTTCCACGAGGCCCTCGAGAAGGCGACGCTCCCGAGCTCCACCTGGCAGCCGGAGGCCTTCGCCAACGACCTCTTCCTGTCGCGCTTCGTCGCGGGGTGCCTCCGTCCGTCCGCGGCCGGTCGTGAGCGGACCCCCTGCCTCGCGCACCTGGTCCAGCTGCTCACGCACCCTCCGCGCGATCGGGCCGTCGTCGACCACCGCAGAGCGATCCTCGCCGAGCTCGACGCCTCGCCAGATCGCCGGGCGGCGCTCGAGGGGGTCTACGCGGCGCTGTGGCGACTGCGGACGCTCCTCGAGGACGCAGGCGGCACCCGCGACTGGGACCCGGTGCGCCGCCACCTCGACATCCTCGGCCGCCTCGAGGAGGTGATCGAGGCGATGGTCGGGTTCGAGACGTGCCGCTCTGGGCTCGCGGCGCTCGGGTGCTACGCGGAGCGCGTGCGCGCGAGCGAGCCGTATCGCTCGATGGCCGAGCTCCTCCGCTACGACGAGCGGCTCGCCACGCTCCGGCTCGACGTGAGCATCGGCGCGGACGGCCGCATCCGGAGCTTTCGGATCCTCAGCGTCGAGGAGAACCAGGCGAACGCCTTCGCGAGCCCCCCGTGGCGGCGCTGGCTCGCCAAGGTCGAGCTCTTCGCGCGCGGCTACAAGTTCGGAGACGGCGAGGTGATGGCGCGCCTCGTCGACGCTGTGTTCAGCGGGCTCGAGGTCGAGGTCGTCGCGCTGATTCAGCTCTTCGGCGACCTCGAACTCTACCTCGGGGCGCTCGCGTTCGCCGATCGCGCCCGCGCGGCAGGGCTCGCGGTCTGCCTCCCCGAGCTGGTGGAGCCGGACACCCCCCGGCGCCTCGAGGCGCTCTTCAACCCGCTGCTCCTCATGAGCGGGATCCAGCCGGTGCCCTGCGATCTCGTCACCTCCCACCACGCGGCGACCGTCCTCGTCACCGGCCCCAACTCAGGCGGTAAGACTCGCCTGCTCCAGTCGTTGGGGCTCGCCCAGGTGCTCGCCCAAGCGGGCCTCTTCGTCTGCGCCCGCGGCGGCGGGGTCGCCCTCACCTCGGGCCTCGTCGTGTCGCTCATCCAGGAGACGAAGGCGGATCAGGCCGAGGGGCGCCTCGGGGTCGAGTTGGTCCGCATCCGGGCGCTGTTCGAGTGCCTCCCTCCCGGCGCGATGGTCCTGCTGGACGAGCTTTGCTCCGGGACGAACCCGTCCGAGGGGGAGGAGATCTTCGAGCTGGTCGTCGGGATGCTGCAGCGGCTCCGACCGCAGGCGTTCATCACCACACACTTCCTGGCGTTCGCCGCGCGACTCGAGCGCGAGCGCAGCATCCCCGAGCTCGAGTTCCTCCAGGTGGAGCTCGGCGCGGATCGCCGCGCGACCTACCAGTTCGTGCCCGGCGTAGCCACGACCTCCCTCGCGGGTCACGCTGCGCAGCGGCTCGGGGTCACCGGGGAGCAGCTCTCCTCCCTCATCGAGCAGACGCTGCAGCGCTGGCGCGGTCCGCCTGCTGGCGAGTGACGCATGCCGACGCTGCTCGTCACGAAGAAGATGCCGGCGGCGCTCGCGGGCCGCGTCGAAGCCAGCGTCGCCGGGCGGAGAGCGCAGCCGGGCGCGCGGCTCGCGCCTCGCGCCATGGCGCTCCTCCGGCTGGGCGCGCTCTCCGCGGTTGCGGGGCTCGCGGTGTGGGCGGCGTCGTCGTTCTGGGCGGCGAGGCAGGAGACGCGGGCGCTGCGCGCCGAGCTCCTGGCTCGCGTCCGGAGCGAGGCGGCCGAGCTCGGCCCGATCGACCGCCAACAACCTGAGCGGGTTCGCCCCCTGCTCGCGAGGCTCGCCGGGCCGTGGGAGGGCGATGCCTTCGACCCCGAGCTCCGCGGCGCGGGGCGGCTGGCGCGCGCGCTCGAGCGCCCCACGGTCTACGTCCGGGGGCCGATCTCCAGCTTCGGCTCGCGCTCGGGTGTCGACGAGAGCGCGGCCGCGTCGCACGTCGATGCGTTCGTGGTGTGCCTCCTCGATCCGCCGCTCGAGCGGACGGAGCGCCAGGTCGCGCCGCGCGCGCGCGCGGCGCTCCGCTCCGGGAGCGAGGCGCGCCGCCGGGTCGCGCACTTCGGTCGCCTGCACGACGCGCTCGTGGCGCTGGCGTACCTCGAGCCGGAGTGGGAGGCGCGGATCGCCGAGGCGCGCACCCGGCGCCAGCTCGTGCGGCTCCGCGATGCGTTCGACGCAGCTCCGTGGGCAGAGGGGCGGAGAGCGGCTCGTGCGGAGCTCCTCCTCGTCGTGATGGACGAGCCGGGCGACACCTCCGTGCCCGCGGAGCTGGACGGCGAGCGCCCGCACGAGGTGAGGGTCGGGCTCGTCGAGATCGCCTCGGGGCGCACGCTGCTGCGTGCGCGCCGTCCTGTCGACCCCCGGTGGGCCTCCGCAGAGACCCGCGCCACGCTCGCGGCCGGGATCGACGCCTGCACGCTCGCCCTCGAGGTGACCTCCGCGGCCGCGAGCAGCGGGGGATGAGAGCGGCCGCGAGGCGATCCCGGCCCGCCGGCGCCCCCGCCGGGCGCCGCCGGAGGGGCGCGCGTTGAAGCGCTGCGCCGGAAGCGCCTAGGCTGCTCCCGTGCCGGATCGCGAAGTCCCCGCCGCCTGGCGCGCCGCGGGCGCCTTCGTGCCGGCGCTCTGCTGGGATCTGGCGCCGCACCCGTGGCGCTCGAGCCTGGCCGTCGTCGGAGCGGCCGCGTGGGCGCTCGCCCTCGTCGCCCGCCGCGCGACGCCGCGGCGCGCCGCGCTCTCCTTGCTCGCGGGCGCCTCGCTCGCGGCGGCGGGCCCCTCGCTGCTCGAGCGCCCGCTGCACGTCCTGCTGGTGATCGCGGCCGGGTTCTGGTGGTGCTTCCGCGCGCAGCGCCCCGCCGAGCTCACGGCTTCGGCCGCCTCACGCGCGCAGGACGCCCGCGCCGCCGCGGGCGCGGTCGCCGCCGCCGCGACCGCGGTGGCGGTCGAGGGTCGCGCCGGCGAGCCGGCGTGGCTGCTCGCGACGGCGGGCGCCGTGGCGGTCGTCACCTGGCTCGCGCTCCGGGGCGCGCCGGGCGGTTGGCGTTCCCTGCGCGGGGCCGGGGTCGTGGCAGCGGCGGTCGCTGCGGTCGCGCTCTCGTCGCTGGCCGCCGCCGAGACCCGCGCGCTCGTGGTCGCGTTGGGCACGCTGCCGGTGTGGGCCCTCGTACGGGTGCCCGACGAGCCCCCGTCGCCGTTCGTCGCGTGGCTGCTCGATCACCCCGCGCGCCTCGTCGTCGGGACGTTCGCGGCGCTGTGCGCGCTGGGCTCGGTCGTGTTGTCCCTCCCGGCCAGCGCTCAGGGTGCCCCCGTATCGGTGTTCGACGCCGCGTTCACGGCCGTCAGCGCGGTGTGTGTCACCGGGCTCACGGTCGCCGACACCCCGACGGCGTTCGGGCCCTTCGGCGAGGCAGCGCTGCTCGTGCTGATCCAGACCGGCGGCCTCGGGATCATGACCTTCTACTCGTTGGCGCTCCGCGCGCTCGGGCGCCGCATGGGCCTGCGCCACGAGCTCACGGTGGCCGGCGCGGTCGGCGTCGAGCAGGAGTCGCGCTTGTTCGGCGCGCTCGGCCGCGTGCTCGTGGTCACGTTCTCCATCGAGGCGGTCGGCGCCGCGCTGCTGTTCGTCGCCTTCCTCCGCGAGGAGGCGACCGGCGCCGCGCTCTGGCGCGCGGTCTTCACGTCCGTCTCGGCGTTCTGCAACGCCGGCTTCGCGCTGCAGTCGGACAACCTCGTCTCGTACCAGCGAGATCCCGCCGTGCTCCACACGATCGCGGCGCTGATCGTCGCCGGCGGGTTGTCCCCGATCGCCATCACGGCGCTCGCCGATCGAGCCCGAGGTCGCGGGGTGAGCGTCCAGGTGCGCCTCGTCTGGTGGGCGACACTCGTGCTGCTCGCCATCGGCTTCGTCGGCTTCGTCGCGTTCGAGTGGGGGGGCGTCCTCGCCCCCCTCGGGGTTGCGGACCGGCTCCACAATGCGTGGTTCCAGTCGGTGACGCTCCGCACGGCGGGGTTCAACTCGGTGGACTTGGAGCGTACGGCGCCGGTCACGCGGGCGCTGATGATCGTGCTGATGTTCATCGGCGGCAGCCCGGGGAGCACGGCGGGCGGCGTGAAGACGACGACCGTGGCCGTGATCGCGCTGACGGTCGCGGCGGCGGCGCGCGGTGAGTCGAGCGTGCGCGCCCTCGGGCGCACCTTCCCGCACACCGCCGTTTATCGCGCGATCGCGGTCGCGACGGCCGGCGTCGGCGCGGTGACCACGGCGTTCGCCGCCCTCCTGCTCACCCAGGCGATCGCCTTCGATCGCGCGGCGTTCGAGGTGGTCTCGGCGCTCGGGACGGTCGGGCTCACGCTCGGCGTCACGCCCCAGCTCGATCCGGTGGGGCGGGCCGTCATCATGGCTTGCATGTTCGTCGGTCGTGTCGGGCCGTTGACGCTGTTCTTGTTCCTGGCGGACCGCCGCGCCGTCTCGGAGTGGAAGTACCCCGAGGAGGACGTGGCGGTCGGGTGACGCGGCCGCGAGGAGAGCTCAGATGAGGAAGCAGGCGATTGTGGTGGGACTGGGTCAGTTCGGCGCGGCGCTCACGCGTTCCCTCGCCGCCCGCGGCGTCGAGGTGCTCGCCGTCGACACCAACGAGGAGCGGGTCCAGGCGGTCGCCGCCGTCGCGGCGCACGCCGCCATGTTCGACGCGACGGAGGAGGCAGCGCTCCAGCGCGCGGCGCCCGAGCGCCGCGATCTGTGCGTCTGCGCCATCGGCGAGGCGGGCCGCGAGGCGTCCATCCTCACGACCGCGTTGCTGCGCCAGATGGGCGCGCCGCGCGTCGTCGCGAGGGCGATGGATCCGCTCCACGAGCGGATCCTGCGCCTGGTCGGGGCGCACGAGGTGGTGAATCCGGAGCGCGCGTTCGGTGAGCGCCTGGCGTCGAGGTTGCTCACCGCAGGCGTCATCGATGAGGTGCCGCTCGGGGACGACCTCGTGATCACCGAGCTCAGGCCGCCTCCCGCCTTCGTGGGGCGAACGCTGGCCGACCTCACGCTGCCAAAGACCTACTCCGTGACGGTGGTCGCCGTTCGCCGGCCCGGCGCGCCGGTCACGATGCCGACGCCCGCGACCCTGCTGACGGCTGAAGACATCCTCGTGATCGTCTCCCCGCCCGGCGCCGTGCCGGCGATGATGGACCGGGTGGCGTCATGACGTGGGACGTCGGGCGGGTGCTCCACGCCAGCGTCGGCGCGCTGTTCGCGCTGCAGCTCGCCGCGGCGGCCGCCGCCGTCGGGCTCCTTGGGCGGATGGCGCCGCCCGTCCAGCGGATCGCCGCGGACAACGTCGCGAGTCTTCATCACGTCGAGGAGATGGCGCTCGCGCTCGCGTCCGGCGAGTCGAGCCAGGCGGCTCGCTTCGAGGCGGCGCTCGCGGCGGCTCGGGCGAACGTCACCGAGGAGCCGGAGCGCGTCCCGCTCGAGATCCTCGACCGCGAGCGAGGGAGCGCGCTAGCCGGCGATCCGGTGGCGCGTGCTCGGGTGCTCGACGCGCTCGGGCGCCTCGGTGCTGCCAACCGCGAAGCGATCGGTCACCGCGAGGTCGAGGCGGGTCGCCTCGGCACCGCCGGGGCGTGGACCGTCGTCGGGCTCGCGCTCCTCGGCGCGATCGTCGCGGCGGTGGTCCTGCGGCGGATCGAGCGCCAGGTGCTCGCCCCGCTCCGCCGGCTCGGCGAGGTCGCGTCGGGGGTGCTGCGGGGCGAGACGCACCGCCGCTGCCACTCGGCGAGCGGCGTGGCGGAGATCCGCGAGTCCATGCGCGTGCTGAACGAGCTCCTCGATGAGCGCGAGGCGACGCGTGAGGCCGGGCGCGAGGGGAGGAGCGATCGGGCGCTGTTGCTCGGGCTGCTCGACGCCCAGCCGCGCGCGACGGCGGTGGTCGACGGGGGCGGGAGGCTGCTCGCGGCCAGCCGGAGCTGGCTCGCGCTCGTCGGGGGCGAGGCCGGCGAGGCGGTGGGGCGGGCGCTGCGGGAGGGCGCCGCGGGTGCCGGCGGGGGCGAGCTCGAGGCGATCCCGATCGGGGGCGACGGCGTCCGCTGGGTGTCGGTCACCGGAGGCGAGGGCACGGCGGCGACGCGTCCGAGCCAGGCGTGACGCGGGGAGCGACGCGGCTGTCGTTCAGCGAGCCCGACGCGGCACGAACAGCACCGCGGCCACCGACACATCACCGGAGTAGTCGTTCGCGGCGTGGCTCGGATCCAGATCGAAGCCCCACCGGGAGGACGGGCCGTGCGTCCAAACGTCGTGCCCGCGCAGCACCGCGCCGCGGCCGGTGCCGAGATCGTAGAGCCCCACGTCGCCCACCTGGCCGAGCCCTGCGCTGCTGATCGCGGAGGAGCCGTTCCCCTGGATGCCCGTCCCGCGGAGGAAGAGCGTCCGCTGCCCGACGGCGATCTCGGGGCCGGTGTACGCGGTGGGCGGGACCACACCGCTGCAGTCCGCGCACCAACGCAGGAGCTTCGCCTTGTGGTGCAAGAATTCCATGTCGATCCCGCCGTCCGCCGCGCCGTCGCCGTCGAGGTCTCGGCCCGTGTCGAGGAGGCCCGGGACGCCCGAGCCCGAGACGTCGAGCACCAGGGTCGCGTGGCGATCGAGCGTGACCGTCTTCGAGCCCGAGGCGCCGGCCTTCACCCTGGCCTTCGCCGCCGAGCTCTTGCAGTTCGGCATCGCGTAGAGGCGCTTGCCGTCCGGGGCGAGCCCGAACGACGTGACGAGCGAGCCGTACGCGCTCACGTCAATCTCGCCGAGCTTCGTCCCCGTCGGCTCGAAGACGGAGATCGACCGGTCGTTCCCGAGGAAGAGCCTCGCCGCCGCGCCCTTGCCCCGCACCGCGAACCCCGGGGCCCAGTTGTTGGTCGACCCGCAGGTGTCGTCTGCCGTGCCGCCGAGGATCGGCGTCCTCGCGGCGAGATCGAGCTTGCCGTCCGCCAGGGTCGGGATCGCCCAGACGTGCGTCTGGTGGGGCAGCTTGTCGTCCGCCAGCTGGCGCGACCACGACGGTTCGACGACGAAGACCTTCTCGCCCACGGCGGCGATCCCGCGGAGCACGCGCTTCGTGGTGAGCCACGGGCTCGCGCCCACCCCGTAGGTCGCGACGAGCGACGCGGAGCCCTTGGCGAGCCCGGTCACGTCGGCGACCGCGAGGTGCATCCCGCCGGCCGTCGGCTGGGCCCCGGCGCCCTTGAAGTCGACCAGGTAGAGGAACGTCTTCTTCCCCTTCTTCACCGTCGTGCCACGACACACCCACGGGTACGCCGTGGGGCTCGGGCTCGCCGGGCACGTGCCGCCCTTGCAGTCGGGGTGGGGGATCCACAGCGGCGCCGCCGACGCGAACGCGCGCTTCCCCACGTCGAAGGAAAACACCCGCGCGCCGTCGTTGCCGACCCCGATCACGTAGAGCGTCGATCCCTCGCCGCGCACGAACCCGCACAGATCCCCCTGGAAGTCCGCGCCGGCCACCTGTGGGACGGCGGGCGGCGCGAGCTTCCAGGTAGCTGTGTCGACGATCTTCACGTGGTTGCGGTACGAGGCCGAGCCGCTCGCCGCCGCCAGCAGCCAGCCGGCTTCCGCCGGCGCCGGGACGGCCTGGTCCGGCAACAGCAGCGTGCCGAGCACGAGCGTCCCCAGGTCGACCGGCTGGGCGCCGCCGAGGGTGATCTGGACGGTCGCCGCCGGGGGATTCGCCCGCGCCGACGGGCGCGGATCGGCTCCCTGGGACAGCACCAAGTCGAACGGACCGAACGCCTGGTCCGTCGCGTATGAGCTCGCGTAGGCCTGGCTGCGAGCGGTGTCGAGGCCGACGCGCGCGTGAAACGTGCCAGCCGGCAGCCCCGGGAGGGTGAAGTCCTTGGGAAACCCCGAGCTCAGGACGTAGTCCACGAGCCCTGGGATCTGGACCGAGTGCGCGACCCGCTTGCACGCCGGGTCCTCGCAGAGCTCGAGCCACGCCGTGCCCCGGCCGATGCCGCCGTCGCTCGACAGGTAGGGGCGGAGGAGCGGATCGACCTGGAGCCCCAGGTCCTTGGACAGCCGCACTCGCCCCTTCAGCGAGCCGGTCGCCTGGGCCGTGGGGTCGGCCGCGGAGAGCGCGAGTGCGCCGGAGAGCGCCGCGGCCAGGGTAGCTCGGAAGGTCATCGTGCCGTCCTCTCGTCGTCCCGCGCCGACAGGCGCAACCAGCCAAGAGCGTCGCCCACGCTCGCGCGCCGCGCAAGGCGTCCCCTCGGACGAGGCGCGCGCGCGCTTCATGCAGCGCGCGTCATGCGGCGCGCTTCATGCGGCGCGCTTCGTGCGGCGCGCTTCGTGCGGCGCGCGGTGCACGGCGGGGGGCTGGCGGCCGGGGTCGGGGACGGCCCGCCCGGGCCGGGTGAGCCGAGCACCGACGCAGCCCTGGCGGGCGCTCCACCGATCGAGGACAATCGACGGATGCGGTGGCTCGGTCGCCTGGTGCTCCCTGCCGGAGGTGCCCTCGCCCTCGCGGCCTGTGGTTCCGCGGAGGACACCTCGCCGATCGGTCGGAGCGCGGCTCCGGTGGCCGCGCCGCTGCCCGAGGCCTACTGCGACATCGTCGTGGAGGGGCGCGGCACGCTCGCCGCCGAGGACGATTACCTGCCGCACGTCATCACCTGCGAGAACGGCGGCGCGGGGCTCGAGGCGCTGAAGGCACAGGCCATCGCCGCGCGCTCCGTCGCCTACTATGCGATGGCCGAGGACGGCTCGATCTGCGACGGCCAAGGCTGTCAGGTGTACACGTGCGCCGCCACGCCCGGCGCGCTCGCGTACCAGGCGGTCGCGGAGACGCGAGGCCAGTACCTCGCCTACGGCGGCATGTTGACGTACGGCTTCTACGTCGCCGGCGACCCCGGCGTCGCGCCGCCGAGCTGCGTCGGGTCGAGCGGCGCGACAGAGCACTGGGTGACCTACAACGAGGGGAAGTCGGGCGCGCTCGTCGAGCAGACGGCGCTCGGGTACGTCGGGCCGCCGGGCTTCGGCCAGAACCGCGGGTGCATGAGCCAGTGGGGCGCGCGCTGCCTCGAGAGCGGCCGCAGCTATGGGCACCTGGACATCCTGCGCTTCTTCTACGGCGAGGACGTCCAGGTGCTGCGCGCGGGAGGGTCGTGTACCGGCACGGGCGGCGCCGGGGGCGCCGGGGGGGGCGGTGTGGCGGGGAGCGGGGCCGTGGGGGGGGGGGGAAGCGGCGCTGGGGGCGCGGGTGCTGGGGGCGCGGGTGCTGGGGGCGCGGGTGCTGGGGGTGTGGGTGCTGGGGGTGTGGGTGCTGGGGGTGTGGGTACTGGGGGTGTGGGTACTGGGGGTGTGGGAGGTACGGGGACGGGGAGCGGCGGGGCCGGCGGCGACGGGACCGGGGCGGTCGCTGCCGGAGGCGGCGCGGCGAGCGGCGGTGTGGCGGGGTCGAGCGGCGCGACGGCCGGCCCAGGCGCGCGTGCGTCGGAGGATGCCGGGTGCTCCTGCCGCGCGGGGGCGCGCCCGCCGGCGGGCGGCTGGGCCGCGTTCGGCGCGGCGCTCGGGCTCGCGCCCCTCCGCCGGCCACGCGCTCGACGGCGCGCGCGTGGGCATGGGCCAGGATGACGGCGTGGTCGACCGCGACCGCTGCGGCCGTCGGCCGAGGTCGCCGCGGCCATCGTTCCTCCTCTCCGGCCCGCGTGGGACCGGGCAGACGACCTGGCCTCGGGGCGTCCGCCCGCGCGCTCCTGCGTCGCGCATCTGCCTTGACACGCCGCGCAGCGACGGGACACTTCGCGCGTGGATGACCCGCCGCGCTCGAGCGAGCCGCCGTCCGGCGCCGGCGCAGCGGCGAACGCCGGGCCCGACCTCACCGTGCTCGTGGTCGACGACGAGCCCGGCAACGTGGCGTCGCTCGAGCGCATCTTCCAGCGCGAGGGCCTCCGCGTCCTCACGGCGGACGGCCCGCGGCGCGCGCTCGAGCTCGTGCGCAAGCACCGCGTCCAGGTCGTGCTGACCGATCTCATGATGCCCGGCGCCAGCGGCGTCGAGCTCCTGCGAGCCCTCCAGGAGATCTCGCCCGACACCGAGGTCGTCGTGATGACGGCGTACGGCACCGTGGAGGTCGCGGTCCAGGCCATGCGCGAGGGGGCGTACGATTTCGTGGAGAAGCCCCTCGAGCGCCGCGCCATCGTGAAGAGCGTGCGCAAGGCGGCCGAGCGCCAGCGCCTCGTGGTCGAGAACCGGTCGCTCCGGCAGGAGCTCGCACTGCTCTCGCCGCGCGAGATCGTCGGGCAGAGCGCGGCGCTCCGGCGTGTCCTGGAGGTCGCCACGCAGGCCGCGCCGTCGAGCGCCACGGTGCTCGTGCTGGGGGAGAGCGGGACGGGCAAGGAGCTGATCGCGCGCTACATCCACGCCCGCAGCCAACGCTCGGCGGGCCCCTTCGTCGCCGTCAACTGCGCGGCGATCCCCGAGAGCATCCTCGAGGCGGAGCTGTTCGGGCACGAGAAGGGCGCGTTCACCGGGGCGGTGGGGCGGCGTGAGGGCCGCTTCGCGCGCGCGCGGGGCGGGACTCTCTTCCTCGACGAGATCGGCGAGCTCGCCCCCGCCGTGCAGGTGAAGCTCCTGCGCGTGCTGCAGGAGGGCGAGTACGAGCCGATCGGCGGCCAGACCACGCGCGCCGACGTGCGGATCGTGGCGGCGACGAACCGCGATCTCGCCGCCGAGGTCGAGACCGGCCGCTTCCGAGAAGATCTCTTCTACCGCCTCGACGTGATCTCGGTCACGGCGCCGCCGCTCCGCACCCGGCGCGAGGACATCCCGCTCCTCGTCGACCATTTCCTCGGCGTCTACTGCAAGAAGAACTCGCGCGCCCGCCTGGAGGTGCCACCCGAGGTGCTGCAGCGGCTGTGCGATCATCCCTGGCCGGGCAACGTCCGCGAGCTCGAGAACGTGATGGAACGCGCCGCGGTGCTGTGTCGGGGCGCGGCGCTGTCGCTCGAGGACTTGCCGGAGGCCGTGGCCCGGGCGGTGGCGCCCGCGGTCGCGGCGCCGTCGTTCCCCATCGGCACACCGCTGGACGAGATCGAGCGCACGATGATCCGCGTCACCCTGGAGCACACCCGGGGCGACAAGCCCCTCGCGGCGCAGCTGCTCGGGATCTCGACCCGCACCATCTACCGCAAGCTCGGCGAGGAGTGACACGATGAGATCCTTCGAGACCTTGGCGTTCGCGGCGCTGGCGGCGATCTGGATCCCGGCCTGCGGCGGCGACGACGCGGCGGCGGGCGCCGCCGCGAGCGGCGGCTCCGGCGGCGCGGTGCTCACCGGCGGAACCGGCGGCACCGCGGCGAGCGGTGGCGCGGGCGGCGCGAGCGGTGCGGCGGGGAGCGCGCCGGAGTGCCCCGGTCCGGGCTATGGCGAGCCGCAGACCCCTCGGCGCGTGGGGCTGGTGACGGCGACCGTCGTCGAGGTGGGCGGCGCGCCGATCGTGGACCAGCTCGTGCTCGTCTGCGGGCTGGCGTCCTGCTTCAACGGCACCACCGGTGGGGACGGTGCGGTCGGCGTCCGCGCCAACGAGAACATGCTGAAGCCCGCCTTCAAGTTCGGGGACGGGCTCACGCACGCGCTGCTCGCCCGCCCCCTCCCGGCCGGCGCCGAGGACTACGCGCTCGGCACGGTGACCACCGCGCCGCTGCCGCCGTACGCCGCCGGCCAGCCGCTCGTGGCCGGCGCGACCGTGTCGTCGGGGGGGGTGACGCTGGGGCTCGCCGCCGACGCCGACGTGGACCTCGACAAGCTCACCTATGCGCAGGCCGACCGGAGGGGGTTTCGTGCCGTGTCGATCCCGGTCGAGCACGTGCCGGGCGCCCTTGAGGCGACGCCTCCCCTCGCGCTCGTCTGGGGCCTGGCGCCCGTCGAGACGCACCTCTGCCCGCCAGCGAAGCTCACGGTGCCGAACGACGCCGGCTGGGCGCCCGGCGCGTCGGTGGAGGTGCTCGTCCACGGCGCCGCCATCGAGGAGGCGTGGGCGCCGTACGGCGGCTGGGGCAAGGTGAGCGACGCGGTGGTCAGCGCCGACGGCGCCCGCGTCGAGACGGTCGAGGGAGGCGGGTTGCCGCTGCTCTCGGCGATCGGGCTGCGCCTCGCCCCATGAGCAGGTCTGGCGGCGCGACGCGCGCACCGCGGCGGGGCGTCCCGTGAGCGCGCCGCCCCGGGTGACGATCGTCGGCGCCGGGCTGGCCGGGTGCGAGGCGGCGCTCCAGCTCACCTCCCGCGGGATCGCGGTCCGCCTCCTCGAGCAGAAGCCGCTGGCGCGGACCGCGGCGCAGTCGACCGATCGCGCGTGCGAGCTGGTCTGCAGCAACTCGCTGCGGGGAGCGGCGCTGGCGAACGCCGTCGGGCTGCTCAAGGAGGAGATGCGACGGCTCGGCTCGTTCATCCTGCGCGCGGCCGACGCCACGCGCGTGCCGGCGGGCGGGGCGCTGGCGGTCGATCGCGAGCGGTTCAGCGCGCTGGTGGAGGCGTGGCTCGCGGCGGAGCCGCTCCTCGAGCGGGTGCCGGAGGTCGTCGAGCGGGTGCCGGACGCTCGCCCGTGCATCGTCGCCACCGGCCCGCTCACCGGCGACGCGCTCGCCGCCGATCTCGAGCGGCGGATCGGCGGCTCCCGGCTCGCCTACTACGACGCGATCGCCCCCATCGTCGCGGCGGAGAGCATCGACTGGGAGCGGGTGTTCTTCGCCTCGCGCTGGGACAAGGGCACCAGCGACGAAGATCGCCAAGCGTACGTGAACTGCCCGCTCGATCGCGAGCAGTACGTGCGGTTCGTCGAGGCGCTGCTCGCGGCGGAGAAGGTCGCGCCGACCGCCCACGAGCCGGCGAGGTACTTCGAGGGTTGCCTCCCCATCGAGACGATGGCCGAGCGGGGCGTCGAGACGCTCGCCTTCGGTCCGATGAAGCCCGTCGGCCTCACCGACCCCCGCACGGGCCGCTGGCCGCACGCGGTGGTCCAGCTCCGGCGCGAGGACGCGGCCGGCACGGCGTGGAACCTCGTCGGCTTCCAGACACGGATGCTCCGCGGCGAGCAAGAGCGCGTCTTTCGCTTGATCCCCGGGCTCGAGCGCGCCGAGATCGAGCGGTACGGGGCGGTGCACCGCAACACGTTCCTCGATGCGCCGGCCCTCCTCGACGACACGCTCGCGCTGCGCGGAGAGCCAGGTCTCTACTTCGCGGGGCAGCTCGCGGGCACCGAGGGCTACGTGGAGAGCGCGGCGTGCGGCTGGCTGGCGGCCTGGTTCCTCGGAGAGCGCCTGGCCGGGAGGGAGACCACCGCTCCGCCGGGGACGACGGCGCACGGCGCGATCCTCGCGCATCTGCGCACCCCGTCGGCGGACTACCAGCCCTCCAACGTGATCTTCGCCCACTTCGCGCCCTGGGACGGGGCCCGCCTGCGCAAACGCGCTCGCCATGAGGCGATGGCGGAGCGGGCGCTCGCCGATCTCGAGGCGTGGAAGGCGCGCGTCGCGCCCTGGCTCCCGGCTGCTCCGGCGCCTCGCGTGGGCGGGCTCGGCTGAGCGCGCGCCGGGATCACCACAGCGCGCGCTTCGACACCATCATCCACACCACGGCGAGGGTCGCGGCGAAGGACGGCACGCCGAGCAACATCCAGATGCGCTGCGCGCGGTGCCAGGCCGGGCCGAGCGGCGCCCCATCGCGGAGCGCCACCGCGGAGGCCGCGCGCATGCGAAGCTGGAGGGCGGCCGCCGGCAGCCAGGTGAGCCCGGCTACGGTGTAGCCGAGCAGGCCCTGCCACACCCAGGGCACCGCCAGCGTCATCCCGTAGAGCTCGACGAGCCACAGCCCCGTCGCCGGGACCAGCAGGCCGGCGGGCACGGTGAACACCCAGTCCGCGCGCACGACCTCGGCGTCGCACCACGCGATCACGGCGAGCTGCCCCGACCTCGCGGCGCGCAGCTTGTAGTACGCGCTCCCGAGGCCCGTGCCGAGGAACAGCACCGCGGCGAGGACGTGCACCAGCTTCACGACCGCGATCAGCATCGCCTACGCCCAGTCCGCGTCGCGGCGGAGGAGGAGCCAGGTGCAGGCGAGCAGCGGGGCGTTCTTGGTGAGCGGCCCGAAGGGATGCACCCACAGCCAGGGCACGAACCACGTCACGAAGAGCGGCAGCGTTACCAGCCCCACCAGCTGGCAGCTCAGCACCAGGCGCCGGAGCCGCCCCCGCAGCGCGAGCACGGCCACCCCGGACGCGAGCTGTGCCACACCGAGCGCGCCCACGAAGAGCTCGGGGCGCCCGGCCGCGACGCCCATCTGTTCCGCGATCCCCAGCTCCGACGCCTGCTGGAACAGCAGCTTCGGGAAGAGCCCCTCGGTGATCCACACCATCGCGGCGCCGCCGCGGACGAGCCACCGCGCGCGAGGGGTCGCCCCCTCGCGCTCCAGCAGCCACGCGGCGACGACCGCGGCCACGAACGGGAGGTTCTTCGTCAGCATCCCGAACGGGCTGACCAGCAGCCAGGGGTCGACCACCGCCAGCAGCGCAGTGAAGGTGGCCACCATCGACGCCTGCAGGAGCGTCCACCACTCGGTGGCCGGGCCGAGCGCGACCCGGACTCCCAGCGCCACCTCCAGCGCGCAGGTCGCCACCATGAGCCACTCCGGGAGCCCGAGACGGAGCAGGTAGGCAGCGCCGATCGAGCGGTACAGCGGGTGGACGACGAGCAACCCGGTGGCGATCCACACGAACGCCACCCCGAAGCGAAGCAGCCGCGCGTCGGCGCGGTCGCGCGCGAGCGTGTCGCCAGCAGCCGTCGGGGTCGCCGTCATCGCCTCAACTTAGCCGGGCGCCTCCCGCGGCTCCACCCCTCGGTCGTCCAGCCGTCGCGCGCTGGTCGAGCGGGCGTCGCGCGAGCGTCACTCGCCGCCGTGTCGCGCCCGACTCCCGCGTCGGCTATCCTGCGCCGCATGTCGAGGCGGACTTCGAGCGCGGTACTGGCGATCGGCGTGGCGTTGCTCCCGAGCTGCGGCAGCAGCGGCGACGGCGGTGGCGGCGGCGCGGCGACAGGCGGCAGCGCGGGTGCGACGGGCGGGAGCGCGGGCGCGGGCGCGACCGGCGGCGCGGCGACGGGCGGGAGCGCGGGCGCGGGCGCGACCGGCGGCGCGGCGACGGGCGGCAGCGCGGGCGCGGGCGCGACCGGCGGCGCGGGGACGGGCGGCGGCGCAGGCGCGGGCGCGACCGGCGGCAGCGCAGGCGCGGGCGCGACGGGCGGCAGCGCAGGCGCGGGCGCGACGGGTGGCAGCGCGGGCGCGGCGGGCGGTGGCGGCGGCAGCGCGGGCGGTGGCGGCGTGACCGGCACGGAGATCGACTTCGATCCCGCCGCCCTCCCGCAGAGCGACACGACCTTCCCCGCGGGGATCCAGGCGGGCGACGCGACCGCCAGCTCCGTGATGCTGTGGACCCTGCACGCCGGTACCGAGCTCGTCGCGCGCGTGTACGCAGCGACCGCGCCGGGCAAGGCGATCGTCCTGCACGAGAGCTCTCCGGTGCCGAGCCCCGAGGGCTACGTCCACGTCGACGTGACGGGGCTCCCCGCGCTGACGGAGCTCGAGTACGTGTTCCTCGAGCGCGCCGCTGGCGACTTCGTCGCGCGGAGCCCGATCGGGCGCTTCGTCACGGCGCCCGCCGCGGGCACCCGCCCGCGGGTGCGGTTCGGCGGCACCTCGTGCACGAGCAACGGGCGCGCGCCGTTCGAGGCGCTGCAGCGTGGAGGCGAGCAGCGGCTCGACTTCTTCCTCTTGGCGGGCGACACGACCTACAACGACTCGGCGGAGACCCTCGCCGAGTATCGGAGCGAGTGGACGGCGCAGATCGGCGAAGGGACGTACCAGGAGCTCCTGCAGAGCACCGCACACTACGCGACCTGGGACGACCACGAGGTCGACAACGACTGGAACCCGGAGACGATCTCCAGCTCTCGGAAGGCCGCTGCGTTCCAGACGTTCTTCGAGCACCTGCCGATCCGCCGCGATCCGGTGGCGCCCGACCGGATCTGGCGCAGCTACACCTGGGGCGACACGCTCGAGATCTTCGTCCTCGACTCGCGCGGCGAGCGCAAGCCGAGCACGCGCAACGGCCCCGCCGCCGAGTACCTCTCCCAGGCGCAGTACGATTGGCTCGTCGGGTCGCTCGCGGCCAGCACCGCGACGTTCAAGATCATCCTCAACTCGGTGCCGATCTCGAACTTCCCTGGCCTCTTCGACTTCGCCTCCGGCGACCGCTGGGAGGGGTACCCGAGCCAGCGGGCGAAGCTGTTGGATTTCATCGTCGACACCGGGATCACGGGCGTGCTCTTCCTCTCGGGCGACTTCCACCTCGCCTCCGTGCAGCGCGTGGAGCCCTCGGGGAAGTGGGGCGGGCTCCTCGAGGCGCTCATGGGCCCGGGGGACCAGAGCTCGAATCCCTTGTGGTCCACGCTGCCGAGCCCCCAGTTCGAGTTTCGCAGCGGGACCAGCAATGTGACCGTGTTCGACGCCGACCCGAACGCCAACCCGCCGACGATTCGGATCGAGTACCTGGCCGGGAACGGCTCCAGCCTGTTCGCCAAGACGTACTCGTTCTGAGCGCGCCGCCCGCCGAGCCCCGGGGGGAGCTGGCGACGGGGGCGCGCGCGCGCTAGGTCGCGGTCCGTGGACGCCCCGAGCACGGCCGCCGCCATCGCGTTCGTTCGGGCCGAGGAGGGGCGGCGCCCTCCCGGCGATCGCTTGTTCGAGGATCGCTACGCCGCGCTCTGGGCCGCCGAGGGCGCGGAGGCGCGACGTCTCTTCCTCACCGTGCCGTTCTTCGTCGAGCACGTCAGGCTGCGCACCCGGTTCCTCGACGACGAGATCCGCTCCGCGGTCGCCCGAGGGTGCGAGGCGATCGTGCTGCTCGGGGCCGGCTTCGACTCTCGTGCGCTCCGGCTCCCCGAGCTCGCTGGAGGGCGCGTCGAGGTGTATGAGGTCGACCACGAGGCCCAGCTCGCGGCAAAGCGGGTGCGGCTCGCCGCCAACGGCACGCCGCTGCCGGCGTTCGTCCGCACGCTGGCCGTGGATCTCGCTGGCCCGGGGCTCGCCGCCACGCTGAGCGCGGCCGGTCTCCGTCCCGGCGCCGGCACCCTCTTCGTGGCCGAGGGGCTCATCGGCTACCTGGCTCCGGCGGCGGTGGCCGGCCTGTTCGCCGAGTGCGCCGCGGCGGCGGCGGCGCCAGCCTGGCTCGCGGCGAGCTACTCGAGGTTCACGTTCCAGCCGGCGCAGGTGGAGCAGCTCCTCGGGCGCGCCGGCTTCGGCAGGGTGAGCCACCCCACCTACCAGGAGCTGCATCGCCGGTACCTCGGTACGGACGCGCCCGAGGGGTGGGAGAGCTTCGTCCTCACCACGGCCGCGCTCGGCGAGCCCGCCGCGCGCGGATCCCAGGCAGCCGGATGAAGCTCGCGACCTGGAACGTGAACTCCATCCGAGCGCGCGAGGCGCTCGTGCTCGCCTGGGTGCGCCGGCACGAGCCCGACGTGCTCTGCCTCCAGGAGACGAAGGTCGTCGACGACGACTTCCCCGCGGAGCCGTTCCAGCGCCTGGGGTACACCGTGGCCGCCGCGGGGCAGCGGACGTACAACGGCGTCGCGATCCTCTCGCGCCGGCCGCTGCGCGATCCGGTGGTGGGCCTGGTCGGCGCCCGGCCGACGGAGGACAAGCGCCTCCTCGCCGCGACGGTCGATGGAGTCCGGGTGCTCTGCGCGTACGTCCCCAACGGCAAGAGCACCGAGTCGCCGTCGTTCCGCGACAAGCTCGCCTGGCTCGGGCGGCTGCGGGAGACGCTCGACGCGAGCTGCCGGCCCGAGGCGGACGTCGCCGTCGTGGGCGACTTCAACGTCGCGTTCGACGAGCGAGACGTGTGGGATCCCGAGCGGTTTCGCGGCCAGCTCTTCTTCACCGACGAGGAGCGCGCCGCGCTCGGCCGGGTGCTCGAATTCGGGCTGTTCGACGCCTATCGTCACCACCACGCCGAGCGCGCGTTCACCTGGTGGGACTACCGGGGAGCCGGGTTCGAGCGGGATTTGGGGATGCGCATCGACCACGTGCTGCTCTCCGCGAGCGCCCTCGCTCGTTGTCGGTCGGCGACCATCGACGTGGAGGCGCGTCGCGGCGAGCGGCCGTCAGACCACGCTCCGGTCGTGGTCGAGCTCGAGTGAGGGCTCCGGCGTCGCCGCGCGCAGATCGCCGAGCGCCGCCCATTGCAGCGCGCGGTCGGTGTTCGACCGGAGCCCCGCGCGGGCGCCTCGCCGCCTGACCCGCGCCCGGGCGGCGCGGCAAGACCCATCGACGACGACCGGTCGGTTCGACGGCACGTAGGCGGGCGAGGCCCTCCTCGGCGCAGCGTCCGCTGCCTGGGCCCTTCCGCCCGTTCCTCTACGCGCCGGTGCACGAAACGACCGGCGTCGTCGTGGTGGCGGGGCCCTACGCGGGGTGGCGCGCGGCGTCGCTCGGGATCGCGACGCAAGGGCTGCACCGATCGGCGGCGCGGTCGCGGCGGCGCGGCTTGCGTCCGAGGCTGGGCGGTGCGAAGCCGATCGTCGAGATGGCCCGCGTCTTCGTAGGGCAGTCGGCCCCTGTGCGCCGCGGCGCGCTCCTGTGCGCGCTCGCGGTGGGCATCGGCGGCTGCAGCAGGGAGCGGCCCGCGCCCGCGGCCGCGCCGTCTGCCAGCGCTCCCACGCCGCTCCCGCGGGCGTCGCCGTCCGGCCGGGCGCCCTCGGTGCCGTTCGACGAGCAGGTCGCGCAGAGCCAGCCGCTCGCGCCTCAGCCGGTGAAGCAGGCCGCCGGCTCCGTCGAGATCACGGCGAGCGCATGCACGATCACGGGCGGCAACCCGGTGCACCGGAGCACGCGCGACGTCCTCCGTGCCGTTCGGGTGGTGGGAGATCGCCTCTGGGTCGCGGGCGCAGACGAGAAGGTGCACGCCTACCGCATCGCGCCCGGCGCCGAGTGCCGGCTCGCGCTCGACGATCGGGTCTCGCCGGACGGCACGCTCGCGCTCGACGTGGTCGCCCACGCGCTCTCCACGGACGCTTCCGGCAGGCTCTACGTGTCGAACGGCGTCTTCGCGGGCGCGCTCGTCGGCCGGGACGGGAAGCTCGAGTACCCGTGTCGAGCGCGTCCGGGATCGATCGTCGCCCTCCACCCGACGGGGCGCTGGGGTCTCGGGCACGCCTTCGTCGTCACGGTGACTCGGGTGGAGCTCTCGGCCGCGGGCTGCGAGAGCAGCCCGTGGGCGCTCCGGGATCTCGCGACGCCGGCTCGGAAAGGGCCGCTGTCCAACGTCAGCACCATCGCCTTCGTCGACGACCAGATCCTGGTCGGCGGGATCGTCGCCAAGGAGGTCGATCCCAACGCCCCGCGCGTGGTGCTGTCGCTCGACGCGAAGGGCAAGGAGCGCTTCCGTTTCGGCAACCCGGCGGCGCGCTACGTCGGGGAGGACCGGCTGGGGTGGGTGCAGGCGATCGCGCCCTGCCAGCCCGGGATCTGCGTGGTGGACTCGAAGTACCAGCGCCTCAGCCTGTGGACGAGGGAGAAGGGCGAGTTCCTCGGCGCGGTGCGCCTCGCGAACCTCCTCGGGCTGAGGCACCCGACGGTGAACGACCTCACGGTCGACCCGGCGGGCGCGTACTTGATCGCGGGTCAACAGCGCGAAGGCTCGAGCGTCGCCGAGGGCGTAATCTACCGCCTGAGCGGGCTCTGAGGCGCTCGGAGCGATCTCAGCCGATCGCGGCGCTCGCGATCGAGAAGTACATCACGATGGAGAGCAGGTCCTGGAGCACCGTCGCGAGCGGGCCGCTGCCGAACGCCGGGTCGACGCCGACGCGGTCGAGCGCCCAGGGGAGGCACATGGCGATGAGCGTCGCCGTCGAGCATGTCGCGAAGATGGCGACGGCGACGCTCGTCGCGACGCCCGCGTCGCCCCACCGCCAGTAGACGAGCGGCCCGGCGGCGGCCGCCAGCGCGAGCCCGACGCCCACGCCCGTCAGAAGCTCGAGGCCGACGACACGTCGCATGCGCACGCCTACGGAGAGCCCGCGGACCATGACCGTCTCCGTCTGCGTGCCGACGGCATCCGCCAGGTACACGATCCCGGGCAAGAAGAACGCCAGCAGCACCTTGCGCTCGAGCTGGGACTCGAACCACCCGACGATGTCCGCCGCCACCAGCGCGCCGGCCAGCCCGAGGAGCAGCCACGGAAGGCGATGCCAGAACCTGCGTGGCACCGACTCCTCGCTCGCCCGGCGGGCCGCGGACGATCGCTCGAGGAAGCCGCCGAGCCGCGCCAGATCCTCCTCGTGCTCCTGGAGCAGCACGGCGAGCAGTCGGGAAGGTGGGATCAGCCCGACGAACCGGCCCTCGTCGTCGACGACGGCGAGCGCCGACTCCCCGTGAGCGGTCGCCAGCCACGCCGCCTTCTCCTGATCGACCCCCGGGCGGATCGTCGGCGCCGTCGCGTCCATCAGCTCGGCGACGCGCGCGTCGTCGGGCGCCGCCAGCAGGTCCTCGATGCGGAGCATGCCGGCGAACCGGTCACGCTGGCACACCACGACCTGGCTGGCCGACTCGAAGCGGCGGCCCTCGAGCGAGCGCTTCACCTCCCGGGCGCTCGCCTCCGGGCGCGTAACGGGGACGTGGGCGGTGGCGTGCACCGCGGCGACTTCAAAGGGGACGGCTGAGGTCGACATGGCGGGTGGTGGTCAGGGAACTGGTGGCGCCGCCGCGGGTCGGCTGCACCGTCACGGCTTCGAGGGGAGGTGGCATGACACCGCGTCCGCGACCCACCCCGGCTCCGCCGGGGCGAACGGAGTGTCGAGGTGGAAGCGCACCCGCAGCTCGCGCGTGCGTTCGATCAAGCGGAGCTGACACCTCACCGTGAACCGCTCGTTCGGGCGCGCCCGAGCGCTCGCCAGGTGGCGCGCGAGGTCCGGGTCCTGGAACAGGCCGGCCACGAAGTAGAGCTCCCGCCCGGTCGTGACCGCGGGCACGAGGGGCCGCGCGAGCTCCGGCACGCGCGCGCCGTCGGGCCCGTGCGCGCAGCGAAACCCCGAGAAGTCGTGCGCGGACGCGCAGGCGAGGCGGTTCGCGTCGTCGGGCACGAGCGTGAGATCCGCCCACACCAGCGTCCCGCCCGCCCTCGGTGAGCCGCGGTAGAGGAAGCCCGCGCCCGCCAGGATCAGCCCGGCGCCGAGCAGCGCCCACTCCCGTCCCGGGACGCTCGCGCCGCGGCGCGGGGGTGCCTCGCCCCGGGCGGCGGACTGCGTCGCGCGCTCCGCGGGGGCCTCGCCGCTCATCGCCACCTCGGGAAGGGGAGCCGCGCCTCGAGGCCGGCGTGCGTCACCTGGAGCTGCCCCCAGACGGGAGCGTAGAAGCCCGAGACGACGAGCGCCAGCACCACCCCGAGCAGGCCGAGCGCGCGCCGGCGCTCGGCGACCCACGCCACCATCGACCCGAGCGACACGACGGCGAAGAAGTAGCAGGGGAGGTAGTGGTAGATGTACGGGTCGCGCCGGCTGAGCATCCACGGCGCGAGGAAGCTCAGCCACCCGAGGAGCAACACCAGCGACCCGCGGCCCTGCGTCGCCCAGTAGGCGCCGCCGGCGGGAGCCTCCGCGTCCTCGGCGAGCGTGGCGCGCGCGCCGTTCCACAGGAGCGCGGCGAACGTCCCGATCATCGCCACCGACGATCCGATCCAGACGAGCGGGTTGCCCAGGCTCGTCACCATGCGCACCGACTCGCCGTCGCCGCGGAGAAAGAGCACGATGGGGCGGTACGCGAACAGCCACGTCGGCCAGCTCGACGTGAGGTCGTTGTCCATCTTCGTGAGCGCCGCGTGGTGCGCGACGAGACGCCGGGTCTCCTGCAAGGCGCTCCACGGGTCGCCCGGCCTCCCGGTGATGCCGAGGCCGATGGCCCAC